>NZ_NOZA01000021.1:0-243337 GCF_002258465.1 Rhodococcus sp. 05-2256-B1 | reverse complement strand
AGAACGTCATCCGAACCTGATGTGAGAAACCCGGGTGAACCATCGCAAACATCCCTAATGATCAGGCACGTTGCAACCACCGCTCGAATCCGCCCGTAGCCCACTACGATTTTCCACTCACGACGTGCACCGTTCACAGGGATACGACGAGTCGTTCCATCCCTCCCTGACCAGCACCTCGCGGACTTCGCGGTACACACCGCACGGGTCTTCGGTCACTTCGTGCCAGCCGTACATCAGCCGCGGCAGGTTCCGTAGTTCCGCGGCATTGTCGCGTCGTCGATCGCGAAAACGCCGCTGCTTGGCGGAGTGGAAAGCCTGGCCGTCCAGCCTGACGATGAGGTCGCATATTTCGTAACGAATGTCCTCGAAGAGCTGACGGCCGTCGACGAAGACCGGTGCCTGCCGCTTCCCGGCCGGAAGTCCGTGCGCCTGTTCGACATCGAGCACGTAGCGGTGCTCCAGCGCAGAATGGACCCCGTCGCGCATGAGAGCCAACGTGTGCAGAATCGCCTTCAGGTAGCGCATCGGCCGTCGGACCTCGATCTTGCGCGTCATTGCCGCGACGTTCACGCCGCCCGATGACATCGCTGAAACCAGCGTGATCACCGCCTGCCTCGACGACGGTTCTGCGACTGTCAGATCCAGCACCGTGTCGGCAGCGCTCGTTCGCGCCGGATTCGTCTCGACGCCGATGTGGCTCATGGCTCGGGAACGGTGCACGATCACGCCGGGATGAATTTGTTCATTGCTCTCCGACGTGAAGTTCTGCTTGGCGTGTCGCATTGTCGGCGGCCTGCTGATTGCCGAGCACCCGTAGGGAACGGTGAGATGAACCGGCCCAGAACTGACCCGCCGCCACCCCCACTCCTCAGCGGCGGTGGTGTGGCTGAGCAACGCTCCCCGGCCCGCGAACAACAATGCCGCCGACAGCTGCATCTCACGAGTCAGCGGCCCGTTGGTCACCGATATGACTCCGCGAAACACCCTGAGCCACTGCCCAGTTTCCACACAGTGGTCGATGGAGTCCTTGTTGACCCCGTTCTCGTGCATTTGCTTCGTGGTGATGATTCCGTGCTGATCGTCCAGTAGTCGCTGCCAGGCACCCGCCGGTCTCGTCCTCATGTACCTCAGGATTGCCGGTTTACGGTGACCGCGTCAGAATCTATCCACAGGCTGTGGATAGAAAGGGTCGTGAGTGGAAACTCGACCCCTGCTACGAACTTCCACGCACGTGCGGCGAAGCCGCTCTCACATACGACGCCTACCGGTGAGAGCTCGGCCGAGTGTCAGTTCGTCGGCGAATTCGAGGTCTCCGCCCATCGGCAGGCCGGAGGCGAGACGGGTGATGGCGAGACCGGGGAAATCGCGCATCATCCGCACCAAATACGTAGCCGTTGCTTCGCCCTCGGTGTTGGGGTCCGTGGCAATGATGACCTCGGTGACGTCGACGCCGTCGTCCTGAGTTCCCACGCGGGTCAACAACTCTCGGATGCGCAGCTGGTCGGGGCCCACTCCGTTGAGTGGGTCGAGCGCTCCGCCGAGTACGTGGTATCGGCCTTTGAATTCGCGCGTACGTTCCACGGCCTGAACGTCTTTGGGCTCTTCGACGACGCAGATCATGGACCTGTCACGTCGGGAGTCGGCGCAGATTCGGCACAGTTCCTTGTCCGATACGGTCCCGCAGACGATGCAGAACTGCACGCCGTCGCGGATGCGCTGCAGCGCGCGCATGAGGCGATCGACCTCGGGCGGCTCGACGGCCAGGAGGTGAAACGCTATGCGCTGAGCGCTCTTCGGACCGACGCCGGGAAACTTTCCCAGCTCGTCGATCAGATCCTGTACGGGACCTTCGTACACTCGTCTCGCCTAGAAGCCGGGTAGTCCGAGGGAGCCGCCGCCGAGGCCGCCTGCGAGGGGGCCGAGCTTCTCGCTCGCTACGTTCTGCGCTGCCTTCGACGCGTCGGCGATGGCACCGATCACCAGGTCCTGCAGTGTCTCGACGTCGTCGGGATCGACGATCTTGGGGTCGATGGTCAGTCCGACCACTTCGCCCGTTCCCTTGACGGTCGCCACGACGAGTCCGCCGCCGGCCTGGCCGGTGACCTCGGTTTCGGCGATCTCCGCCTGTGCCGCCATCAGTTGCTGCTGCATCTGCTGAGCCTGCTGCAGAATCGAGGCCATGTCGGGCTGTTCACCGGGTTGCACTGTGCCGTCCTCTCGCGTGGGTCGAAGCGACCTCCAGCGTAGTCGCACGGTGTCGGACGACGTTCGGCCGCACGATCGGGTTCGACACTCGGCTGACGTTCCGTCAGTTCTGAGCCCACGTAGCCTGAGGGCATGAACGCGCCGGCGAGCTCGACCCCTCGCAAGCGCCGAGTGACTCCCGAAACCATGGCCGAGGCGGGCATCGCCCTGACGCTGCCCAAGGTGACGGTGAAGTCGGTCGCCGACGCGCTGGGCGTATCGATCGTCGCGATCTACAACAACATCGACGGCCCGACCGCGCTCAAGGCCCTGGTCGCCGAGGAGATCCTGCGCCGGTGGTCGCCGCCGCTCCCCGGAGACGACGAGCCGATGCACGACGCGTTGCTGGGACTCTCGTCTGCACTGCGGGTGCTCGTACTCGAGAACCCGGGCATCGCCGAGTACCTGATCGGACTGACTCCCAGTTCCGTCGACGCGCTGCGCATGGCCGACACCGTGCAGACCCGATATCGAGTGCGCTACGAACTGACTTCCAAGCAGGCGACGTGGGCCGTCATCACCGTCAGCGAACATGCACTGGCGTTGGCGCAGATGGTGTACAACGCCGATCGCCGCGACCGTGAGTACGACGACGCGATCGCGGCGCGCACCGACCTCGACACCCTGCCGGGGGCCTACGACACGGTCGACCGTGGACCCGACGGGATGTTTCTGTGGTCGATGCGCACCGTGGTGGTCGGCACGTTGGCGTTGATCGAAGAACCGGATTTCGAGCGGGTCTAGATCAACTCGCGGCGCAGGTTGTCGAGGGTCGCGGCCTGGATCTTCTTCAATCCGAGGGGCGCGAACGTCTTCTCGAAGAATCCGCCGATTCCTCCGGCACCCGTCCACTCGGTCGTCGTGGTGACGACAGTGCCGTTGCCTTCGGGGGCGACGGTCCAGGTGGTGACCATGGAGGAGTTGGCGTCGCGTTCGGTGATGGTCGAGCCGGAGACCGTGACGGAGGCGCTCACGTTGCGCACTCGCTTCTCGGTGGCCTGCAGGGTCCATTCGGCCACGGTGCCGTCGCCTTGTCCGCCCTGCACCACCCGGTAGTCGCGATACTGCTCGGGAAAGATGCGGGGCCGCACGGTTTCGTAGTCGGCGAGCGCGGCGAGCACCTGATTGGGTGTGGTGGCGATGGTGGCGGAACTGGATGCGCTGACCTGAGCCACGAGAACGTTCTCCTTCGAGTCGATTGGGGTTGCGTTCTCCATCCTGCCTCGCGTCGCTCCCGATGTCGGCACTACGGCCGAAGGTGTGTGAGGTGGTTCACATACGATCAGTTGTCATCGAAAAACACATGCATGATGCAACCATTTGTCCGAATAGTTCTGTTTGAGCCGTCCGATTCGACAACAGTTGCATGAAGTTTCACCGGACCGTCGGCAGCTTCCGTGGATACCGAGCAGTACGAGATATAGCGTCTACTCGTGGCTTCAGTGAATGCTCTTCTCGGACGACGGCCAGAACCGAGGGAGAGCGGTTACGCAGCGCATCGGTCGGGTGTCGAGAAGTTGCTTCGCAGCTATCGCGCAATACCGACCGACGCGACGGTGCGTCTGGCTAAGAAGACGTCCAACCTGTTTCGGGCCAGGACGACCTCGAAGACGCCGGGACTCGACGTCTCGGGATTGAGCAAGGTCGTCACCGTCGATGCCGCGGCTCGCACCGCCGACGTGGCGGGGATGTGCACGTACGAGGATCTGGTCGACGCGACGCTGCCCTACGGCCTCGCCCCTCTCGTCGTTCCGCAGCTCAAGACGATCACCCTCGGCGGCGCGGTCACCGGACTCGGCATCGAGTCGACGTCGTTCCGCAGCGGGCTTCCGCACGAGTCGGTACTCGAGATCGACGTCCTCACCGGTAGCGGTGAGATCCTCACGGCAACACCCGAGGGCGAGCACGCGGACCTGTACTGGGGCTTTCCCAACTCGTACGGCACTCTCGGCTACTCGACGCGGCTGAAGATCGAACTCGAGCCGGTACTTCCGTTCGTTGCCCTGCGCCACTTGCGATTCCACGATCTGGACGCGCTTCAAACGACGATGGGCACCATCGTCGCTCGGCGTGAGTACGACGGCATCGAAGTTCAGTACCTGGACGGCGTCGTCTTCAGCGCCGACGAAAGCTACCTCACTCTCGGGGTCCAGACCGATGAGCCCGGCCCCGTCAGCGACTACACCGGTGCCGACATCTTCTACCGTTCGATCCAGCATTCGTCGGACACTCCGAAGACCGATCGGCTCACCATCCACGATTACCTATGGCGGTGGGATACCGACTGGTTCTGGTGCTCGCGTGCGTTCGGAACCCAGAACCCCCGGATCCGACGCTTCTGGCCGCGCAAGTACCGGCGCAGCAGCTTCTACTGGAAGTTGATCGGCCTCGATCGCAAGTACGACATCGCCGATCGACTCGAGAAGCGCAAGGGAAATCCGCCGCGCGAACGCGTCGTACAGGACGTCGAGGTTCCCATCGAACACACCGCCGGATTCGTACGCTGGTTTCTCGACGAGATTCCGATCGAGCCGTTGTGGTTGTGCCCCTTGCGTCTTCGCGAACCGGCCGCCCCCGGAGCCGATCCGTCCAGGCCGTGGCCGCTGTACCCGCTCGAGCCCAAGCGCACCTACGTCAACATCGGCTTCTGGTCGTCGGTGCCGATCGTGCCCGGTCGACCCGAGGGTGCCGCGAACCGCGCCATCGAGAAGAAGGTCACCGAGTTCGAGGGGCATAAATCGCTGTACTCGGATGCTTACTACACCGAGGATGAATTCGCCGTTCTCTACGGCGGCGAGAAATACAGAGAACTGAAGAAAAAATACGATCCCGAATCCCGATTGCTGGATTTGTACTCGAAGGCGGTGCAGCGCAAATGACGACGTTCAAGGACTCCGGCAATCGCACGGTGAACGGGCCACAGAAACTCAAGATCTCCGAGATCCTCGAGCTGATCTCCGACGGCAACATTCCCCTGCGTTTCACCGCGTACGACGGCAGCGTGGCCGGCCCCGAGGATGCCAAGATCGGCCTCAACCTCAAGAGCCCACGCGGAACCACTTATCTCGCAACAGCTCCCGGCGATCTCGGCATGGCCCGCGCCTATGTCTCCGGCGACCTGGAGGCCACCGGTGTTCATCCCGGTGATCCCTACGAACTGCTCGCGCTGATGGGCGACGAGCTCCATTTCCGCCGCCCATCGGCCATGACCTTGACCTCGATCGCTCGGTCGCTCGGCTGGGACGTGCTGCGTCCCATCGCTCCTCCGCCCCAGGAGGCGATTCCACGGTGGCGTCGCATCGCCGAAGGTCTGCGGCATTCCAAGACACGCGATGCCGAAGCGATCCACCACCACTACGACGTGTCCAACAGGTTCTACGAGATGGTCCTCGGTCCCTCGATGACGTACACCTGTGCGGCATTCGAGAACATCGAGCAGTCTCTGGAGGCCGCGCAGGAGAACAAGTATCGGTTGGTGTTCGACAAACTGGGTCTGCAGCCCGGTGATCGGCTGCTCGACATCGGGTGCGGCTGGGGTTCGATGGTGCGCTACGCAGCGCGACGCGGAGTTCAGGTCATCGGTGTGACTCTCTCGCAGGAGCAGGCCTCGTGGGCACAGAAGGCCATCGAAGACGAGGGGCTGTCGGACCTCGCCGAGGTTCGCTTCTCCGATTACCGCGACGTGCCCGAGACGAATTTCGACGCGATCTCGTCGATCGGGCTGACCGAGCACATCGGTGTCGGCAACTACCCGGCGTACTTCACGTTCATCCAGTCCAAGCTGCGTGACGGTGGTCGACTGCTGAACCACTCGATCACCCGGCCCGACAACCGCGCGCACGCCAAGGCAGGCAGCTTCATCGACCGGTACGTCTTTCCCGACGGGGAGCTGACCGGATCGGGTCGCATCATCACCGAGATCCAGGACGTCGGCCTCGAGGTCCGGCACGAGGAGAACCTCCGCGAGCACTACGCGCTGACCCTCGCCGGGTGGTGCCAGAACCTGGTCGACAACTGGGATGCGTGCGTCGCCGAGGCCGGCGAGGGAACAGCCCGTGTCTGGGGCCTGTACATGGCCGGGTCCCGTCTGGGATTCGAGCGCAATGTCGTTCAGCTGCACCAGGTTCTAGCGGTCAAGCTGGGACCGAAAGGTCAAGCCGACGTACCTCTGCGTCCGTGGTGGAACGGCTGAGCCTTGTGAGTGGAACTTCGTAGCGGGCTACGAGGTTCCACTCACATGGGAGCTAGCGACCGGTCGCCCGCAGGATGACTCGGGCGGTTTCGGTCGGCTGGTCCCAGTGCGGGAAGTGTCCGCATTTGTCGAACCAGTGCAGGGTGGCGTCGGGAAAACGCTGCATCGCCACCTCTGCCTGGCTGGGCGTCGTCACCTTGTCCTGACGGCCCCAGCCGATGAGCAGCGACCCCTGCAGGGAACCTTTCGGGGCACCCTGCTGCTTGGGCCCGTGGATCAGTGCCTTGCGAGCGGCGTCGAGCGAGGGTGAAGTCTTGGCAGAGAAGCCCTTCAGCTCCCGTTCGACCAGTCCGCTCGGCAATTTCCACGGCGCGGCCGAGAACTGCGCCAGTGCAGCGGTTCTGGTGATCGGGTTCCCGGCCAGGAAGGGCACCAGCGCTTGCGCCCGCTTCATCAACGCCAGCGATGCGGTGATGGTCGCCCCGAACACCTTGACCTGACGGTCGTTCCAGAAGCCGCCCGGATCGAGGGCCACCATCGACCCCCGGTGACCCCGCCGAGCCAGCTCGACGACCATCCGCGCGCCCATCGAGCTGCCGACGAGATCGGCGTCGGACAATCCCTCGCTGTCGAGGTACGCGCGCAGGGCATCGGTCAACGACGCGATGGACACGTCGGCCAGCGGCGGTGTCCGTCCGAACCCGGGGAGATCGAGGGCGATGACCTCGCGGTGCTCCGCGAGTGCCGGGACGATCGGATCCCAGTTGCGGTACGAGGACCCGAGCCCGTGGACGAGGACCAGCGGCGACCCGCTGCCAGTTCTGACGTTGTACATACCCGCGTCGTACCCGGAGACCGGAAACTTACACTTTCGGGCTGTAGTGCGACGGGTGCGAGCGACGCTGCGCCGGCGGCAGATTGCGGGCAGGCGTGTGCACCAGAGGAGCCGATTCCGGCCTGCGGCCCGCGACACGATCCCAGCCGGCTCGGGCGCGCGGATGGAGTCGGCGACGACGCGGCACCAGCCCGAACGCCAGGTTCACCGCCCTGCCGAACACCGCGAACCGTCGTGCGTCCCGCTCCGACCACGTGTATCCCAGTAGCTCCCGGACGGGCGGGTCGTAGAGCCCGACGGTGATCCAGACGAACAACGATGCCACCGGTCTGCGCAGCACGGCCCACACTCGTTCCGGCAGCCAGGAGGCATACGGCGGCGGGCCGAGCGCGGACAGATCCAGTACTCCACGTGCAGCCATGTTGTCTTCCAGCACGTGTGTGCACATGTGCTCCCAGTACTTCTGGAATTCGGCCCAGGTCTCGGGCACCGATCGCATGCTCATGCCGTAGAGCCGATACCACTGCACGTGCTCGTCGAACAATTGCACTTTCTGCGTTTCGGTCAGTCCGCCCATGAAACGGTCGGCGGTGAGCACCGTGCCCATGAAGAACGTCGCGTGTGCCCAATAGAAGGTGTCGGGATCGAGGGCGTGATACGTGCGCCCTTTCGAGTCGATTCCCTTGATGTCGTTGTGGTAGCCGCGAACCTGGCGAGCGGTTTCCTCGGCGCGGTCGCCGTCGAACACCACTCCCCCGATCGGATACAGGGATCGGTAGAGGCGCTGCCATCGCTCGTCGAAGAACGTCGAATGCTGTTCGACGCCCGCTCCGAGGCCCGGGTGCATGTTCTGCATCGACCCCGCCCACACGCCCTGCAACATCCCGCGCCAGTCACCGAAGTACTTCCAGGTGAGCGAGTCGGGACCGAGTGGGACGGGTCGATCGAACTGACTACGCATGTTGTCAAAGTAGCCTCGACAACATGCGTAGTCAACAGTTGGAAGAGCGCAGATCCAAGCGATACGACGCGTTGCTCGACGCCGGGATCGAACTCCTCGGCGCGCAGGAGGGACCCGCGGTCAACGTCCGCGCCGTGTGCCGCGCAGCCGGACTCACCGAGCGCTACTTCTACGAGAGCTTCACCGATCGCGACACGTTCGTTCGCGCGGTCTACGCCTGGGTAGGGGCCCGAGCGCAGGAGGCCCTGGAGGACGCCGTCGCCGGAGCATCACCGGAGGACGCCGTGGCCGCGCCCGTCCGGGCGTTCGTCGAAATCGTCGTCGACGAGCCTCGGATGGGACGAGTGCTGCTGATCGCTCCGTTGGCCGAACCTGCGCTGAGCCGACGCGGACTCGACCTACTGCCCGGGTTCGTCGAACTGGTTCGTGCCCGGCTACCCGAGTCCGTCGACCGGCAGCTCGTCGCCGTCGGAACCGTCGGCGCGTTGACGGCGCTGTTCATCGGTTTTCTGGACGGCACCCTCGACGCCACTCGCGACGCTCTCGTCGCGCACTGTATTCGCATCCTCGAGCAGGCCGCCGTGCAAGGATGACGGCACCTACAGCCGAAGGAGCTCGTTCATGTCCGATCTCGACCAGTCGTTCGCCGATGCGCAGGTTGACGTCAAGAAGCTCACGTCCAAGCCGAGCAACGACGATCTGCTGCGCCTGTACTCGCTCTTCAAGCAAGGTTCGATCGGAGACGTGACGGGTAAGCGTCCCGGACGGCTGGACATGGTGAATCGGGCGAAGTTCGATGCCTGGGCGAAGCTCGAAGGCACGAGCCAGGATTCGGCGAAACAGCAGTACGTGGATTTGGTGACCGCACTCCTCGCCGGCTGAGCCTACGGCTATGGTCGAGGGCGGGGGTAACGCAACGAAGGGACCCGCATGAGACGCACCGACAGCGACGTCGACGAGGCCGAGCTCGACATCGAGAAGCCGAAGACCCATGCGGCAGGTGCCACCGCCGTCGCGGTGTCGATGAAGCGCGCGCTGGGACACATGGGTCCCAAGCGCACCGCGCAGACGCTCCTCAAGCTGAACCAGGCCGAGGGCTTCGACTGCATGAGCTGCGCGTGGCCCGATCCCGATCCGGGTCATCGGCACGCCGCCGAGTTCTGCGAGAACGGTGCCAAGGCCGTCGCCGAGGAGGCGACGACCACGCGGGCCACTCCGGAGTTCTTCGCGCAGCACAGCATTGCCAAGCTCGATGCGCACACCGAACACTGGCTGGGTCAGCAGGGCCGCATCACGCATCCGATGATCAAGCTCCCCGGCGGTAGCCACTACGAGCCCATCGAATGGGACGATGCGTTCCGTCTGATCGGCGACGAGTTGAAGAGCCTGGCCAGCCCGGACGAGGCCATCTTCTACACCTCGGGTCGTGCGTCCAACGAGTCCGCGTTCATCTACCAGTTGTTCGCTCGGTCGTTCGGCACCAACAACATGCCCGACTGCTCCAACATGTGTCACGAGTCGACGTCCATTGCGCTGCAGGAATCCATCGGCATCGGCAAGGCCAGCGTCACGCTCGACGACGTACACAACGCCGAACTGATCATCCTGGCCGGCCAGAATCCCGGCACGAATCACCCGCGCATGCTCTCCGCCCTCGAGCTGGCGAAGCAGAACGGCGCAAAGATCTTGTCCATCAATCCCCTTCGCGAAGCGGGACTGCTGAACTTCAAGAACCCCCAGACACCGCGCGGCATGGTCGGTCCCGGTACCGATCTGTCGGATCTGCACCTGCCGATCAAGCTCAACGGCGACCTTGCTCTGTTCCAGGCCCTCGGGGCGCTGTTGGTGAAGTGGGACGCCCTCGATCACGAATTCCTCGGCGAGTACACCGTCGGATTCGACGAGTGGAAGGCACACGTTGCCGAGGTCGATTTCGATCTCGTCACCGAGGTCACCGGCCTGTCGATGCAGCAGATCACCGAGGCCGCCGAGATGCTGCGCGACTCCAAGGCCACCGTCTTCTGCTGGGCGATGGGTCTGACGCAGCATCGCAATGCCGTCGCCACCATCAAGGAAGTCACCAATCTCGCGTTCGCGCAAGGAAACATCGGTAAGGCCGGTGCCGGTTTGCTTCCGGTTCGTGGCCATTCGAACGTGCAGGGCGACCGAACGATGGGCATCTGGGAGCGCCCTCCGGTGGCCTTCCTCGACGCCATGGCGGCAGAGTTCGACTTCGAGCCGCCCCGTGAGCACGGCTTGGACACCGTCGACTCGATCCGCGCCATGCGCGACGGCAAGGCCCATTTCTTCCTCGGCCTCGGCGGCAACTTCGTACAGGCGACGCCCGACAGCGACGTCACGTTCGAGGCGCTGCGCAAGATGCGCATGACCGTGCAGATCTCCACGAAGATCAACCGTTCGCATCTCGTCTGCGGCGAGACCGCTCTCATTCTGCCGACCCTCGGACGCACCGAGAAGGACGTGCAAGCCAGTGGTGAGCAATGGATTTCGGTGGAGGACTCCACCTGCTCGGTGCACTCGTCACGAGGACCGCTGAAGCCCGCGAGCCCGTACCTGCGCTCGGAGGTCGCGATCGTCAGCGGAATCGCCGAGGCGACACTCGGCGACCGATACGGTCTCGACTGGAAGGGTTTCCGCGACGACTACCGCAACATTCGCACGCACATCTCGCGCGTCGTCGCCGGTTGCGAAGGGTACGAGGTCAATGTTCGACGCCCCGGCGGCTTCGTTCTACCGCATCCCCCTCGCGACAGCAGGACGTTCGAAACCAAGAGCGGGAAGGGCGAATTCGCCGTTTCGCCGATCGACGTGCTGCAGGTTCCGCCCGGCCATCTGATTCTGCAGACGTTGCGCAGCCACGATCAGTTCAACACGACGATCTACGGCCTCAGCGATCGCTACCGCGGAATCGAGAACGGCCGACGCGTGATCTTCGTGCACCGAGAAGACATCTCGACGCTCGGCTTCCGCGACGGCGACATGGTCGATCTGGTCACCAAGTGGGACGACGACGACGTGGAACGGTGCGCGCCGTCGTTCCGCATCGTCGAGTACGACACCCCGCGTGGGTCGGCTGCTGCGTACTACCCCGAGACCAATCCGCTGATTCCGTTGGATTCGACTGCGCTGCAGAGCAACTGCCCTACTTCGAAGTCGGTGATCATCTCGATGGTTCCGGCGGGAACAGGAGCGCAGGGCACGTCGAACGGTCATCAGGACAACGAGGGCTCGGACGAGGGGCACAAGTCGCACCCCCAGCCGCATCACCTGAGCTGAGCGGACTCAGCTGAACGATCGAACCAGGGTCGCTGCGTCGGTGAACTGATGTCGCATCAGTTCACCGGCGGCCCGGTGATCGGCTCGACGCATCGCCTCGATCAATTCCTCGTGGCCGCGTACCGCCCGTCGTCCCCAGTCGGTGTCGGACGCATGTAGATGCGTCGGGGTGTACTTGACGGCACCGAGCAGAAACCACGCCAATGTGGTGCCGCCTGCGATCTTGTTGATGGCGCGGTGAAACTCGAACTCGCACCGTTCGACGGCATCGGCGTCGGTGCGTGTCACGGCGTCGCGTAGGTCGTCGTTGAGGGTGGTCAACTGCTGGAGATGCTCCGCGGTGACCCCGCGGGATGCCCGCTCGGCCAATGCCGCGGCGATTGTGCCCTGCAACCAGAAGATGTCGTCGATGTCCCGCCGTGTCAGTTCGACGACGCGATAGCCCCGATGCGGGACCGATTCGAGCAACCCTTCGCCGCGCAACGACACCAGCGCCTCGCGTACCGGGGTGGCACTGACTCCCAACTCGGCTGCGGTCTCGTCGATGCGGACGAACGTCCCCGGCTTCAGCGCACCGGCGACGATCCTTCGGCGGATGCTCACGGCGACGTCCTCGGACAACTGCGGACGTCGCGGAATCGGCTGTTTCGATGATGCCGTGCGCGTGAGATCGAGGCTCATTCCACATCTCCTGCACAGCGGGGCGGCGGGGGTTGTTGCAACGGTGACGGACGCATAGTGTGTCCTGGACAACATTGAATCACATCAAATATATGTGATGCGATCTGCTGGAGGATAGAGCCCGTGACGGACCAGATCGAACGAACGAACGAGAGCACCTTCGAAAGCCTCGATCCCAGAACGGGTCTCGCACTCGCCACGTACCCGATCGCCGACGCCGCCGAGGTCGAGATCGCCGTGGCCCGCGCTCGCTCGGCCGCCCGGTGGTGGGACGCGCAGGGATTCGAGGGCCGTAAGCGGTGGCTCCTGGAATTCAAGACCGCGATCGCCCGCGACGCCGCGAGCCTTGCCGCCGTCATCGCCGCCGAAACCGGCAAGCCGGACGAGGACTCCCTGCTGGAAGTCATGTTGGGCGTCGAGCACATCGATTGGGCGGCGCGCCACGCCGGCAAGACCCTGAAACAGCGCAGGGTCGGATCGGGTCTGCTCGCCATCAACCAGAAGGCCTACGTCAGCTACCGCCCGTTCGGCGTCGTCGGCGTCATCGGGCCGTGGAACTACCCGCTCTACACCCCGATGGGGTCGATCGCGTACGCCCTCGCCGCAGGCAACACCGTCGTCTTCAAGCCCAGCGAACTCACTCCGGGTGTTGGGGTCTGGTTGGCCGAGAAGTGGCAGTCGCTCGCCGCTCCCCACCCGGTGTTCCAGACGATCACCGGCGACGGTTCCACCGGCACTGCCCTGGTCGAGGCCGGCGTCGACAAGATCGCGTTCACCGGCTCGACCGCGACGGCCAAGAAAGTCATGGCCACGTGCGCGAAATCGTTGACGCCGCTGATCGCCGAGTGCGGCGGTAAGGACGCGATGCTCGTCGACGCCGACGCCGATATCTCTGCGGCCGTGGAGTTCGCGACGTTCGGCGCGATGGGCAATGCCGGGCAGACCTGCGCCGGAGTCGAACGAATCTACGTCGCCGCCCCGGTGTACGACCGGTTCGTCGCCGAATTCACCAGGGCGGTCAAGGAATTGAAGCCCGGTGGATCGAAGACCTCGTCCTACGGCCCGATGACGCTGGGCAAGCAGAGCGACATCGTCCGCGGCCAGATCGAGGATGCGTTGGCCAAGGGCGGTACCGCATTGGTGGGAGGTCTCGACTCACTGCACGGGCCGTACATCGACCCCGTCGTCCTCACCGACGTTCCCGAGGATTCGACCGCGATCACCGAGGAGACGTTCGGGCCCACCGTCGTCGTCAACAAGGTCCGCGACCTGGACGAGGCCATCGCCCGTGCCAACGCGTCCTCCTACGGTCTGGGTGCATCGGTGTTCACCAAGGACACCGCGGTCGGGCGACGCGCCGCCGAGAAGCTCGATTGTGGTGTCGTGACGGTCAATTCGGTGCTGGGCTTCGCCGGCGTCCCGGCCCTACCGTTCGGCGGAACGGGCGACTCGGGCTTCGGGCGCATCCACGGCGACGACGGTCTTCGTGAATTCAGCACCGTCAAATCACTGACCGTGCAGGGCTTCGCGGCACCGATCGATCTGCTGACGATGAAGCGCAAAGCCCGGAACATGAAGCTCTCGGTGCTGGCGCTCAAACTTCGCCACGGACGAGGCTGACCATGGACATCGCGCCGGGTCGGGGTCGATACGGGTGGTTGCGCCGCGTCGAGGAACTCGACCCGGTCCGCGACTGTCACACCATTCACCGGATCACCGCGGGGTACGAGTTCCCCTGGGATTATCAGCGGGCCCTCGAATTCGCCTTGTTCCGAACGTATTGCGTGCCGACGATCTCCGCTCTGCTGGCCCGGACCGGCGAGTTCGAGAAGCGACCGCAGAAGCGGTACGACGACACCTCGCTGCTGATGTCGGAAATGGTCGAACACGGATACGACTCCGAACGAGGTCGCGAATCGTTGCGGACGGTCAATCGAATGCACGCGCAGTACGACATCTGCAACGACGACATGCTGTACGTGCTCACGACGTTCATCTACGAGCCCATCGAATGGATCGACACCTACGGGTGGCGTCGCCTGCATCCCCACGAGCGGCTCGCGACCTTCCACTTCTACAGCGAAGTGGGTAAACGCATGGGCATCAAAGACATTCCGGAGTCGTACACCGAGTTCGCACAGTTCAAGCTCGATTACGAAGAACGCACGTTCCGCTTCAGCGAGGACAACCGCCGCATCGGCACCTACACCCTCGATCTCTACTGCTCGTGGTTTCCCGCCGCGCTCACCCCGGCCGTCCGGCAGGGCGTGTTCGCGTTGCTCGACGATCGGATGGCGAACGCATTCGGCTTCCCCGCCGGCTCACCCACGCTGGAACGGGCCGCGGTGCGGGCGCTGCGGACCAAGGCCCGCGTGGAGCGCTTCCTGCCCACGAGAAAACACTCACGCACTACGGCCGACGCAGGCAACAAGACCTACCCCGGCTATCCCGTCGGGTACAGCCCGAAAGATCTGGGCACCCAGGCCGCATCACCGATTCGCGGTTGTCCGGTAGCGACGACGTAACTGCCAACTCGACGGGTCAGAGTCCGTCCACCCACCGACCGAACGCATCGCGAAACTCCCCCGAGAGCGGCAGCGGCGCCAGGGCGGTGTTCGGATCGGCGGGCAGCGGGCCGAGCTCGCCCAGCATGTGCGAGCTGTTGGCGAAGTGCGCGAAGTGGAGATCGGTGTGGCCCAGGGCCACTCGCACGTTCTCGACCTGGCCGCAGGACACGTTCAGGTCCTTGTCCGAGCAGGTCAGGAACGAGGAGTACGAGTCCGGTAGCGCGGCAGCCAGATCCGCCGGGTCCGTGGCATCCGCTTCCCGCAGGAAGGTGGCGCTCTGCCGCAGTCCCAGACCGTCGACGATCGGGTCGGGTTCGGCAGACAGCGGTCGTCCCGCGCGAATATCGGCGACGGCCTGCGCGAAGCGATCCCGCGACGACGCGGCCTGCTCCTCGGTGAACTGGCCGACCGCCACGGCCTCGCCGATGTTGCGATCGACCTGCGCGGTCAGCAGATCCAGGTAACGGATCGACAACGGCTCGAGCAGGCCGACATGGGTGAACGCCGCGCTGTCGGCATCAGCAAGGCGCAGTGCCGTCAGTGCACCCTCGCTGTGCCCGATCACCGTCGTGCGATCCGCCCCGACACCGGTGCGCTGCTGCAGGAAAGCCAGTGCGTCCGCGGCATTGTCGACCTGCGCATCGAAGCCGGGCGGGTTGTTCGGATCCACCCCGGCCAGGCCGGTGCGGCCGCTCCCGAGCTTGTCGAAACGCAGGCTCGCAATACCGCGTCGGGACAACTCGTCGGCGACGTATGCGGTCGTGTTCAGCTGCAGATCACCCGAGTTCCCGTTGCGATCGGTCGGCCCGCTGCCCGGCAGCACCAATGCCACGCCGCGGGTCTCGCCGACCGGCATGCGAAGGCTGCCGTAGAAGGTGATGCCACCGGACTCGAAGCTGACCTCCGAATCGAGCGCGTCGTCGGGTGACCACGGAACGTTGATCGGAGCAGCGGCCGCGGTACCCGCGCCGACGAGCAGGAGCATCGACGCGGCCAGTCCGGCCAGCAGTCCTCGGGTTCGCATCATGCCGCCAGAATAACAATCCGACCGACCGTTCGGATATGGGTACGCTGCCCGTAACCCGCGGCACGGCACTCGACGTCGCCCCTCGAAAAACGCACGCGACCGCTCCCGACCGAGCCGGCTCGAGGCGTCGAACACCCAGCACACACCGGCTCCGGAAGGCCGAAGTGCTGGTCGGGGCACACCCCGAATCGGATAGGACGTAGCCTGGCGAGGGAGGTTCGGTGGTTCGACCGTGAATGACACCCGTGTTGTTCGGTTAGATTGGAAGAGCCACCAGGCACGATGCAAGAGGGTCGAGACCTGTCAACGAGCGACGGGTCACCACAATCGAGGAGAACAGGCCATGGCTTTACCAGTATTGACACCGGAACAGCGCACCGCGGCGCTGGCCAAGGCGGCCGAGGCACGCACTGCGCGGTCGAAGCTGCTCGCATCCGTCAAGTCCGGCGAACTGAGCGTCGCTGACGTCCTCGCCAAGGCGGAGAACGACGAGATCGTCAAGAAGACCAAGGTGTCCGCGCTGATCAAGGCCCTGCCGGGCGTTGGATCCGTGCGCGCCGCACAGCTGCTCGAGCAGCTGTCCATCGCAGATACGCGCCGCATCGGCGGCCTCGGCGCAAACCAGCGCGAGGCGCTGCTCGCTGCCGTCGCATCCTGATTCACATTTTCATGGGTCGTTCCTGCAGGCTCCACTCCTGATCCTGCGATAACGCGTTGCCTGCAGGGCTAGCATTTCGACCATGAACGTCGAAGTGACCCTGCTGCCCGGAATCGGGGTGCGGAAAGATTTTGCCCTCGCTTCCGGGCGCCGCATCGGCGTCATCACCCGCAAGGACGGCGCGAACGAGTTGATCGTTTCGCGCAAGGACGACCCCGATGCGACGCAGGCGTCCATCACCCTGAGCAATGAGGAAGCGGCGGCCCTGGGCAATCTGCTCGGGTCGCCGCAACTCATTGCTCAGCTCGGGGAAGAGCATCGCGACCTCCCCGGAATCAACACTCGTCAACTCCCCATTCGCGCGAATTCACGGTTCGTCAGCCGCACACTCGGCGACACCGCCATGCGCACCAAGACCGGAGTATCCGTCGTCGCTGTCATGCGCGCCGGCCAGGTACAACCGTCTCCCACCCCCGACTTCACGCTCGCCGCAGGTGACCTGCTGGTCGCCGTCGGCACCGCGGACGGACTGGACGCAGCAGCCAAGTTGCTCGGCAATGCCTGAGATCAGTCGGGGCTGACCCGTGGCCGAGAGCGCGCTCGCCCTCACCGAGTTGGGTGCCGTGTTCTTCGTTCTCGGACTTCTCGCTCGCCTCGCCGGCCGGATCGGCGTCTCCCCCATCCCGTTCTACCTGCTCGGCGGACTGGCCTTCGGCAACGGCGGCTTCGTCAACCTCGGCGGCATCGACGAGTTCAGCGAGATCGCCAGCGAAATCGGCGTCATCCTGCTGTTGCTGCTGCTCGGCCTCGAATACACCGCAACAGAGCTCGTCACCGGCCTGCGTCGATCGTGGATGGCCGGTCTGGTCGACATCGTCCTCAACTTCGCGCCCGGTGCCGTCGTCGCGCTGCTGCTCGGCTGGGGCGGAGTCGGGGCGCTCGTGATGGGCGGCGTCACCTACATCTCGTCGTCGGGAATCATCGCCAAAGTTCTCACCGACCTGGGCCGACTGGGAAACCGTGAAACCCCCGTCGTACTGTCGATCCTGGTGTTCGAAGACCTTGCGATGGCCATCTACCTCCCGATCCTCACCGCCGTCCTGAGCGGAGTCAGCTTCCTCGGCGGACTCGAAGCCCTCGGCATCTCACTGTTCGTCATCACCTTCGTGTTGGTCGTCGCGCTGAAATACGGCAGATTCGTCTCGGCGATCGTCGACAGTCCCGACCGCGAAATCGTCCTGCTCAAAGTCCTCGGATCCGCCCTGCTGGTGGCCGGCATCGCGTCGGAACTGCAAGTCTCGGCGGCCGTCGGCGCGTTCCTGTTGGGAATCGCGATCTCGGGCTCGACGGCCGACAACGCGACCCGCGTCCTCGAACCCCTACGCGACCTGTTCGCTGCGATGTTCTTCGTCGTGTTCGGTCTGGGCACCGACCCGTCGACCATCCCGCCCGTGTTGGGCTGGGCCGTCGTCCTCGCCGTCACCACCGCCGCGACCAAGATCGCGACGGGCTGGTGGGCGGCAGGTAGGCAGGGAATCGGCAGGCCGGGACGACTACGCGCCGGTGCGGCTCTGGTGGCGCGCGGAGAGTTCTCCATCGTCATTGCCGGACTGGCCGTCGCCGCAGGAGCTGTCGAAGGCGAACTGGCAGCCCTGGCGACCGCATACGTGCTGCTGATGGCCATCCTGGGGCCGATCGCTGCTCGCGTCGTCGAACCCGTCGCGAAGGTTGTGCTCCGGACCAAGCCCGCGGTGTGATTGGCTTTTCGACATGGCAGACAAGCGGACGGCTCTGAGGCGACGGCCGCAGTTGTCCGAGGAAGTCGCCAGCCACGTCCGGCACCTGGTGATGTCCGGAGAGGTGAGTCCGGGAGACT
This sequence comes from Rhodococcus sp. 05-2256-B1, assembly GCF_002258465.1. Lineage (NCBI taxonomy): Bacteria > Bacillati > Actinomycetota > Actinomycetes > Mycobacteriales > Nocardiaceae > Rhodococcus > Rhodococcus sp. 05-2256-B1. The sequence continues at coordinate 224,996 of NZ_NOZA01000021.1, read as the reverse complement.
TCATCCGGCTCGACGAGACCGCAGCTCAGCTGGGCGTCAGCGTCACACCTGTGCGTGAGGCGCTACTGACCTTGCGCGGTGAGGGCATCGTCGAGCTCGTCCCCCACCGCGGCTATGTGGTGTCTGCGCTGACGCCGAGCGACATCGTCGACATCTTCTGGCTGCAGGGGCAGATCGCGGTCGAACTCGTGCGCCGGGCGGCACCGAAGATCACCGAGGTCGAACTCGACAGGCTCGCCGAGCTGACCGCTGCCCTGTCGGTCGCCGTCGAGAACGGCCGGGCCGAGGACGTCGAGAACATCGAGTTCGAGTTCCATCGCGTGCTGAACCGTCTGGCCGAGTCGTCCAAGTTGGCGTGGTTTCTCAACAACGCCACCCGCTACACCCCGACCCGTCTCTACGCCACCGACCGCGACTGGGGCCGAGCAGCCGTGCGCAATCACGAGGATCTGATCGCGGCCCTGATTCGAAACGACATCGACGCCGCCTGCGAATTGATGAAGCAACAATTCACAGACGGCGCCGAGAGGTTGATCGCGCATCGCGGGTGAGAGCGCTACGCGCATGTGAGTGGAAACTCGTAGCCTGCTACGCGTTTCCACTCACATGGGGTCAGCGCAGCGAGGCCGGAACCTGGAAGCGCTCGCCGTACTTCTTGGCCAATTCGTCCGCGCGAGCGACGAATCCGGCCTGACCACCCGGGTAGCCGACGACGTACTGGTGCACGCCACCCGTCCATGCCGGGAAGCCGATGCCGAAGATCGAGCCGATGTTGGCGTCGGCGGTGGTGTTCAGGACACCCTCGTCGAAGCACTTCTGCGTCTCGATGGCCTCGATGAACAGCATGCGCTCCTTGAGGTCCTCGAACGGGATGTCCGCCGAACCCGACTTGAACGCATCACGCAGTCCGGGCCACAGCCCGGTGCGCTTGCCGTCCTCGTACTCGTAGAAGCCCGCACCCTTGGCCTTCGACGGACGCTCGAACTCGTCGACCATCTTGTCGATGACCTCGCCGGCCGGATCCTCGGGGGGAGTTCCGCCGGCAGCCTTGATGGCGTCGTAGGTCTCCTTGCGGATCTTCTGCATCAGGTTGAGCGTGAGCTCGTCCGAAAGCTGCAGTGGCGCAGCCGGGTAACCGGCCTGCAGACCTGCCTGCTCGATGGTCGACGGCTCGACGCCCTCGCCCAACATCGCGATGGCCTCGTTGATGAAGGTGCCGATCACGCGAGAGGTGAAGAAGCCGCGACTGTCGTTGACGACGATCGGGGTCTTCTTGATGAGCTGCACCAGGTCGAATGCCTTGGCCAAAGCGGCATCCGATGTCTTCTCGCCGCGAATGATCTCCACCAGCGGCATCTTGTCCACCGGTGAGAAGAAGTGGATTCCGATGAAGTCTTCCTGACGCTTGATGCCCTGAGCGAGGCTCGTGATGGGCAGCGTCGAGGTGTTGGAACCGAGCAACGCCGTCGGATCGACGAGGTCCTCGATCTCCTGGAAGACCTTCTGCTTCAACTCTTCCGACTCGAAGACGGCCTCGATGACGAGGTCGGCACCTTCGACGTCCTTGGCATCGGCGGTCGGGTGGATACGTGCGAGCAGAGCGTCCGACTTCTCCTGGGTGGTCTTGCCACGCGAGAGTGCCTTGGCCTCGATGGCCTCGGAGTACGCCTTGCCCTTCTGCGCCGACTCGATCGCAACGTCCTTGAGCACCACGTCGATTCCGGCCTTGGCACACACGTACGCGATGCCCGCGCCCATCATGCCTGCGCCGAGAACCGCGACCTTGGTGAAGGTGGTCTTCTCGATGCCGTCGGGACGAGACTTGCCGGCGTTGATCGCCTGCAGGTCGAAGAAGAATGCCTGAATCATGTTCTTGGACACCAGACCGGTGACCAACTCGGTGAAGTACCGCGACTCGATGGTGCACGCATTGTCGAAGTCGACCTGCGCACCCTCCACTGCCGCAGCGAGAATCGCGCGCGGAGCCGGCATCGGTGCGCCCTTGATCTGCTTGCGCAGGTTGGACGGGAAAGCAGGCAGGATCTGCGCGAGCTTCGGGTTCGACGGCGTACCGCCGGGGATCTTGTAACCCTTGACGTCCCACGGTGCGACGCCACCCTCGGGGTTGGCCTTGATCCATGCCTTGGCGGTGGGCACCAATTCGTCGATGCTGCCGACCAATTCGTGAACCAGACCGATTTCGAGAGCCTTGGCCGGACGGAACCGAGTGCCCTGCGCGAGGACCGTCATGAAGCCGGTCTGGATGCCGAGCAGCCGGGTGATGCGGGCAACGCCGCCGCCGCCGGGCAGGAGACCGAGCGAGACCTCGGGCAGACCGATCTGCACGCCGGGAACATCGGCCGCGATGCGGTGATGCGTCGCGAGCGCGATCTCGAGTCCGCCGCCGAGTGCCGCGCCGTTGATGGCGGACACGACCGGCTTACCGAGCTTCTCGAGCCGACGCAGCTGTCCCTTGACTTCCTGGACCTCGTCGAACACCCGCTGGGCGTCCTCGGGCTTGGCTTCGATGAGGGTGTGCAGATCGCCGCCGGCGAAGAACGTCTTCTTGGCGGAGGTCAGCACGACTCCGGTGATGCTGTCCTTCTCGGCCTCGAGGCGGTCGACCGTCGCGCCCATCGAGTCCTTGTACAGCTGGTTCATCGTGTTGGCGCCCTGGTTGGGGTCGTCCATCGTCAGAACGACGATGCCGTCGGCGTCCTGGTCCCACTGAATCATGTTGTCAGACATCGTTCTACCTCAGACTCGCTCGATGATGGTGGCAACGCCCATGCCGCCGCCGATGCACAGGGTGATCAAGGCGTACCGGCCGCCGCGGCGCTCGAGCTCGTCGAGCACGGTGCCGGTGATCATGGCTCCGGTGGCACCGAGCGGGTGGCCCATGGCGATGGCGCCGCCGTTGACGTTCAGCTTCTCGTTCGGGATCTTCAGATCCTTCTGGAAACGCAGCACGACGGAAGCGAACGCCTCGTTGAGCTCGAACAGATCGATGTCGTCGACGGTCAGTCCCGCGGTGGCGAGAACCTTCTTCGACGCCGGGGTCGGTCCGGTGAGCATGATGGTCGTGTCGGCACCACTGGTGGCCGTCGCGACGATGCGGGCGCGCGGGACCATGTTCAGGTCCTTGCCCGCCTGCTCGCTGCCGACGAGGACGAGGGCTGCGCCGTCGACGATGCCGGAGCTGTTTCCGCCGGTGTGGACGTGATCGATCTTCTCGATCCAGTGGTACTTCTGCAGCGCCACGTCGTCGAACCCGCCCATGGCCGCAATACCGGTGAATGCCGGGTTCAGCTTGCCGAGCGACTCGACGGTGCTGCCCGGACGCATGTGCTCGTCCTGATCGAGGATCAGCAGACCGTTCTGGTCGGTGACCGGAACGACGGACTTGGCGAAGTAACCACCGGACCACGCCGCTGCGGCGCGCTCCTGGGACTGGACTGCATACGCGTCGACGTCCTCGCGGGTGAATCCTTCGATGGTGGCGATCAGGTCGGCACCGATGCCCTGCGGGGCGAAGTAGGTGTCGTAGTTGGTGGCCGGGTCCATGGCCCAGGCGCCGCCGTCACTGCCCATCGGCACGCGAGACATCGACTCGACGCCGCCGGCAACGACCAGTTCGTCCCAGCCCGAGCGCACCTTCTGCGCGGCCAGGTTGACGGCCTCGAGGCCCGACGCGCAGAAGCGGTTGAGCTGGAAGCCGCCGACGGTGTCGGGCATCTTGGCTGCGAGCACGGCCGTGCGGGCGATGTCGGCACCCTGATCTCCGACGGGCGAGACCACGCCCAGGATGAGGTCGGAGATTCGGTTCTCGTCCATGTCGGGGAAACGTCGACGAAGCTCGTCGATCAGCCCAGTCACCAAGGAAATCGGCTTCACCGAATGCAGGGAGCCGTTCTTTCCTTTACCTCGGGGAGTCCTGATGGCCTCGTAAATGAATGCCTCTGTAGTCACAGCGCGCAGTTCCTTCCACATACTCGATCTTGTCGCGATCGCCGTGCCGGCCGATCGCGTCGGTGCGAGGCCATGACAGACCTCAGCTCATGCCACAGTAAGTTGGCATACCGATCCGACATAAGGACCGAAACGAGCGTTTCGCATGACCCACGATGCGGTTCAGGTTTGAACGACCCCGTCATGGGAAATTACGATGCGTCAGATCGACCGAAGGCGAAAGAAGACCGACCATGGAAACCGACAACGAACCGACCGTGGGCGCTCGCGTCAAGGTACGCACTCGCAACGACGACAAGTCCGGAGCCGACAGCTCTGGATCCGACGCCTACGAGACAGGCGCGATCGTCGACGACTTCGGAGTCCAAGCGACCGACAGCACCTCGCGGGACTGGGCCGTCGCCAAGCGTTGGGCCGTCGCTCTCGACAGCGGCCGATTGGTATTCGTCGACACCGACGATCTCACGCTCGCTTGAGCCTCAGATCTCCTTGAGCGGTACCGCTCCGAGTTCGCTCACCAGCAGCTCCATGGCGACCGTTTCCGGGTCCCGACGAACCGACGGGTCCGCGGGTTCGGCCGCGGCCTTGAGCAGTTCTTCCTCGTCCTCCGGCGTCTCCGGAGGCGGCGGACCTACCGGCTCGGGATCATCGGGATAGTCCGGGGCCTCGGGCATCGGAATATCTGCGTCCGATCCATCGCCCGCTGAACCGAAACCGTCCGACGTCGGACGGGGAGCCCCTGCCTGGCTCGGCCTCGAGAACTTCGGCAGCGACGCGGGTTTCGCTGCCGGTTCATCTTTTTTTGCTGATGACGGTTCCGGTGGTGCCGCAGCACCCACCAGACAGACCACCGACCATTCGACGCCGAACACGTCACGCAACGCGTCCCGAATGACGTCGGCGTTGCGGGGTTCTTCGAGACGCTTCGCCAGCGGTGCCGAATCGTGGCCCAGAGTGATGGTGCCGTTCTCGACGGTGCGTACCGACGCACCGGACAACATCACCTCGACGGTCCTGCTTCGCTCTCGTACCTTGGTTCGCACCTCGGACCACACCGCGCGGACGGCTGCCGCATCCGGCTCGTTGGAGGCAGCCGCGGGTGCCGCGACATGCTCGGGCTCGGATTCGTACACCGGCTCGGGTTCCGGGCCGTACTCGTCCTCGGGCTCCGGCGGAAAATCCTCGTGAGAGAGCGATGGTTCCGAATGCTGTTGCACTGCAGAGGAAGTCGCGACCGGTGCGGGCTCGGGTGCCGGTGCCGGTGCCGGTGCCGGTTCGGGGGTCGGAGCTGGCTCGGGTGTCGGAGCTGGTTCGGGTGTAGGAGCCGGTTCGGGTGTCGGGACCGGTTCGGGTGCGGGAGCCGGCTCGGGGGCTGCAGGCTCGGGTGTGGGAGCGGGCTCGGGCGTGGGAGCGGGCTCGGGCGTGGGAGCGGGCTCGGGGCTTGCAGGCTCGGGCACCTGCGACGGTTCCGGGATCGCCTTGGGTTCGGGTGCCGCGACAGGCGCAGGCGCTGGTGTCGGAGCGGGGGTTGGCGCCGGAGCGGGGGCGGACTCGGCGGCCGGCTGTCGCTGGGACGGTCGCTGGAATTTGTTCACCGGGGGCGGGCCGGAGGGTGCAGGCTCTTCGGTCGCGGGCAGCTGTGGTCGTGTCGGGTCTGCGGCTGCCTGTGCCACTGCGGCCTGTTCGCCGGCAGGAAGGGTGACGTCCAGGCGACGTTCGACGCGTTCGAGCCTCTGCAACACAGCCGATTCCGCATCGGAGGCCGAGGGCAGCAGCATCCGTGCGCACATCACTTCGAGCAGCAGGCGCGGCGCGGTGGCCCCTCGCATTTCGCCGAGGCCCGAGTGCACGATCTCGGCGTAGCGAGTCAGCGTCGCCGAGCCGAGCAGGTCCGCCTCGTCGCGGAGTCGTTCGAGGACGTCGCCCGGCACGTCGACCAGGCCACGTTCACCGGCGTCCGGTACGGCCTTCATGAGGATCAGGTCTCGCATGCGATCGAGGAGGTCGATCGCGAAGCGACGTGGGTCGTGGCCCGCGTCCATCACCTTGTCGACGGTGCCGAACAGTGCGCCGCCGTCTCCCGCGGCCAGTGCGTCGACGGCCTCGTCGATCAGCGCGACGTCGGTGACGCCGAGCAGCGACAGAGCTCGCGGGTAGGTGACGCCTTCCGGTCCGGCTCCGGCCAGCAACTGGTCCATGACCGACAGCGAGTCACGCGGAGAACCGCCACCCGCGCGGATGACGAGTGGATAGACCGCGTCCTCGACCGGTACCTGTTCCTGACCACAGATCTTCTCGAGCAGGCCGCGCATCGTCGACGGCGCGAGCAGTCGGAACGGGTAGTGGTGGGTTCGCGAGCGGATGGTGGGGAGCACCTTCTCCGGCTCGGTGGTCGCGAAGATGAAGACCAGGTGCTCCGGCGGTTCCTCGACGACCTTGAGCAGCGCGTTGAAGCCGGCCGGGGTGACCATGTGTGCCTCGTCGATGATGAAGATGACGTAGCGCGACTCGGCCGGGGCGTACACGGCTTTGTCTCGAAGATCGCGGGCATCGTCGACGCCACCGTGGCTGGCTGCGTCCATCTCGACGACGTCGAAGTTGCCGGGCCCGCCCGGTGCCAGTGCGACGCAGGAGTTGCACACACCGCAGGGGGTGGAGGTCGGTCCTTCGGCGCAGTTCAGCGATCGGGCGAGGATGCGTGCCGAGGACGTCTTTCCGCAGCCACGAGGGCCTGAGAAGAGATAGGCGTGGTTGATTCTGTTGGAATCGAGCGCCACGCTGATCGGTTCGGTGACGTGCTCCTGACCGACGACTTCGGCGAACGTCGCGGGACGGTACTTCCGGTAGAGGGCCACGCCCGAAAGGGTACCGGCGACCGACGACACAGTTGCATCGCGCGTCGGTGTGCGCGGTGGAACCATTGGCTCAGTTGCATCGCGCGTCGGTGTGCGCGGTGGAACCCACGGCTCGGTTGCATCGTGCATCAGTGCGGACCGGCGGACACCGCTCTGATGTTCATGATCGCGAAGCTTTCCCGGGTGCCGGTGGACGTCGACAGCGCGAGTAGCCAATTGCCGTCCTGCAGCGCGTCCGAGATCGCGTGCCGCACGATTGCGCCTTTGGAGTTCTGATAGTCGATCGAGACGGGTGCGCCGCGCGCTGCGGCGTCGGTCAGCGCATCGAGCTCCCGTGGCAGCAGTCTGCTGTGCCTGCCGAGTGCGGAGCGCACCCGTGCGTCGTCGACGGTGCCGGGGTCGCCTGTCTGCAGCAGCCGTGCCAGCTCGCGTGATTCGCGTCGACGTGGTGCTGCAGGTGCGCTCGGGTGCGGGGTTCGGGTGGTGTTGGCGCGGACCTTGGTCGCGCTGTCCAGCTCGAGCCGGCCGGTGTCGGAATGTCGCACCGGGGAGTATCCGTGCCTGCGCAGCACCGCGAGAGTGTCGATGGGTGTGGCAGAACTGATCAGGACTGTCGGCGCGAGCCGCTGAAACTTCAGCACCGCCAATGCCTCGTCCGTCTCGATGTTCGTCAGCAATACGACGTCCTCGGAGACGATGGCGCACGGGATCTTGCGCACGGCCAGTGCGCCGTAGGTGCGCCAACAGTCTCGGATCGTGTAGGCCAGGGCTTGGGGAACGTCGGTGGCGGCCATCTCGGCGAGGGCGTCGATCAACTCCTCCCCGGTGCCGCCGGTGTCGAAGAAGCTGCGGATCGTCGCCGGCGTGAACCGCCAGACCGATGCCACTTCCCGCGACTCGGGTTGCGCGGCCGCACCGAGTATCGACGCCACCTCGGTGCTCGGCGGCCCGGTGACCACTGCGGTCGAATCGGGCAGCAGGCGCACCGAGAACGGCACCCATTCGGCCACATCTTGTAGCTGCGTTGCCAGCGCGGAGGCGATCTGGCGCGGGTCGCCGTCTCGGCCCACTCGGAAGTCCGTCAGGGTGGCGCACAGATCGGTCGGTGCGCCGTCGACCAGAACTCCGAGGCGGGTGGCCTCGGCCCAGAGTGCGCGCACGTGGCCGGGCCCGGCGCTCGTCGAGACCACCGGGATATGCCACTCGAGGTAGCGGGCGAATTCGTCGGGATCGGACAACACCGGCGTCGGGCTGTCGGATCCGTCGAGGCGCAGAAGCGCCGCCAAGGCCGTCGAGCGCACGTCTGCGGCCGCGGGATCGTCGAGCATCTTCTTGAGTACCGGCGCGGTCTTCTGGGAGGATCGCGGCACCCGGTGGGTCGGTGTGAAGGACGAGCACCACCACGCGGCCAACAATGCTGCCGCCTGTTCGGATCGCGAGCTCGTCGACCATGTTTCGTACGTCGAGGTCAATGCGATACCGGTCTTTCCCCGGTCAGCGAGCAAACCGGCTTCGCGCGCCAGCATCAGCATCAGCGCGGTGTAATGCTCGTCGGCGAATCCCAGACGAGCAGTCAGCGCACGGAGTTCTTTGGCGCCGAGGCCACCGGTCTTCATCATTGCCAGGCCATCGGTGTCGATTGCCGTCAACAACGCCTGCGTGTGCTCACAGAACTGCAGCAAGGCGATGGAGCGCGCTCGCCGCGAGTCATTTTGCGACAGAACACGAGTGGCGAATTCCGGCGGCCTGAGCTCGATGGGCAATCGCCACCCGTCTCCTCGCAGCGCGATGCTCACTTCCAACGGCATCTCGACGCGATGCCCGTCCAATCGATACAGCAATCCGCGCTCGAAGGCTGCGGTACCCGCGGTCGGCGGCACGTCGAAGATCAACGACGCCGGTTGTCCATCGACGAAGCGAGACAACATCTCTCGCATTTCGGGCGGGCCGTCGTCGTACAAAGCTCGGATACGTTCGGGGGTCATCGCGGCCGCGACGGCGTCGGCGCGTTCGGCTCGATCGTGCGAGGAGTCGACTCCGAGGCGGGTCAGCAAAGCAAGTCGGTCCTGCTCGACGGCGCAGTGCAAGAACAACTTTCGCTGCCTACGGGCAAGCCCGAATGGGTGCGAGAACACGCCGGACAGATCGACGGGGCGGTACTCGACCGCGTCCGAGCCCCCTGCCGTGTGCGGCCAGATCAGGCCGTAGGCCATCAGCGTGTTCAGGGCCGTATCGATATGCGCCGTCTCGTTCGAGATTCCCTCGCCCGTCCAGTGGCCGATCTCGGCGCGGCTGAGATCTTCCATGAGCGCGAACAACTCGAGCAGGTCGAGCGCACCTCTGTCGAGTTTCCGCGGTAAGGCCGCCACCCGCCAGGGCGAGCCGAGGAGTTGCGCGAGCAACCCGAACGAGCGGGGTGGCGGGTCGGTTGCCACGTCCGGTCGACGTCGCAACAGATCCGTCAGTGCGTCCTCGTCGAGCGAGGCCAGCCACCCCTCGTACGTCCCGATCTTCTCGGTCATCTCGTCCCCCCGGTGCAAGTTCTGCCACAACGTACCGACGGGCACCGACAGACTTATTTGTTCTTGGCTGCCGCTTTCGCTGCCTTCTTGAATTCGCGTACCTCGAGCAGGGACTTCTCGTCGACGACATCGGCGATGGATCGACGCGCACCCTCGTCGCCGTACGCTCCGGCGGCCTTTCGCCACCCGTCGGGCGTCACGCCCATCTGCTTGCCGAGCAGCGCGAGGAAGATGCGCGCCTTCTGATCGCCGTAGCCGGGAAGTGCTTTGAGACGCTTCAGAACCTCGGCACCGTCGGGGTCGTCGCGGGTCCAGATTTCCTGCGGCTTGCCGTCGTAGTTCTCGACCAGAAATGCGGCGAGTCCCTGGATGCGCTTGGCCATCGAGCCGGGAAAACGATGCACGGCCGGGGTCTGCGCGCACAATGCGGCGAAGTCGTCCGGATCGGCGTCGGCGACGGTATCGACCTTCAGATCACCGAGGCGGTCGACGAGCTTCTTCGGCCCGGCGAAGGCGGATTCCATCGGCACCTGCTGATCTAGAAGCATGCCGATCAACAGCGCGAACGGATCCTCGGCGAGCAATGCATCGGCCTCCGGATCGCCGACGAGGTTCAGAGTGCGAGACATGGGCTCGATCCTGCCATGTCCGGCAGTAGCGACCCGATCAGGTGATGGACACCAATTGGGTGATGTCGTCGAAGGGCAGCGGCCCATCCACGACGGCTCCGACGACGGCGCTGTTGAGGATGATCGATCCGCCGTGATTGTCGAGGAATGCGGTATCGGCTGCGTCGCGTCCGGTTGCGATACGCACCAGGGTCGATCGCGGCGCGAGGCAGGTAGCGTCGACCACTCTCCATTGCCCTTCGACGAAGGCTTCGGCGACTGCGTGGAAGTCCATCGGATCGCAGCCCGGCGCGTACACGGCCACGAGTCGAGCGGGCACGTTCACTGCGCGGAGCAGTGCGACGACGAGGTGGGTGTAGTCGCGGCATACTCCGGCACCGGCGAGGAGGGTGTCGACGGCACCGTCGATGGGGTCGCTGCTTCCGGGAACGTAGCTCAGCCGAGCTCCCACCCAGGACGACACCTCGGCGAGAAGCTTCTCCGACGGCGGGTACGAGCCGAATTCCGTTGCTGCGAAACCGAAGAACTTGTCTGCCTCGGCGTAGCGGCTCGGCCGCAGATACAGCGACAGGTCGTAATCGGACACCGGTGCCGGGTCGGTGTTGCCGTAGATCGTCGCCGAGTACGACGCTTCGAGCTTGCCGACGCCGGCGTGCAGCTTGTGGATGCGGGTGCCGTGCGCGCCACTGATTTCCTGCGCTTCGACGGGCTGGCCGTCGAGTGTGAACGAGAGTGCTTCCCACACTTCGGTTCCTGGATGCGGCGCGATCGCGATCTGAAACTCGAGGGTGCTGGCCTCGGTCACATCGACATCGAGGTACGCGGAGACGTCACGTTTCATCGTGCCGATCCTGCCATCTCCGAGCGGTTCTCGCAGACTAAGACTCGTCGGTGGGGCGCGCTCCGGTCACCAGGAAGATGACCCGTTTCGCGACCTCGACGGTGTGGTCGGAATACCGCTCGTAGAAGCGGCCGAGCAACGTGATGTCGACGGCGGCCGGTACACCGTGCGGCCAGTCGGACGCGGAGGTCAACATGAACAGGCTGCGGTGCAGTGCGTCCATCTCCTCGTCCTGCGTTCGCAGACTCGCGGCGAGTTCGGCGTCCCGCGTCTCGAGCACTCGTTGGGTCGCCTCCGCTTGAGCGATGGCTACCCGACCCATCTCGGTGAACACGCCCTCGACCTCGGGCGGCAGCACATGTGCGGGGTGACGGCGGCGGGCAAGCTCGGCGATGTGCACCGCGAGGCCACCCATGCGCTGGAGGTCGGCCACGATGTTGATCCCGGATACGACACGGCGCAGATCGTGAGCAACCGGCGACTGTCGAGCGAGGAAAGCGAAGGCCTCGTGTTCCCATTCGACGGCGAGAGTGTCGATCTCTTCGCGGTACTCGATCGTCTGCTCGGCGAGCACGATGTCGGCGGTGAGCAGCGCGCGCGTGGCGTCAGCCATCGCTCGTTCCGCGATTCTCGACATTTCGGACAGCTCCGACGCCAACGTGTCGAGCGCCTCCGTGTAACTGTCCCGCATGTTCACTCACCCCAACCGCTCGACAGCCCAACCTCAGGGCATTGCAGGGCAGTACCCTGCTGCGCATCCTTCTACACCCTCACACCGCTGTGGGCTCGTTGGAGAACTCGACGGTGTGACGTCGGTCATGCCTGCTGAACACGAATCGATGGCCGACATGGGAGGGAACGCCGAACGGCCCGCGCTCGGTGAGCGCGGGCCGTTCGATCATCGGTTGCCGATCAGCAATTCGATGGGGCGGGCACTCCGTAGAAGCGATCCTTGATCCAGCTCTGAGCTTCGCCGAGACCGAGGATGTCCGGGATCAGATGCCCGGCACCGGAACCCGGCACGATAGCCGGGACCTGCGCGGAACTGAGCTGCACTGTTGCACCCTTGCCGCACCAGTCGCCGGCCAGTTCGACGGCCTGACCGTGGGGCACAATGTCGTCGGAGGTTCCGGACTGGATCAGTACCGGGGCGTTCGGCGTACGCTCACCGATCTTGTTCTTGGCCAGGATTTCCTGCGCGACGGGCAACCTGTCCAGCACCACCGACAGCGGCTCGCCGGTCTTGGTGTACTCGTTGGTGCGGTGCAGCCCGACGTTCAGAATCGTCTCTCCGACACACTGATTCGCGACCAGGTTGAGCATGGCCTTGCCTGCGTCGTTGATGTTCTCGTCGACGATCGGCTGCAGACCGGGGTCTGAATTGAGCAGGCCGTTGAGGGTGTAGCCGATCACGCCGGTGAGGATGGTGCCGTCGACCTGTTCGAGGGTCTTCTTCAGATCCGCGGGAGGCGCTCCTGCGTAGGTGCCGACCAGATCGAGTTCCGGGGCGTATTCATCGGCGATCTCGGCCGCCGCTGCGGCAGCTCCGCCGCCCTGCGAGTAGCCGTAGGCCGCGACCGGGCCGTCGCCGGAGATCTTGGTGCCCTGCAGCTGCCGAGCTGCGCGGGCCGCGTCGAGCACGGCATGAGCCTCGGACGCGCGGTTCACATAGGTGTGCGCGCCCGGCGTGCCGAGACCCTCGTAATCGGTGATGACGACGCCATAGCCCTGGGAGAGAAGCGAATACGCGGCCAGTACCTCGTACTCGACCATGAATCCGAGCGGCGGGGTGTAGGTGATGACGTTGTTGAGCATCTTCGACGGCGCGCACTGATCGCCCTGCCCCTGCGTTCCCGGTGCCAACACCACGAGCGGGCGCGGCCCCGGACCGGTCCACGGCGCGGCCGGGTCGATGTAGGTACCCGTGACGGCATTGGCGTCGTCGTTGGAATCGGTGCTGCGGTACATGATTCGGGTTGCCTCACCCGGCAGGGTGCCGCCGATGCCCGGCACCGACAGCGCGAGATGCGAAGGCTCGGAACGAATCACGTCGCCCGGCGCGCCGGCGGGCAGCGGGCTCGGCGGAATGTAGAAGTCTGATTCGACGGTCGAACCCGTCGACGGTGCTGCCGACACGGCCGGCGCAGTCACCCCCATGAACACTGCCATCACTGCCACGGCCGAACCGAAGACACGCGTCGAACGCAAATCGAACCCCCAACGTCTGAACACCTGCTGCCAGGTGTGCGCTACCCCGCGTAGCACTTACCGTGACGCACCCTACGTGACGGCGCACACAACGTACAGACCGAAGTTGGACGAATCACCAGTCAGCGGCGGCGACCGTGCATGGCCGCCTTCGCCGTATCCACTTCGTCGTCGGTGAAGGGACGTCCGGGGAGCTCCGATCGGGGTACCGAATCACCGCGCAGGCCGTCGAGCAGCACCGTGAAGTACCGTCGCCAGTTCGCGGGATCGACATGACTGGAGAATTCGACGGTCGAGCCGATCATCCCCAGCACCGGATAGAAGTCGGTGACGGCCACATCGGGACGCAGCTGACCGGATTCGAGGGCGCGATCGACGATTTTCGCGAAGAACGGGTCGATCCGTCGGCGCATCTCCGCGATGCCGCGGCACCCCTCGTCCGACCCGAGGACCACATCACCGAGGCCGCGGTCGGAGGCCATTTCCTCGCATACGTCCGAGAGAAAGCCCACCAACCCACTCCAGGGATCTTCCGCTTCGAGGGCGCGTTCGGCACTGGCGAGCATTCCCTCGAGGCGCTGCTCGAAGACGCCGTCGATGAGCTCTTCCTTGCACGAGAAGCGGCGATAGACGGTGCCGACGCCCACCTTGGCGTGTGCGGCGACGTCGTCGAGCGTGATGTCGATACCGCGGGAAGCGAACAGCTCGCGAGCCGCGTCCACGATGCGGCGTCGGTTGCGTTCGGCATCCGCCCGTAGGGGCTTCGATGCCGCTGTGTCCGCTCTCACACTCATTCGATGTCCGTTTCACCCGATAAGCGGAGGACATTCCTCCACTTAGCTGCTACCTTTGCCCTACAACCGGAGGATACACCTCCGCATAGTCGAACCGAGGACACCATGACCACCCTTTCATCGGAGAACGTGGACGGCGCAACGTCGACCACGACGCCGGCGGACGAGCGTGCGCACCGGAATCGCTGGTTGATTCTCGCCACTCTCGGACTGGCCCAGCTCATGGTCGTGCTCGACGCGACCATCGTGAACATCGCACTCCCTGCCGCCCAGCTCGATCTGGGCTTCGACAACGCCGACCGCTCCTGGGTCGTCACCGCCTACGCACTCGCGTTCGGCAGCCTGTTGCTCCTGGGTGGACGCTTGAGCGACCTCTTCGGTCGACGTAACACCTTCCTCATCGGCCTCGTCGGCTTCGCGCTGATGTCGGCAGTGGGCGGCGCGGCCGTCAACTTCGGCATGCTCGTCGCAGCCCGCGCCGGTCAGGGCGTCTTCGGTGCACTGCTGGCACCCGCGGCCCTGTCACTGTTGGCCACCACCTTCACCGACACCAAGGAACGCGCCAAGGCCTTTGGCATCTTCGGCGCCATCGCCGGCGGCGGCGGTGCACTGGGTCTACTGCTCGGCGGCATGCTCACCGAATGGGCCAACTGGCGCTGGAGCCTGTACGTCAACCTGATCTTCGCTGCGCTCGCCTTCGTCGGAGCCTTCCTGTTCTTGGCCAAGCACAAGGTCGACGTCCGACCCAAGCTCGACATCCCCGGAACGATCGCCGTCTCCGCTGCGCTGTTCTCGATCGTCTACGGCTTCGCCCACGCCGAGTCCGACGGCTGGAGCAACCCCGTCACCCTCGGCTTCCTTGCGGCAGGTGTCGTTCTTCTCGCCGTCTTCGTGACCATCCAGAATCGCGTCGAGCACCCTCTGCTGCCGCTGCGCATCGTTCTGGATCGCACCCGGGCCGGATCATTCCTCGCGGTGTTCGTCACCGGCGCAGGCATGTTCGCGGTGTTCCTGTTCCTGACCTACTACCTGCAGAGCACGCTGAAATACACCCCGATCACCACCGGGTTCGCGTTCATGCCGATGATCGCGTCGCTGATCCTCACCGCGACACTGTCGACGGCACTGATCCTCCCCCGGTTCGGACCGCGGATCCTGATGACGACCGGCCTGGTGGTCGCGTCGATAGGAATGGGACTGCTCACCCAGATCGATCTGGACAGCAGCTACGTCACCCACATCCTGCCCGGCTTGATCATCATGGGTCTCGGACTCGGTGCCACCATGGCACCGGCCATGCAGGGCGCCATCTCCGGCGTCGCTCCGGACGACTCCGGCGTCGCGTCGGCAACGGTGAACACCATGCAGCAGGTGGGCGGCTCGATCGGCACCGCACTCCTGAGCACCGTGGCAGCCAACGCCGCCACCAGCTACGTCAGCTCCAACATGGCGACGGCAACCGATGCGGCTCTGCTGCAGGCCAACGCCGAAATCGCCAGCTACACGACCACCTTCTGGTGGGCGTCGGGCATCTTCCTACTGGGCGCGGTGCTCTCGGCCACGCTCCTGAAGAAGGGGCCGTTGCCCTCCGCTCCCGAGGGTACGGTCGTCGTCGGGCACTGAGAGCGGCTTCGCCGCATGTGAGTGGAAACGCGTAGCCTGCTACGAGTTTCCACTCACATGCGTTCAGCCTTCGAGCAGCTTCTCCGTCGCGGCCAGCAGAACGCAGGTTGCGACGCCGTCCATCGACTTCTCCAGCTCACCGAGCGACGGGAAGCTCGGCGCGAGGCGAATGTTCTTGTCTTCCGGATCTTTTCCGTACGGAAAGGCCGAGCCGGCGGCCGTCAGAGCAATTCCGGCGTCCTTGGCCAGCGCGATCGACCGCGCGGCCGTGCCTTCGAGCACGTCGAGACTGATGAAGTAGCCGCCCTTGGGCTCGGTCCACGACGCGATCTTCGACGCACCGAGCCGGTCCTCGAGAATCTGCTGCACCAGCGCGAACTTGGGCTTCAGAATCTCGCGATGCTTGGCCATGTGAGCCCGCACCCCCTCGGCGTCACCGAAGAAACGCAGGTGACGTAGCTGGTTGAGCTTGTCCGGTCCGATGCTCTTCTTACCGAGGTGCTTCTGATACCAGGCGAGGTTCTCCTCGGAACTGCCGAAGAAGCTGACTCCGGCACCGGCGAACGTGACCTTCGAGGTCGACGCGAACACGAACGCACGATTGGGGAAACCTGCCTCGGCCGCCATGCCGATGACGTCGTAGGACGGCGCGAACTCGTCGGTCAGCGGATGCACCGCGTACGCGTTGTCCCAGAACAGACGGAAATCGGGTGCGGCTGCGGGCATCGTTGCCAGCGCGCGAACGACCTCTTCGGAGTAGACGGCACCGGTGGGATTGGCGTAGTTCGGCACCACCCACATGCCCTTGATCTGCGGATCCGACGCCACCAGGTTGGCGATCTCGTGCACGTCCGGTCCGTCGGGACCCATCGGCACCGTAATCATCTCGATGCCGAAGCTCTCGGTGATCGCGAAGTGACGGTCGTAGCCGGGGGCCGGGCACAGGAAGCGAACATTCGGCTCCGCCGACCACGGGCGCGGCGAATCCGACAGCCCGTGCAGCAGAGCCCAGACCACCAGGTCCTGCATGATCTCGAGGCTCGCATTGTTGCCGGCCAGCAAGTTCTTCACCGGGATGCCGAGCAACTCGCCGAAGATGGCACGCAGTTCCGGCAGACCCGCGAGGCCACCGTAGTTGCGGCAATCGGTGCCGTTGCCGTCCTTGTAGTCCGCGCCGGGGAGCGTCAACAGATCGGCAGCGAGATCGAGCTGCTCGGGCGACGGCTTACCGCGGGTGAGATCCAGCTTCAGATTCTCGGCTTTGAGCTGCGTGTACTTCGCGCTCTGCCGCTCGTGCTCGGAGGCGAGCTCCTCATGGTTCATCAGACCCAACTGGGTTTGCGCTGGCATGCGGAGCGGCCTCTCGGTGACTGGGTTCCCCGGACAGTGTCTATGTCACTGAAATAAAGGGGACCCCGCGCACCCGGCAGAGCCCATTGACCCTTGCTGCCTTCCGGCCCTGGGGGAGTTCACAGGATGCGCGCCGCGCGGGATCCGTTAGGAAGTGTAGCCGCCTCCCGTCGGACAACGCATCACCACCCTTCGCGCCTCCCGATTTGGGAGATGGTGGGGGTAACCGGGTAAGCTCCCCCACGGAGGATTCGCCTAGTGGCCTATGGCGCTCGCCTGGAACGCGGGTTGGGTTAACGCCCTCAGGGGTTCAAATCCCCTATCCTCCGCCAAAGAAGCCCCCGTGACCTGTCACGGGGGCTTCTTGCTGTTCGGGGAGGGGTGCTCCGGTTCGCGCCCACCCGTCTCCCGATCAGCCCACCCGTCTCCGGATCAATGGGCGTTCGAGTCCGTCTGAGTGCAACAAAGCCGCATTCATCCGGTGGGGTGCGGCGACCCGATCCGGATGAATGCGACTTTGTTGCAATCTGAGCGACTGAAACCCACATTGATCCCAAAGTGGGGGGCGCAGCAGACGGGCGGCACTGAATCTAACGAGCCGACCAACCACCGTCCATGGTGTACGACGCCCCGGTGACCATTCCTGCGTTCTCGGAGGTCAGCCATCCCACCAGTGAGGCGACTTCGGCGGGTTCGACGAGTCTCTTGATGGCGGCCTCGGTCAGCAGCACCTTTTCGAGTACTTCGTCCTCGGGGATGTCGTGCGCCTTGGCTTGATCGGCGATCTGTTTTTCCACCAGCGGTGTGCGGACGTATCCGGGGTTGACGCAGTTGCTCGTCACGCCGTGCGCGGCACCCTCGAGGGCTGTCACTTTCGACAGTCCTTCGAGTGCGTGTTTGGCGGTGACGTAGGCGACCTTGAACTCCGACGCGCGCAGTCCGTGCACCGACGACAGATTGATGACTCGGCCGAACCTGCGTGCGTACATCCCAGGCAGCGCCGCACGAATCAGCAGGAACGGGGCCTCGACCATCAGCGTCTGAATGCGACGGAACGCGCCCGGGTCGAAGTCGACGATCGGTGCCACCGTTTGGATACCCGCGTTGTTCACCAGGATGTCGACGTCGAGCCGAAGGTCGTCCAGTGCGGTGGTGTCGAGCAGATCGACCGACCACACCTCGCCTTCGAGCTCGGCTGCCAATTCCTTTGCTGCGACGTCGTTCACGTCGGCAATGGTGACGCGGGCACCGCGGCCGGCGAGCTCACGCGCGCACGCGGCCCCGATGCCGGACGCTCCCCCGGTGACGAGGGCGGAGCGTCCGGTCAGGTCGGTCACCGCTTTACACTCGGATCGAGCAGACCGGCCTTCGCCAGCTCGGCTTCGGTGGCCAGGTTCTTGGCGTCGGCAATGTCGATGCTTTCGAGCGCCAATCCCTTTGTCTCCCTGGCTACGACGACGGCAACCACGGTGATCGCGCAGGCCACGGCCAAGTACACCGCGATCGGCACGGACGAGCCGTAGATGTCGAGCAGCTTCACCGCGATGATCGGGGCCAGCGAGCCGGCGACGATCGAGGTGACCTGATAGCCGAGGGACACACCGGAATACCGCATCCGCGTCGGGAACATCTCGGCCATGATGGCGGGCTGTGTGGCGTACATGAAGGCGTGGAACATCAGGCCGATGATGATGGCCAGCAGGATCACGACGTTGTGGCCGCTGTTCATCATCGGGAAGGCGAAGAAGCCCCACGTTGCCGCGGTGAGGGCGCCGGCGAAGTAGACCGGACGGCGGCCGATGCGGTCGGCGAGCCTGCCCACCAACGGAATTGTGCAGAAGTGGATCGCGTGGGCGATGAGCATCCACCACAGGATCGTGCTGGTGTCGGTGCCGACCTCCACCTTGAGGTAGGTGATGGAGAAGGTGACGACGAGGTAGTACATGACGTTCTCACCGAAGCGCAGACCCATCGCGGTGAATACGCCACGCGGGTAACGCTTCACGACCTCGAAGACGCCGTACGACGCGGCCTTGATGACCTCGGCCTGCTTGTGTGCCTCGAGGAAGATCGGGGCGTCGGAGACCTTGGTACGGATGTAGTAGCCGACGAAAACGATGACGGCAGAGAGCCAGAACGCGACGCGCCAGCCCCAGCTGAGGAACGCTTCGTCGGACAGGGTTGTCGTCAGGACGAGCAGTGCGACGGTGGCGAGGAGGTTACCGGCGGGCACGCCTGCCTGCGGCCAGCTGGCCCAGAATCCGCGGCTCTTGTTCGGACTATGTTCTGCGACAAGGAGAACCGCGCCGCCCCATTCGCCGCCGACGGCGAAGCCCTGAATGAATCGCAGGGTGACCAGCAGTGCCGGTGCCCAGTAGCCGATGGCCTCGAATGTCGGTAGGCAGCCCATGAGGAACGTGGCACCACCGACGAGGACGAGGCTGAACTGCAGCAGCTTCTTTCGGCCGTACTTGTCGCCGTAGTGTCCGAAGACGATGCCGCCCAAGGGTCGTGCGACGAAGCCGACGGCGTAGGTGACGAAGGCCGCGAGAATGGCGTCGAGCTCACTGGTTCCGGCCGCGAAGAAAATCTTGCTGAACACCAGTGTGGCGGCGGTTCCGTAGAGAAAGAACTCGTACCATTCGACGATGGTGCCGGCCATCGATGCTCCGACGACCTTCTTCAGGCCCGTGGGGGTGGCATCGGGGTCCGGCTCGGACCTTTCTGCCAGCGGTCGGTCGACGCTCATAGCTTCTCCTGTGTTGCTCGGCACTGCGTGCTCGTGTTTGTGACAGACCACACATGTAGCGGGGTTGGTCTGAGTATTGGTGCAGATCTTTTTCTGCGCAAGAGGCATGGACGCAGGTTCGATCTGCAAAACTGCACACATGACACGCGGTGACGGGAAGGTTCCCAGTGCCGACGACCTGCTGGTCCTGCTCGCCGTCAGTCGAACCGGACGCTACAGCTCCGCTGCCGACGACCTCGGCATCAACCACACGACCATCTCCCGACGCATCGCCGCACTCGAGGACACACTCGGCGGACGAGTGCTCACCCGCGCCGGCGGAGGTTGGGAACTGACCCAACTGGGGCACGGCGCACTCGCCGCTGCCGAGGCCGTCGAAAACGCGCTGCAGACGCTGGTCTCGAGCGACGCGGGTGCGCTGAAGGGCGTCGTACGCATTTCGGCCACGGACGGCTTCAGTGCCTACATCGCAGCTCCCGCGGCTGCTCGCGTGCAACGCACCCATCCGCTGGTGTCGGTGGAGATCGTCGCGACCACCAGACGTGCGTCGAGGCAACGGTCCGGACTGGACATCGAGATCGTCGTCGGACAACCGCAGGTGCATCGCGCGGAGGCCATCCGGCTCGGCGACTACGTGCTGGGTCTGTACGCGTCGCAGACCTACGTGGACGAGCACGGCACACCGCAGGTGCCGGCCGACCTCGCCGCCCATCCGTTCATCTACTTCATCGACTCGATGCTGCACGTCGACGATCTGGATCTGGCCCCCAACTTCACTCCGACGATGCGCGAATCCGTGACGTCGACCAACGTCTTCGTCCACGTCGAGGCCACACGAGCCTCGGCGGGCATCGGATTGTTGCCGTGTTTCATGGCCGACCGACACCCCGACCTGCAACGAATCCTGCCCGACGCCATCGCCGTGACCCTGACGTACTGGCTCGTCACTCGCACCGAAACTCTCAGACGACCCGAAGTGTCGGCGGTGATCGACGCGATTCGCGCGGTGGTCACCGAACAACGCTCGGCTCTGCTGGGCGAGAAATGAACGCACGGAACCTATGCCCCACAAGGAGAGTCCCCTGATGTCCGATATCGATTTCTATTTCGATCCGGTATGCCCGTTCGCGTGGATGACCAGCAAATGGGTTCGCAAGGTTCAGGCCCAGCGCGACTACACCGTCGACTGGCGGTTCATCTCGCTTCGCCTGCTCAACTCGCATATCGACTACGACGCCCATTTCCCACCCGAGTACGAGGCCGGCCACACCGCGGGTCTGCGACTGCTGCGGGCCGCTGCCTCTGTTCGTCGTGAGCATGGGTCGGACGCTGTCGGGCCGCTGTATCAGGCCCTCGGAACGCACATCTTCGACACCGAGGCGGTGCCCGACGACGCTGCGAGTCACGGACATCGCGGCACCGCGGCATTCCTCGGGCCGATCCTTGAGGAAGTCGGGCTGCCCACCCGTCACACTGCAGCACTCGATGATTCGACGATCGACGACGAGATCCGGGCCGAAACCGATCATGCGCTGTCGCTGACCGGCAAGGACGTCGGAACTCCCATCATCGCCTTCGAGCCGCCGGACGGTGTGGCGTTCTTCGGTCCGGTGATCAGCCGACTACCCAGCGACGAAGAAGCAGTACCGCTGTGGGACAACGTGATCGGACTCGCACGATTCCCTGGATTTGCCGAGATGAAGCGCAGCATGCGTGAACTCCCCCAGTTGAAGGCACTGGGGGTGACGGAGGACGAGGTTGGCGTGCAACAGGATTGGCACGGCGGGAGCCGACGGCAGAAGAAATGAATTGCCCTCCGATCTAGTCGGTCAGTACGTCGTCCATGTTGCCGACGTCCGGGGTCCCGGTGTCGAGGCCGTACCGCAGGTAGACGGTGCCCTTGCCGTCGACGGCCGGTGGCTCGAGCAGCGTCAGATTGCTGGGCACGGTGCCGTCGGCGAACACCTTCTTTCCCACTCCGAGAAGGATGGGATGCACCCACAGATCGAGTCGATCGAAGAGCTTCTCGCGCAACAGGGTCTGCACCAGATCGAGACTTCCGACCACCTTGATATTGTCGTGTCGATCTCGGATCTCACGCACGGCTCCGGCCAGGTCCGGTCCGAGCTGGGTCGAACCGTTCCACAGCAGATCGGGTGTGCCGCGGGAGGCCACGTATTTCGGGATCGTGTTGAACAACGTTGCGAACGAATCGTGTTGGTGCGGCCAGTACGCGGCGAAGATGTCGTAGGTGCGCCGCCCGAGCAGGAGCGCATCCGTGCCCTCGTACGCGGCGGCGACCTGCGCCCCCGAAACCTGGTCGAGCAGAGGAGCCTGCCAGCCGCCGAAGGGAAAGTTCTCGGGGTCTTCCTCTGGGCTTCCGGGTGATTGCGCGACGAGGTCGAGGGTGGCAAAAAGCTCCAGCGTGATGAGGCCCATGATTGCTCCTGGTTCTGTAGGACGAAAGCTCGATCAGCCCAATACTTTCCGTAGTGTCTCGGCGAATTCGGTCGGCTTTCCCGTCTGACCGAATTCGCCACCGAGGAAGCCCGAGTGGCCGCCGGGAAAGACAATCGGCTCCGATCCGAGGAGCGCCGCAGTGGAATACGCTGCGCGAGCGGCGATGTGACCGTCCTCGGGACCGCCGGATTCCTCGCCGACTCCGATCACAACCGTGGTGGGAGCAGCACGCATTGCATCGACGTCGGGTGCGAAATCGACGCCGCCGCCGCGCATGTTGGACATCAGGGCGTCGTCGCGGGTTCCGTCGTCCTCGGCCGAGAGGCCGAACTGCGCCGGGTCCGGTGTCGGGCGATCGAAGAACGTGTTGTCGATGGGTCCTGCGTGCATGAGCAACGCCATGAACTGGGCCATGGCCGGACCGCGGCCGTGAGCATCGTATGCGGCCACCATGTTTGCGCACACGGTCGCGATGTTCTCGCGATCCGGCAAGGTGCCTCCGGCGGGTGGTTCGTGGGCCACCAACGTCCGGACATCGGACGGGTATCTGCTGACGAGTACCAGCGCATTGACCGCACCCCCGCTCGAGGCGAACACATCCACAGGCCCATGGCCGACGGCGGTGAGCACTGCGTGCAGGTCGTCGGCATGCTGGCCGAAGGTGACCGCGGCGGTCGTGTCGTCTCGTCGACTGCGTCCGACATTTCTCGGGTCGTACGTGACGACCACTCGGTCGCGGAAGTGCGATGCCAACGTCCCGAACCCGCTCGCATCCATCGGTGAGCCGATCAGCACCAAGGGAGTGACCCCGGGCTCGAGTTCGCCGATCACGTCGTACGTCAGGGTCGCACCGGGAACGGAAACTGTCTGTGTCGTCATGCTGGTGTGGACCTGGGTCTGCGCGAAAACTCACCGGCTAGTCGTAGAGAACCGCAGTTCCCGTCTGTCTCAACTTCTCCAGACCGTCCCGAAACCGGCTCAGATATTCGGGCGAATGCCCGACCCACTCGGACGTCTCTTCGACGACGCGTACCGGTTCCGCGCTGCGATAGGAGTGCGTCGGATTGCCGGGGAACTTCTTGTCGGTAACGTTCGGATCGTCCTCGACACTGCCGGTCGGCTGGACGATGTAGACCCGAGGACGCCCCTCGCCGACGGCCATCTCGGCCGCGAGCACGGCACCGTCCAGCACCTTGGTCATGTAGATGTAGTTCGAGATGTGCTCGGGACGGTAATTGGAGCGATAGCCGGGAGACAAGCAATCGCCGGCCTTCAGATCGGCCTTCGTGCCATGAAAGTAGGCACCGGACTCGTGCACCCGAAATCGCTCCGGTGTATCCGCCATGTCTGCCATAGAAATTCCTCCGTGTCGGTAGCCGGAAGAGTGTGCACCACCGACTGGGTCTTGCCGCAAGCCCCCAACTCAGCGATAAACTGAAGGCAACGGCGGCGGGCACGGCTATGTCACGTCGCGCGTTCACTCGACACGAGAAAGTCACGCGTAGTTCGTGGTTCGCGACCGAGCAGTTCGCCCAACAGCGGGTCGGTACCGGCGAATCGGCCGTCGTGGGCGGCGAGAAAGATGCCAAGGGTGAAGCGAGCCATGAACTCGTTCGCACCTGCAGCCACGCGATCGGCGACCCACTGCTCCTCACCCACGATCGATACCTCGATCTTTCGACCCACGACTGTCGACGCGATGGCCGCTACCTCGGTCATTGTCGGAGCATCGCGGGCCGTCAACACCGTGGGGCCCTCGTATGCGCCATCCGACGTGAGTATCGCGGCGGCAGCTTCCGCCGAATCCGCTCTGTCGGTCCACGAAACAGGGCCGTCCACGGGTATGGATACAACGCCGGTCTCGCGCCAATCGCCCATGACGAAATCGAGGCTGTGTGCGTAGAAGCCGTTGCGTAACGACGTCCACGCCACACCGCTGTCGGCCAACATCTGCTCGGTCGCAGCATGATCGCGCGCAGGCTTGAACGGACTGTCGAGCCCCGCGCCCTGGTGACTCGTATAGAGAATGCGCCCGGCACCGGCGGCGACCGCCGCGTCGATCGCGTTGCGATGCAACGCTGTCGCGTCGGCCCCGGGATCGCTGGACGAGACGAGCAACACCTGGTCTGCCCCGTCGAACGCCGTCGTCAGCGAGTCCGAATCGTCATAATCGCCTCGACGCACCTGCACGCCACGATCCGCAAAGCGCTGCGCCCGAGCCACATCGCGAACCGCGACGGCGATCTCCGAGGGGCGAACGTGGTCGAGTAGATGGTCGACGGTGGCACCGTTCAATGCCCCGGTAGCTCCGGTGATGACAATCATGACAACCTCCAGTTATCAATGGAATCAAATAGAAGGTAACACCGGAAACACAACGATAGCAACAGTGCGTTATCGTCGATACGTGAAGGATTCGTCGACGAGCACCAGAGACAGCACCCGTCGACGAATCGTCGATGCCGCAGCTCGGCTTCTGCAAGAAAACGGCCCTGGGGCGGTGACCACTCGCGGCGTCGCCGAGTCGGCCGGGGTTCAGGCACCGGCCATCTACCGATTGTTCGGGGATAAGAATGGTCTGCTCGACGCCGTGGCCGAACATGTCATGGCCACCTATGTGTCCACGAAGTCCGAGATCGCAGACAATGAGCTCGCCGAGAACTGTGACCCCGTGGAGGATCTGAGAACCGGATGGCGCGCACAGATCGAGTTCGGGATCGCCAACCCAACCTTGTTCGCTCTGCTCAGCGACCCTGCTCGAGTGCCCGATTCTCCCGCGGTCCGGGAAGGAGAAGCCGTTCTCGCGGCACGGATTCGCCGGATAGCCCGCGCCGGCCGACTTCGGGTCACCGAGCAGCGCGCGGTGGAGCTCATTCATGCCGCGGGTACGGGTGCTGTCCTGACCATCCTCGGCACACAGCACGATCGCCGAGACGTCGGACTCGCCGACGAGCTGTTCGATGCAGTCATGCGCCACATCGTCGTCGACACACCTCGGTATCCCGAAAGCTCTGCGCACGGTGCAGCGATTGCCTTGCGAGCCTCGATTTCCGACATCGACGTACTGAGTAATTCGGAGCGGCAGTTGTTGGCCGAGTGGCTCGATCGGATATCCGGGTGACGATGCACCCGATGCGCGGACACTGGTGGTATGGCCGCACGAATTGACTCGATCGCCGTTCGACGAGGCAGACCTCGCGCGACGAGGAGCCGTTCGACGCCACCGTTCATGAACTCGGCTCTGCCGAGCCAGAGTTGACAGTCCCGACGCGAATCTGGATATGGCCTCCGCGGACAGCGCGGGCCGAAAGATCCCGCAGCAGTGGCGTCATCGCCGTCCATGGATGCGCCTCGATGTCCGCCCCTCCGAGTCGACACGCAAGCTTCGCGAGCGGCGTCCACGCTGCGGCTCGTCCGACGGGCCGCTGCATGTCGACGACGGCCACGACGCCGCCCACTCGCGTAGCCGAGGTCATCGATTCGAGCGCCGCCTGCCATGGCGTCATCAATGACAGCGCGTAGGTGCTCAACGCCGCATCGAACGGGGTCTGCTTCCCCAGATCGGCGGACGTCAGGGCGGTGGCGTCGGCGGGGATCAATGTGACATTCATCCACCCCGCGCGGGCAGCTCGAAGTCGCGCCTGTTCGAGCATCTGCGGGCTGGCGTCGATTCCGGTGATCGATCCGGTCGGGCCGATCATCCGCTGCAACCCGGCGAAGTTCAGCCCCGTCCCGCAGCCGAGGTCCAGAACATGGCTCCCCGCAGGCAGATTCAGCAGCTCGAACGCCGCCTCCCGGCCCGCGCGATACACCGGCCATTCGGCGGAGATCACGTCGTACAGGCGCGCCGAGAAGGTGTACTTGGTCGGTCGTCTCATCTCGGGTCTCTCCAAGGCGCGGGCATAGTGGGAGGTATGGGAATTCGTCGTTCGTCTTCGAGTGTGCCCGAGAGCCGCGCCGACGTGGTCGTGGTGGGCGGCGGTACCGCCGGCATCGTGGCGGCGAAGACCGCGGCGGGCTTCGGCGTTCGCGTCGTGTTGATCGAACGGGACCGCACCGGCGGCGACTGCCTGTGGACCGGATGCGTGCCGTCGAAGGCCCTGCTCGCGGCGGCCTCGGTGGCACAGACGGTTCGATCCGCGTCCCGGTTCGGCATCGACACCGAGCCGCCGCGCGTAGATTTTGCGCGGGTCATGCAGCACGTGCACGGGTCGATCGCCGAGATCGCGCCGATCGATTCACCGGAGGCACTCACTGCGGCCGGGGTCGACGTCATCAGCGGTGACGCCGTGTTCACCGGTCCGAACACGGTGAATGTCGGCACGCGGATGCTGCATTTCGGTCAGGCGATCGTGACCACCGGCGCGCATCCCACAGTGCCGGCGATCGACGGTATCGATAGCGTCGACTACCTGACCAGCGACACTCTATGGGATCTGACGACCCTGCCCGAGCGGCTGCTCATCGTCGGAGCCGGATCGGTGGGTTGCGAAATGGCGCAAGCATTCTCGCGTCTCGGATCCGACGTCACCCTTGTCGGACGGTCAGCGACGATCCTTCCCCGCGAGCACCCTGAGGCCTCGTCGATACTGACGCAGGCCCTGACCGACGAGGGCGTGCGCGTCCTGACCTCCACCGCCGTCGTGCGCATCGAGAACGGCTCGGCCGTGACCGACGCAGGTGTCGAGATCCAATTCGATCGAGTACTGATCGCCACCGGACGGACTCCGCGGACCGCGTCACTCGGGTTGGGCACGGCCGGTGTGGAAGTGGGCGACAGCGGATTCGTGCATGTCGACGCGAATCTGCGGACCACCAATCCCCGCATCTGGGCCGCGGGTGATCTCACCGGTCATCCGCAGTTCACGCACACAGCGGGCGTGCATGGCAGCCTGGCGGCGAGCAACGCCGTGCTCGGCCTGAACCGAAAGGTGAGTACGACGGGGACTCCGCGGGTGACGTTCACCGATCCCGAGATCGCCTCGGCCGGAATCGATGTACGGACTGCGCGTCAGCGTGGGTTGCGGCTGCAGACACTCGAGCACCAACACGTCGATCGCGCCGTCACCGAGAGTGCAACGAACGGATCGACGACGCTCGTGCTCGACGCCAAGCGACGTATCGTCGGAGCCTGCGTGGTGGGTCCGCGAGCGGGCGAGACGATCGGGGAGCTGATCATCGCCATCGAGCAGGGTTTGCGTACTCGCGACCTCGCCGGGGCCACGCATCCGTATCCGACGTACAACGACGGGCCGTGGAATGCGGCGATCGCAGACGTGAAGGCGCAGTTGGGTTCTCCGGTAATTTCCCGAGCAACGGCCGCACTGGCGAAGGTGCGCGGCACGTGGATCAGGAGAGCGCGCGATACCCGGCGATGATCCGCTGACCGGAGCTCACCGCGACCACCGCTGCCCAGACCACCGCGATCTGCCACGAGATTCCCGGCAACAGTAGCCAGAGACTGTGCACCGCAATGGTTTCGGCACCCTCGGCCAAGCCGCCGAGGAACGACAGCGATCGACCGTCGTCGATGGTGCGACCGGTGTGCTCGGCAATGGAGGAGAACGCAAGAAACGCGGTGCCGTTGATGTAGTACGCCAACAAAACCAGCAGGAACGGCCACCAGGGGGCGTCGTACGCGGCTGAGGCACCGATCGCGACGCCCACCACAGTCGTTCCGTAGACCACAAAATCGGCGGTGATGTCGAAGAATCCGCCGGCACCGCCCGTAGTGGAACGCCTACGCGCGAGAGGCCCGTCCAGCCCGTCGGCGATGCGGGAGACGATCCACAATGCCAAAGCGAGCAACCAGAATTGCAGGCCGGCGGCCAGTGCACTACCCAGGCCCAGAACGAGTCCCGCCGCGGTGATCCGGTCGGGCGTGATCGAGGGACGGTCGAGCGCGCGTGCACAACGATCGAGTGGGCCTTCGAGGTGTCGGCGCAGAAAGCTGTCGATCATTCGGCTGCACCGGTGAGTCCCAGACGGCGTGCCAACAGGGCCGAGCCGGCCGCGATCGCCAGGACCGCGAGCAGTGCGATGGCGAACGGCCACGACAGCGGCGACGTTCCGTAGGCACCGAGCGCGGTGTAGGCGACGGTCGCGGGCACGATCCCGATCATGGTGCCCACCACGTAGTCACGTTGCCCTACGGCACTGACTCCGGCCGCGTAGTTGACCAGGGAGAACGGCAGCGGCACCAGTCGCACGAGCAGTACTGACAGCAATCCTCGTCGTCCGAGCATGGCGTCGAGCCGGCGGAGCCTGTCCCATTCGGTGCGGGCCACCTGTCCACGGCCAAGCGCCCGCGCTCCCCAGTACCCGAGATATGCCCCCGCGGTGGCGGCGAACACCACGACGGTCGCGCCCACCGCCAACCCGAACAGCAGTCCCGACGCGATGGTCAACGTGCTGGCGGGGAACGGGGTAGCCGACAGGACGGCATAGAGCACGACGAACAACGCGATGCCCCAGGGCCCGGCCGACACCACGCGATCGCGGATGAACGACGGATCGGGAAGATCGACGGTGCTCAGCACGATCACCACAGCGATGACGATCACGGCAGCCGCGAGCAATTTCAGGGTCGTGCCGCGGCGACTACGCGTCGGGCGGTCCTGCGTCACGGTGTGTGCCTCTCGTCCGACGGTTCACGATCCATTGTGCACACGGCCGGTCTGCCCGCGTGTTCAGCGGTTGTCGCATTCGACCGATTACGGTGGTGAGGGCAGCGTCGACGACGGCTGCTTCGGTTGATCTGGAGGCCCCCGGGTGATTCGTTCAGTACGGTGCGCAGTGGCGATTGCGGCGAGCGCAGGGTTGCTGCTCACCGCATGCGCAGCACCATCATCGGAGGCTCCGCGCGCCGACGACCTGTCCTGGAGCGAGATCCAGGAGCAGGCGCAAGGACAGACCGTCTCGCTGTGGATGTACGGCGGCGACGAGCAGGGCAATGCCTACGTCGACGACGTGCTCACCCCCGCGGCCGCCGCGGAGGGCGTCACATTGCGTCGCGTGCCGGTGGAATCGACGACCGATGCCGTCAATCGCATCCTGTCCGAGCGGCAGGCCGGGGTCACCGACGGCGAGGTGGACCTGGTGTGGGTCAACGGCGCGAACTTCGGCACCGGTAAGCAGGCCGGCGCGTGGCTGTGCGGGTGGACGCAGAATCTGCCGAACATGGAACTGACCGATCCCGAGGATCCGCTGTTGCGCGACGACTTCGGCACCCCGGTCGAGAACTGTGAATCACCCTGGCACAAAGCTCAATTCACCCTGGTCTACAACGCAGCAGCCATCCCCGATCCGCCGACGACATTCGACGGCGTGCTCGACTGGGCGCGGGCGAACCCGGGCCGCTTCACCTACCCCGCTCCCCCGGACTTCACCGGTTCGGTGTTCGTGCGTGAAGCCTTGATCAACGCCTCCGGCGGTGTCGACGAGGTTCCCGCTCAGTTCGATCAGGACTCCTACGACCGACTCGCCCCGGCATTGTTCGATCGATTGAACGAGCTCGCCCCGTCACTGTGGCGCGAGGGAACGACGTATCCGCAGTCCTCCTCCGAGCTCGACGCCCTCTACGCCGGTGGCCAGGTCGACATGACCATGACGTACGGCCCCGCGACCCTCCCGAAACTCGTCGCCGACGGCACCTTCCCACCGGAGACCCGCGTCCTGACTCTCGACGAGGGAACCGTCGGGAATGCGAGTTTTCTTGCCATTCCGTCGACGTCGGGGAAGTCGGCCGCGGCGCAGGTGGTTGCCAATCTCGCGTTGTCGCCCGAGCAACAACTTGCAAAGGCGACTCCGGAAGTGTGGGGCCAGTTCACCGTGCTCGATATCGACCGATTGCCCGATGACGCCCGCGCCAGGTTCGAGGCGTTGCCGAGTTCGACGGTTCTGCCGTCCTACGAAGAGCTGTCGGCCAACGCGCATCCAGAACTGTCAGCCGACTGGGTCTCGCCGGTCGACGAGGGTTGGCGTCGAAGCGTGCTCGCCGGTCAGTGAGCGCGTCCACGAGGAGCTTTCGCGGCACAGCGGCGGTCCTCCCCGCCGTCGTCTTGGTCGTTCTCGTCGTCGGCGGCGGCCTGGGAACCGTGGTGCTGCAGAGCCTGGGTCTGATGCCGTTGGTCGGAACCCCCGAACTATCGGTCGACGCGTACTCCGCTCTGGGCGGCGACCTCTGGCGCTCGGTGGTGCTGACGCTGTCGATCGCCATCGTCTCGACGGCGTTGGCCACGGTGATCGGGCTTGCCGCGGCGCTGACGGCGTTGTCGGGTGGACGCGCCGCGTTGGTCGCTGCTGGGGTGACGGTCACGGTGCCGCACCTGATCGGCGCGGCGGCGATGGCGTTGTTGCTGGCGGATTCGGGGATGCTGCCGCGCATTCTCGGCATGACCGACGGCGGCTGGCCGGAGTTGGTCGGTGGGAGGTGGTGGATCGCCGTTGTCGCCGAATACGCCTGGAAGGAATCGGCTTTCGTAGCCGTCGTCGTGGCCGGGACGCTCGCCACCCGAGTAGCGGCATTCGACGAGACGGCCGCGACCTTGGGTGCCGGACGGTGGGCTCGGCTCCGTTTGGTCACGCTGCCGTTGGCTCGGCCCGCGCTGATCGCATCGGCGGCCATCGCGTTCGCCTACACGGTCGGCTCGTACGAGGTAGCCCGCATTCTGGGTCGCCCGTATCCGGAGCCGTTGTCGGTGATGGCCATTCGACTGTTCACCTCGATCGATCTTCAGACGCGTCCGCAGGCAGCTGCTGCGGCGACGGTCGCCACCGCTCTGACGGTGGCCGTAGCCGCGGTGGCGCTGCACTATCTGCGCAGATCGGCAGCGTGGAAATGAACAGGGTGGAAGTGAACAGGATTCTTCCCGCTGTCGGCAGGTCCGTTCTGGTCCTGTGGTTCCTGTTGCCGCTGATTCCGGTTGTCTTGTGGGCCATCAGCAATCGCTGGTCGTTTCCCGGATCGGTTCCCCAGGAATGGGGATTCGACGGCGTCCGCAGCGCCCTCGACGCCGGTGGTGTCGATGCGTTCGTGCGGTCTACCCTCCTCGCTCTCGCCGTCGCCGCCATCGCAACACCATTGGGCGCGTTGGCCGCTCGCGCACTGGTGAACGGTTCCGTGCGTTTCCCCGCTTTCGTGGCCGGGGTTCTCTTCGCTCCGCTGGCCCTGCCCCCGTTCGCCGTGGCATTGGGGCTCGATGTTCTGGTGCTGCGCTCGCGCATTCCGAGCACGGTGGCAGTGATCGCGTTGCTGACCGTCGCGGCCATTCCGTACACGACGTATCTGATGCGAGTGGCGTTCGGCGCGTACGACATCGGCTACGAGGAGGAGGCACGCACTCTCGGTGCGTCGAATGCCATGGTGCTGCGGCGTATTCGCATTCCGCTGTTGGCTCCGGCGTTGGCGGGTGCGGCGTTGCTCGCGTTCCTCGTCGCGTGGAGCGACTACGTGATCACGTTGTTGATCGGTGGCGGCAGACTGGTCACTGTGCCCATTCTCGTCGCCTCCTTCGCTGCCGGCACCGGTAACGATTCGGTGGTGGCTGCATTGTCGGTCGCCGCCGTGGTGCCGCCGCTGTTGCTGGTGCTCATGCTGGCCCGGTTGCGTCGTAGGAGTGCACGATGAGCGTCGAACTGTCCGTTCACGAACTCACGAAAGTGCATGCCGGTCAATCGGTTGCGGCTCTGGATTCGTTGGATCTCACCGTGCCGCCAGGATCCTGCACGGCGATTCTGGGGCCGTCGGGTTCGGGCAAGAGCACGGCACTGCGGATCATCGCGGGACTGGATTCACCCACTGCCGGCACGGTGCGCATCGACGGCCGCGAGGTGAACGGCGTTGCGGCCGAGAACCGCGGCGTCGGGATGGTGTTTCAACGTCCGATGTTGTTCCCGCACATGTCGGTTCTCGACAACATCGGCTTCGCCTACCGCGCTGCCGGGGAGAGTCGCAAGCGGTCGCGCGAGCGGGCCCGGGAGTACCTCGACCTGGTGCATCTGGGCGACATTGGAGATCGTGCGGTGTCCGAGGTATCGGGTGGGCAGGCCCAGCGGGTGGCGTTGGCGCGCTCACTCGCCGGTTCACCGCGAGTGTTGTTGCTGGACGAGCCCTTCAGTGCGCTCGACCCGGTGTTGCGCACCGAAATGCACGACCTGGTGCGCGAATTGCGTTCGACGTTGGATCAGACCCTGCTGCTCGTCACCCACGATCAACAAGAAGCGGCGGTGCTGGCCGATTCGGTCGCAGTACTCATCGACGGCCGACTGGAGCATCACTCCGATATCGCAACGGCCTACACGCGTCCGAGCACGCTCGCAGTGTCGCGACTGATGGGTGGGATGAACGAAATCGAGGGGCAGTGGGACGGGGTTGGGGTGCATCGCTCCGTGCTCGGGGAGCTGGAGGTCGAAGGAGTTTCTTTGCCGGCTGGGCGTGCCGTGCTACTGCTTCGACATGAGTTGATCACATTGAATGACAACGGGATTCGTGGGGTTGTTTCTGCCTCGAGGCCTACCGGATTTCGCAGCATCGCCGATGTGACGGTGGGATCGACAGTGCTGAAGGTGGAGCTGGCGGCGGGATCTGCTGTGCGGGTCGGGGACGCCGTGGGATTGCAGATTCCGGGTGGGGCGAGGTTTGTCACGGGTTGAGGTCGAAGATGTGGCTGTTCGCAGTTCTCGCACTCCGGAGCCGGCCGAAGTCCCCATACCGCTGAGATGGTCGGCAGATCGGGCGTACCGGTCGCCTTAACGTGAAATAGCTACCCTTGTGGTGTTCGATCCGACGTGTCGCAGGCCGGGTCTTCGATGTCGGTCGTCAGGGCTTGCAGCCGAGGTCCGACCGTTCTCACAGCCGTCTTTCTGCCTGTCCGGTCCTCAACGGCTGTTCGAGTGGAGTTGTGAGCTGACGGCTCGTAGCGAGGACAGGTACGCGAACAGGGCGTTGGCCGCAATGACGCCGACTGCCAGCGACAGCGTTGCGGGCAGGCCGATCGGACCCACGAGGGCTCCGGCGAGGCCGGCACCGATGGGTTGTCCGCCCCACGCCAGCATGCGGGCCGTGGTGTTGACGCGGCCCTGAAGTTCGTCCGGGGTCACCAGGTGGCGGACGGTGATGCCGTTGATGATCACCGTCGATGCTGCTGCTTGGAAGACGACCAACGCGCACACTCCCAGCACCGGTACGGTGACCAGAATCCACACGCTGATCGCGCCTGCTTGTACGAGCAAACCGGCGATGGCGATCGTCCCAGCCGTGAACTTTCGGGACAGGCGCGGCAGTAATGCTGTCGAGATCAGGGTTCCAACGCCGAGGGCTGCGAAGAACAGACCCAGCTCGCCGCCGTCCTCGTCGACACCGTACCGCTCGACGGCGGTGACGACGAGGAGGCCGGTCATGATGCCGCCGGCCACACTGTTGCCGGTCCCGATCAGGGTGAGCAGGCGGACAAGTGGGTGACCGTAGATGAAGCGCACCCCATTGCCGATATCGCGCCACAAGTGGGGTTGTTCCGTCCGCGGCGCGGATGTGGGTTCACGTACCCACAGAAGCAGGATCGCGGTCACTGCGAACGTGGCCGCGTTGAGGGCCAGCGCGGCGAACGGCGAGGATGCGGCAACAAGCACACCACCCAGTGCGGGCCCGGCCATAGTGATGACCGTTGCCATCGCAGTTTGCCGCCCGACGGCGTCGGCCAGTCGAGCGCGTGGCACCAGTGAGGGCAGCAAACCGAAGCCGGCGGCGTCGAAGAACACCATAGCGGCGGCGCTGACGAACGCTGCAACGAACACGTGTGCCGTCGACAGAGTCGCCATCCAATGCGCCGCCGGTATGGATGCCGTTGCAGCGCATGCGGCGAGCGCGGTGACGACCATCGTCGGGCGACGCCGCCAGCGGTCGGCAACGGCACCGGCGAACAGCCCGAACACCAGGTACGGTACCGATTCGACAGCGGTGAGAAGCGCAGTGGCTGCGGCACTTCCGGTGGTGCGGTAGATGACGAGCGGGAAGGCTACCAACGCGACGGCAGTTCCGAACCAGGCGACGGTGCGCGCGAGCACCATCAGCCGGAACGCGGCCCCCAGCGACGTCCGAGCGTTCGTCGAGCTCACTTGCCGAACACGTTGTCCGCGGTGTTCTCGATGGCGTCGACGATGCGGACTCCGGCAGCCTGGAAGTCGGCTTCGTTCTGCGGGTACACCCGGGAGTTCCGCACCGCTGGTGAGTTCGCGAGCAGAGCCGATATGTCTGTCACGGCGGCCGCGGCGTCCGCTTCCGATCCGGCGTATTGCACCAGGACGACGTCGGGTGCAGCGCTCAAGGCTGCCTCGGGGGTGATTTCGGCGAAATTGCCGGCGATGTCGGCGAATTCGTTGGTCATGCCGAGTGCGTCGACCACTGCGCTGTAGTAAGACCCACTCAAGGCGTAGAGCTTGCCGTCGAAGCTCTGGACAACCGCTGCCGACAGCGGCGCACTGTCGGTGTTCTTCGCTCGTGCTGCGGTGACGCGATCGCGCAGCGAGGTCACGACCTCTGCTGCTTTGTCCGGGACGCCGTAGATGGTGCCGAGGTTGTCCACGTCGGTGTAGACCGCGTCGATTGTCGTGGGCGCGGGCGTGTTCTGGCAGTATTCGCCGAGGACGTAGAGGTTGCCGCCTGCAGCGGTCAGGTCATCGGAGCTCGCCGATCCTTGGCCGCCGAGTTGCCCTTGGTCGTTGGACAGGAACAGATCCGGTGAGGCCCCGATAAGGAATTCGCGTGAGGGTGCATAGTCGTCGGTGTTGGAGGTCAGGCCCGAGAATCGGTCGAGTCCGTCGAATGCGTAACTGCCGTTGGTGTATCCGATCGCGCTGTCGGCGACGCCGAGTGCATCGAGCGTGGCGATGACTCCCGGAGCTCCGAGGAGTACCCGCTCGGGTGGGGCGTCGTAGGTGTAGTCGACCCCGCAACTGGCCACGGTCACCGGGTATGCCGAGGTGCCGCTGTCGGTCTCGGTGCCTGCGGCAGTGGGTTCGGCCTGTCCGCTCGAGCAGGCGGACAGCACGAGAATGGTTGCGGCGAAGCAAGTTCCGGTTCGTACGGCGATCTTCATGGTTGGCTGCTTTCGGTGCGGGTGTCGAAATTGGGTTGAGTAGCGGTGCAGCTCGCGGTGGATGGGCGGTGCGAGGTGGCGGGTCCGAAATGGACGCAGGGTCGGCCGGTGATCGGGTTGACGGCGATGACCGAGTCGACGCCGTAGACCTCGCGAAGCATGTCCGTTGTCAAGACGTCGGTGGGAGTTCCGTGGGCGACGAGGGCACCGGATTTCATGACGAACAGGCTGTCGCAGTAGGCGGCAGCGAGGTCGATGTCGTGTAGTGCGACAACGACCGTGGCTTCGGTTGCGGTGAGCAGTTCGAGGAGGTCGAGCTGCGCCGAGATGTCGAGGTGGTTGGTGGGTTCGTCGAGGATCAGTATCGGAGCTTGTTGCGCGAGGGCCCGAGCTACGAAGACGCGTTGCCGCTCGCCACCGGACAGGGTCGAGATCTGACGGTCGACGAGGTGCGCGATCCCGGCGGCCATCACGGCGGCGTCCACTGCGGCGACATCGACCGCGCCGAAGCGTCGCAGACCGGTGTTGTGCGGGATGCGTCCGAGTTCGATGATCTCCCGTGCGGTGAACTCGAATTCCGGTGAATCGTCCTGCAGGACAACCGCAGTCCTGGTCGCTGATTCACGAGCGCTGAGGAGGCGAAGGTCGTCCTCGCCCAGTACGATCGTTCCGCCTGAGGGTATGAGGGCCCGGTAGAGCGTGCGCAGCAGCGTCGACTTTCCGCTGCCGTTCGGTCCGAGAAGTCCTACAACCGAGCCTGATTCGGCGTGTATGACCCCGTCGGTGAGAATCTTGACACCGTCGATGGCGACGGCGACACCCTGTGCGTCGAGTTTCATCGAGCCCTCGCCGTCCGCCCGGAGGAGACCAGCAGGTACAGGAAGAACGGAGCGCCGATGGCCGAGGTGACCACCCCGATCGGAAGTTCGGCGGGGGCGCGGAGCACGCGGGCGGCGATGTCCGAGAGCGGTAGGAAGCATGCGCCGAGCAGTGTTGCGGTGACGACGACGCGGCGGTGATCGGCGCCGACGAGCAGTCGCGCTATGTGCGGGATGACCAGGCCGACGAACCCGATACCGCCTACTTCGGCAACGATGACGCCGGTCAGGACCGACACCACCACCATCAGCGTCATTTGGAATCGCGCGACGTCGATGCCGAGGGAGTAGCCGAGGTCGGTGCCGGAAGCCAGGGCGTTCAAGCGGGCACTGTTCCACATCAGCCACGTCGTGGCCGCCGCAATGACGACCGCGGGCAGCAGCAGGCTCGCCCACGATGCTCCGGCGATCGAACCGAGACTCCAGAACAGCACGCGCTGAGATTGATTGGGAGTGGCGATGGTTTGAAAGAAGAACGTGAACGAGGAGACGAGGTACCCGACGGCGACCCCTGCCAGCACGAGCCGGGTCGGTGGCCATTGCCCTCCGCGGCGGGCGAGGACGAACACCAGCGCGAACGCCAGGAGGCCGCCGATGAAGGCAGCCGCGGACAGCGATACGCCGCCGAGTACCCCGGCGCCGAAGACGATGACGATTACTGCGCCCAGGCTCGCGCCCGGCACGATCCCGATCAGGTAGGGGTCGCCCAACGGGTTACGTACAACGACTTGGATGACCACGCCCGCTATCGCCAGACCCGCGCCGACGACGATGGCGAGAATTGTGCGCGGGACGCGGACCTGCCAGACGATCTGATCGTTGACCGGTGTCGAGGTGTGCGTGCCCGCCATGCCGAGGTGTTGGGCGACCGAACCCCAGATGTCGCCGAGTCCGATGGTGACAGCGCCGATACTGACCGACGCCACCGCGATGACCACGATGGCGAAGCCCGAGATCGCCAGCAACACGCGAAAGCGTTGGGGCGAGGCGAAGGGCGGTGCGCCCGTGCTGCGCATCGCAGTGGCCGGCGATCGTTTCATCAGGTCTACATCCCGACAGCTAGTTGTTAATGACAATCAGTGTCGATACTGTAGCGAACGCAGTGCGGAGACGACACCTCGGGCTGTGCGTACTGGTGAAGGAGCCGACCCTGATGCGCACGGAGATCGCCTCTCTCAGAGAGATTCACGATCGGCTCAACGGCGCAGTCGATCCTGCGCCGACTCAGAGACCCATGAATCGAAACGGTGCCTCGATTCACCTCCCGAAGCCACGCACACTCGACTCGCCGTTCACAGCGCTGGTCCACGCCCGGCGTTCGCGGTACGACTTCGACCCGAGTGGCGAACTGAGCGTGGATTCGGTCGGAACCCTGCTCGGCACCGCGCTCGGACTCGGACGCCGGATCGAGGCCTACGGCGACCGCGAATACCCGCTGAGCGTGGCACCGACCGCAGGCGGCCTCCGCACCCGCGACACGTTCCTGTTCGCAACCCGCATCGCCGGCATCCGGCCGGGAATCTACCGATACGACATGACCGATCACTCTTTGCAGCTCGTGTCCGCGGTGGACCCTGCCGTTGCACTGGCCGAGCTGTACGCCCAGAGCGAGTTCGCGGCGTTGCCGGCGGCGAGCCTCGCTCTGACTGCAAGGCTGGATGTCGCGCTGGCCAAATACCCACCGCGCCACTACCGCACGGTGCACGTCGATGCCGGCATCGGGGTCCAGAATCTGTATTTGACCGCCACAGCGATGGGCATGGCGTGCTGCGCAGTCTCGGGTTTTTCCGATCCGGCGGCGGAATCGGTGCTCGGACTCGATGCTGCTGCGATAGTGACGATGCTGGTGGCTGTTGGGCCACCGCGCATCACCGGGCTGGAAGAATCGTCGGTGTAGGAGTTGGTCTCAGTGTGGGAGTGGCGTAGTCGGCAGCGTGGTGCCCGCGGCGGCTGCGGCGGCGACAGCAGCAGGCATACGGCTCCCGCCGAGGAACGGAAGGCCGATCGGCGAGCTCGAATACAGCCCGGCGGCAACGACCCGAACTACGTGTAGTCCGGCCGCTCTCACGTCCGCGGTGGTGACATCGACTTCGACGACACGGTGCCCAGCGCTGTTCAAGACCTTGACCAATGCCGCGATTCGGTCGGTTGTCGGTGCGGCGTCGGCCGTGTCGAGGTCCGACAGGTCGACCGATCCGAGTGTGGCGGCGGCAAGTTCACGACGGAACTGTTCTTGCACTTCGGGATCGAGGTGTATCTGGAGGTGGCAGACGTAGTCGACCAGATCGCGCCGATCGCTTCGATAGGACATTCCGTAGGCGCGGTCCGCGCGCCAGGGTTTGAGCGGGCTGGTCGGTGACTGCGCGGCCTGCATATAAGCCGAGGTCGGGTCGTCGTATTCGGAGACGAACAGTTGGAGTTGCAGGGCTTCGGCGTATGCCTTTTCCGCAGCGCGCACCGCGTCTGTTCCCACACCCATCCCAAGCGTCAGAAATCCCGTCGAGCGGTCATGCACCAAAGACCCGAGTACCGGAATGCCGAATTCGGTGGTGAACGAATAGAAACGAGTGTCGAGTCGCCGCTGTGGCCCCCTCGCGAACTGGCGTAGCCACGTCGGTACGGACACTTCGTGAACGCCTTGTCCGCCGTACCAGGACAGTGTCATCGCATCACGTTCGAGTATTTCGCATAGTGCGCCCCAGCAGGCGAATTCACTGCTGGGGCCCGCGGCGAGACCTGCCTGGACGATCGGGTTCGTCAGCGGGCGGTCCTCGCCCACCGGGCGTGTGTGCGATCCGAAGTACGAGGGCCACACCAGTGACGCCGGCACCCACACCGAGCTCCCGGTCGAGAGGTCGGTGCCGTCGATCCATTCGACGTCGAGGCTTCCGGTGAACTCGGACGCAGGGAAGCGCGGTGCCGCATGCTGTTCGGCGGAGTACAGGCACACCGTGGCGGGGTCGAGAGCGTCGACACCCTCGGCGGTCAGAGAGAGGTAGCTGCCGCGGCGGAGGCCGTCCGGAACGAGGTTGCCGCAGTACCGTTCGACGCCTTCGCCGATTGCTGCGCCCAGCACGCGGTCCGGGGAGCCGAAGCCGTAGCCGGCCCCGGAATTGTCCGCCGGCCAGTCGCTGAATCGGCTGATGTCGCTGATACGGGAATGGGTCAGGGCGAAGGAGGAGGGAAAGTGCTCGGGAATGCAGCGGGGGTCCAGTCGGGTGAGAACTCCGAACCGGGGGTCGACCAACGCGTCGTACATGTCTTCCTTCTCGTTGCAGTCGGTCACAGGGCAAGCAATACTAGGCAAGCGGTAGGGGGACTCTGACCAGGTCAGAGCTGTTGCGCGGGTGCGCGTTCCACCCGAGAGCGGTGGGTAACTCGAGTAGACGCGGTGACCCGTGGAGCGGGAATGCCGGCGGGCCGTTGCCGACCAGTTGGGGTGTCAGCACTCGAACCACCGTCAGACCGGATTGCGCGATGTCGTCGGTGGTGAGATCGACGACGACCGCGTCGATGCCGTGGCGTGCGAGTGCGGCGAGGTAGGTTTCCCGCACCGAGCCCGTGACCGCGGGGATCTCGTCCATCGCGACCAGGTCGCGAGGTTCGAGGCGAAGGAGCGCGGTGCCGGCCTGCATGCGCCGGTCCTGGTAGAGCTGTGCGACGGCGGGGAGGTCGACCAGGTTGCGGAAGTTCTTTCCGGCCGCGTCGAGGTAGTTGCGATCCTCGCGGTACGGAAGGAAGACGTGGTCTGGCATCGCGCCGGTACGGACGGACTGCCAGGTCTCGCTGTCCGGGTCGGCAAGTTGACGGGAGAGTTGCATCGATCCCAGCGCTTCGACGAGCGCTTTCGTCGCAGCGGCATGCGGGGTGGCGCGGCAGGCGCTGCCGAAGGCGACGAGTTCGCGGGCACGGTCGCGGACCAGTGCCCCGACGACGGGCACACCGAATTGCGACGGGATGTGAATCAAAGTCACGTCGAGGTCGAATCCTTCGGCGGGGCAGCCCATCTGGCCTATGACCCGTCCCCCGTCGTCGAGTCGGTGAGCGTCGGTACCGCTGGCCCACCAGATCGTTGTGGCATCGCGCTCGAGCAGCTCCTCGATGGCGGATTGCTCGGCCCGCTGCCGGCTCGTACCGGTGGCAATACCGGAGTACATCAACGAGTGCAGCGGCGGCTCCGACGTGCGGGAGCCACGAATGTAGTTGAGATAGACCGATCCTGCCGGGGCTCGTACGGCCCGGCCGTCGTGCATGTCAACGCCTTCGACCCATTCGACAGGGGTATCGGCCGTGAACGGTACGAACGGGAAACCACGGCTTGCGTATTGCTCGGGTGAGTACAACGCGAAGGTGCCGGGATCGAGCGCGTCGATTCCGCGGGCGCGCAGTTCGCGGTAGCTCGCACGGTCGAGATGCGGGGGAACAGCATTGCCGCAATACCGTTCGACGGCTTCCCCGATCGCGGCACCACGTGCCACTCCGTGATCTCCGAACGAGGCACCGAAGCCGATCGGGTCGGTGACCCAGTCGACGACCCGATCCATGCATGCGACATGGGCGCGATAGCCCACCCACGCACTGGGCAGCTCGACATCTCGTTCGAGCGGACCCACACCGGTGAGGACGCCGAGCCGGGATCCATGAAGGCTCGATCCGTGAACGCTCACTGCTTTTCCTGTCGGATAGGGAGACGGACGAGGGTACGGGCGGCACCGACATACACTGTTTGCGTTGCCTTCTCGATTGTCGTGCCGGTGTAGCGGTTGCCGCTGTTCAAGTTGCGCGTGAGGGCGGGGAAGTCGCTGCCGGTGATGTGCAGGATCAGCTCCGACCCGCGTTCGAGATGTACAGCCGTGCGAGAGAGAGGAACGCGCACGGCGTCGGCGCTGGCACCGGTCACCGCGACGCCGTAGCCGATTTGGTGCAGCGAACCGCCGGCGCTGCGGTGGAGCAGCCGCACGATCCAGTCGGCTTCCGGTGCTGTGGTCGATGCGGTCAGGTGTGCTTCTGGGATGCCGTCGATGTGCAGGTCGGCTGCCAGCGGGCCGGTCGTGAAATCGACGAAGTCACTGCGGACGACAGCGCTGCGGTCGTGGTGGGTGGGGATGGTGGGGTACGGGTCGGCGGGGTTGTACTCGAAAGACAGTGCTGCCGAGCCGGACTGGGGCGCGGTTTCGAGACGGCGAAGTTCGTGTGCGTACAGCAGGATCGACGATTCCGGTTCTTCACGTGTCTCGTTGTCGATCCACGTATCGACCCCCCGGTGAAAGATCGACACGGACGCCGATTTGGATTCGGCGGCGCGGTGGCCGAGGACCGAATGCAGCCACTGCACGCATATCTTCCCCCACTCGATCGACGCGACCGGGCCGTGGCGGCCGGAAGGATCGACGAACAGCTTGTGGGTCCACGGCCCGATCATCAGCCGCCGGGCCGGGCGGGGTTCGACGTTGGAACCGACAAGGTAGAAATGGGCGATCGACGTCTCGGTCACCAGGTCGTACCACCCTCCGACGTGAAACGAAGGCACCGTCAATTCGGCCAGTTCGTTGTCGGTGATGCGTTGGTCGTCGAGATGGTCCGGGCCTCGATCGAGCACCCCGCCCCACGTCGGGAGGTGCACCCCGGTGGTGTCGGGTAGCTGCTTGACCGGAAGTGCGAGATACGACTCGAGGTCGGGTAAAGCATTGCCCGGCATGTCCGTTCGGCTCACCCGGGCGTCGCCGTGCTGCAGCCACCACCCCAGGTGCTCGTACAGGCGCAGAATGCCGGACGGGTCGAATTTGGTGCGAGCGAGTTCCATCGAGGGACACAGGCTCACCACCGCCCGGACCGCGATCGGGCGTTCTACGGCCATCGCCCATGCGGTGTAGGCGGAGTAAGAGCCGCCGTATGCGACGACGCCGCCGTTCGACCATGGTTGACCGCATACGAAGTCGACCAGTGCTGCGCCGTCGTCTCGTTCCGAGCGGTAGGGGGTGAAAGTTCCGTCGGAGTCGTACCGTCCGCGTACGTCGGCGACGATGTAGGCGAAGCCGTTGCGCGCCCAGCCGAGGCCTTCGGAGCGGTGGTGCGATCGTCCGTACATCGTGCGTGTGATGACAGCGGTGGCCGGGAAACATCCTGGCTCGGGAAGGTAGATGTCTGCGACGCAACACGTTCCGTCGCCGTTCGGCACGCGCAGGTTGTGCTGCGAGCGTGGACTGTTCGTCACAGCGTAGCGGTGCCGCGCCGAAACGGGATGGGCAGAACGGGATGATGAACGATGTGCGCCGATGCCGGGTCGACGTCGAGTTGCACCGAGCCGATCGCAGTGTCGCCCGTTGCGAGGTATGCGCGCACCTCGGCGGCGATGACACCGGCGACGACGGCGATACCGCTGCGGTGGGGCCACCGAACGGGAGGCAGGATCGAGTGGGGATCGTCGAGGTAGCGCCAATGATCGAGGAGTTGGTCGGCGACACCGGACGCGGCGAGACGGCGACCCCGGACGTCGTGGTAGTCGGCATTGTTCGATGCCGGTGACCACAGCGGACCGATGAAGAAGCGTTCGCCTTCGGCGTGGCAGCGGTGCCATGCCGTTCGGTGGGCAGTGCACCAGTTCTGCAATTGCGACCAGCGGGCGTCGGGCAGCCATGTAGCGCAGCTGACCACGACGTCCGCCGTCGACACCGAGCCCTCGTCTGCAATCCCCACCGTCACATCGCCGCAGTCCTCGAGCAGAGAAGCCACCGCCTCGGCGATCGGAGTGTCTCCGTCGACGAGAACAGACGACGCCGTCGATACAGATGAAGCTGTCGACTCCTCCGCAAGAATGCCGCGCTCATCCAGTAGTGCGATGAGCTGCCGAGTCAGGTCGGCATCGTCGCCGAGCGAGTCGATATCGATTTCCCTCCCCATGTGAGCCGACTCCTGCAGGAGTTTCACCACATGAGGTGGCCCGCTGAGGCGAACGAAGCGATCTCCCGGTCTCGAGCACAACCAGGTGCCGTCGACAGCCGGATACAGATGATGCCCGGCGGCAATACTTGGCATGACAAGCTCCGTCAGAGTGGGCCCGCGATCACAGGCGTGAGTAGTTCGGTGTCAGTTCAGTTGTCCACGAACGTGTGTCAGCCCTCGAAGGCGAACGGATTGTGCACGATCGAATTGGTGGTCGGGCTCTGCGGGGCGCTCTGCGCAGCCGACGACTCGATCTCCTCGAAGGCGAACGGATTGTGCACGATCGAGTTCGTGGTCGGACCCTGCAGTGCGCTCGTCGTGGGAGCGCCGGCGATATCGGTTGCGGTGAAGTTGGACATTACGCATACCTTCTTCCATTGTTGAACATGATTGTCGTTGTCGATCGACTTCCGCATCATCTGACGCTCGGTCACGGTTGTCAAGGTTGCGACACTGCATACGTGTACCGCTACGTGATCCGGGGCAGACAAAAAGCAACCGGCACAAACCAATCGGTCGACGCCGAAGACGACGCCCTACCCAAACAAGGCCACCGAAAGAAGCGCGGATCCGGCAGGACGCGACAATGGGTCCAACCCAGCCGACCTGGGCCCGTCAGCCACTGCCGCCCCGCACCTACCGAAGTCTTCGCGGCCGAAATTCGCTGCGATACCCAATACCGATATCGGTCGGTCAGTTATGAACACCCTGAAACTAAGCTGTTCCCATGCCCGCCGGACGCTTCGCTCCCAGTCCCTCCGGCGATCTCCATCTCGGCAATCTCCGCACAGGACTGCTGGCCTGGCTCTTCGCCCGCTCCACCGAACGGCGTTTCGTGATGCGCGTCGAAGACCTAGATCGCGTGAAGCCCGGCTCCGAGCAACGTCAACTCGAGGACCTTGCAGCCATCGGACTCGACTGGGACGGGCCGATCATGCGGCAATCCGAGCGTCGGGAAATCTACGACGCCACCATTCGCACGCTCACCGCCGCCGGGCTGACGTACGAATGCTTCTGCACGCGTCGGGAAATCCTGCAAGCCGCATCGGCTCCGCATGCACCGGACGGCGCCTATCCCGGAACCTGTCGAAATCTGACCGCAGACCAGCGAGCAGCGAAGGACCGCCCACCGGCCATTCGATTGCGTTCGCAGGTAACCGAATTCACCGTCGTCGACCAGCTGCACGGCTTGTTCCGGGGCCAGGTGGACGACTTCGTCCTTCGCCGCTCCGACGGTGT
The DNA here is from genome assembly GCF_002258465.1 of Rhodococcus sp. 05-2256-B1. NCBI lineage: Bacteria > Bacillati > Actinomycetota > Actinomycetes > Mycobacteriales > Nocardiaceae > Rhodococcus > Rhodococcus sp. 05-2256-B1. The sequence continues at coordinate 180,843 of NZ_NOZA01000021.1, read as the reverse complement.
ACCCGCCTACAACCTCGCCGTCGTCGTCGACGATGGCGCGCAAGGCGTCGACCAGATCGTGCGCGGCGACGACCTTCTCACCTCCGCGCCACGGCAGGGATATCTCGCTCAGCTTCTCGGCCTGACCCCCGCGACGTTCGTCCACGTGCCCCTCGCTCTGAACGTCGAAGGCAAGCGTCTGGCCAAACGGGACGGCGCGGTGACGCTGCGCGAACGACCCGATGCATGGGCGCTCATCACAGCATCCCTCGGCATGCCGGACGTCAAGAACGCCGAGGAACTGCTCGAGCGGTGGAAGCCGAGGCTGGTGCCGCGCGAACCATGGGTGTTCGACCCCTCGATCGTCTGACCACGGACCGATCGAGATCACGTTGCAACGCGACAGAACCCGACTCGAGGACGAATCGGACGTACAGTGACCGCGACAAACTTATCCCGAGGGAGAAGGACACCATGACCTCAGGCGGCTACGACCCCGACAAGGATCCACAGAACCCCGGTGGTTATCCCCCGCCGCAGGGCGGCGGCTACCCACCACCCGGCAACTACCCACCACCCGCGCAGGGCAACTACCCGCCGCCCGGGAACTACCCGCCTCCTCCCGGCGACTATCCCCAGCAAGGTGGCTACCCGCCACCCGGTGGCTACCCACCGCCACCACAGGGCAACTACCCGCCGCCTCCGTCCTTCGGTAACTCGCCGATGGCGACGCAGCTATCCGTGGGAACAGCCATCGGCTACGGATTCGAGAAGTTCAAGCAGAACGCACTCGTCTGGGTCGGCATCGTCCTGATCGCCGCGGTCATCCAGGTCGTACTGAACTACGTGTTGAGCTCCAACAACATCGTCTTCAGCTTGATCTTCAGCGTCATCATCGGTGTCGTCTCACTCCTGATCCAGGCGGCACTCGTTCGCGGCGCTCTGCACGAGGTGGACGGGGTCAAGCCCGCGTTCGGGTCCTTCTTCCAGTTCGGCAATGTTGCCGCCGTCATCATCGCCGGCATCCTCGTCGGCATTGCAACCAGCATCGGCTTCGTCCTGCTGATCATCCCCGGCATCGTCATCACGTTCTTCACGTGGTGGACCTTCCAGTTCGTCATCGACCGCGGCGACGAGCCAATCCCCGCTATCAAGGCGAGCGCTCAGGCGATTGCCTCGAACGGTGGGACCCTTTTCGTGCTCGCACTCGCCCTGGTCGGCATCAACATCGTCGGCGGTCTCCTCCTCGGCATCGGCCTGCTGGCGAGCATTCCGATCACGATCATCGCCGGTACCTACGCCTACCGCGTCACTGTGCGTGGCAACGTCGCCTGACCTGTAATCCGCCTCGATGGGCGCGAATCCCCCACCCCGGGATTCGCGCCCATCGTCGTCTCGGTGCTTGGATTGTCAGGTGACTACTACCCAACACACCGCCCCTGACGGCGGCACCGAGTCTGGGCAGGCCACGTTCGCTCACATCAGCCGGGGCTACTACCCCACCATCGTCGCGTTGTTCGTCGCGACGCTGCTGATCTCGAATGTGGCCGCCAGCAAAGGTGTCGCCTTCTTCGCCTCGTCCGACGTCATGCTCGGACCGTTCCAAATTCTGCCGATCAATACCGACGGCGCATTCTTTCTGTTCCCCCTCGCCTACATCCTCGGCGACGTGCTCAGCGAGGTCTACGGCTTCAAAGCCACGCGCCGCGCGATCTACCTCGGCTTCGGCTCCCTGCTGCTCACGTCCGTGTGCTTCTGGATCGCCATCGAACTCCCCGCCGCCTCGTTCTACGAGAACCAGGCCGCGCTCGAAAGCGTCGTCGGCGTCGTGCCCCGGCTGGTCCTCGCCGGTCTCGCCGGTTACACCGTCGGGCAGCTCCTCAACTCCGTCGTGCTGGTCAAGATCAAGGAACGCACCAAGGAAAAGCACCTCTGGGCGCGACTGATCGGCTCGACCATCGTCGGCGAATTCTTCGACACGCTGATCTTCTGCTCCATCGCCGCCGGAGTCATCGGCATCACCACGTGGACCGACTTCATCAACTACGTCATCGTCGGATTCTTGTGGAAGACGCTTGCCGAGGTCATCGTCATGCCCATCACGTACCGCGTCATCTCGTACATCAAGAAGCGCGAGCCGTCGTACCAGGATCGCTAGAACGCGACCCATTCCATACTCAGATCGAAGTAGCGCTCCCGGGCCGTCTCGAACGTGGCGACGGCCCGGGTGCCCGGCCAGCCTTCCGGTGTCATACACGGCGGAAGACCCGGGTCGACGTAGGGAATGACGCGCCATTCGTCGAGCAACGGCACGAACGTGACAAACGCGTCGCGGGAGTTCCGAGCCGGCGACCCGCCGTCGAAAGCGTCGAGAAATGCCCGATGCCGATTGGCAATTCCGGCCAGATCCCACCACTGCTCGGCACTCTCACGCAGCGTCCCGGGAGGCGCGACCTCGGACGCGACGAACGTCGTGACGTACTGCGACAACTCCAACGCGTCGACGATGGCAACGGCCTCCGCCGCCAGATATTCGGGCGCGATCCACAATCCCGGTGAGACGGTCCCACAACCTATCGACGTGAGCCGACGCCTCAGCTGGTGCCGAGCCGCGCGTTGCGTCTCGGGAATGGTGAACGAGATCAACCGAAATGGATCGCCGTCGGCCATCCGCCGGAAGCCGAAGATCCGGCCGTCTCCCCGAGCGAACATGGCGTCGGCCTGCTCGGTGATCCGATAGCCGGTGCGGCCCTCACGATTAGCGGATTCGACGACGCCCTTCTTCTTCAACCTCGTCACCGCAATGCGCGCGCTTTCCGGTGGCACTCCCAGCGTGTCCATCCAGACGACGAAATCGGCGATGGCGAACCACCCGCCGAGAGGGCGAACGTAGGCACCGAGCACCGTGCGCACCAACGACGTCGCACTACCTGGACGCGACTCGAAGTCGTCGAGGATGGCCCCGGCGGTGCTAGGCGCGGAGTTCGTCACGAATCGCCACAATACCCAGGTACACCTCGCGATACGAGGTACTCAGCGGGCTCAGCCCCAGCCGAATACCCTGTGGTGCGCGGTAATCCGGGATGACACCCTGCTCCCACAGCCGAGCAGTGATGGCCTTGAAATCTGGGTGGTCGATGGTGACGTGACCACCGCGCCGATTCGAATCCTCGGGTGAGGCGATCTCCACCCCGAGCGGTACCAGCATCTCACGCACGAGTTCGAGGGCGTATTCGGTGAGCGCAACGGACTTCGCACGGATCGCGTCCATGCCCACCTCGGCGATCATCTCGATGGTGTCCTGCATCGCGATCATCCCGAACACCGACGGCGTACCACTGATGACACGTCGAATACCCTGTGCCGGAACGTAACCCTGCGCCATCTCGAACGGATCGGCCCGGCCCATCCACCCCCAGATCGGCTGCACGAAGTCGGCCAGAAGATCACTGCGCACGTACGCGAAGGCCGGCGATCCCGGACCTCCGTTGAGGTACTTGTAGGTGCACCCGACTGCCAGATCGACTCCCCACGAATCGAATTCGAGCGGCACCGAACCGACGGAATGGCACACGTCCAACAGCATCAGTGCGCCGGCTTCGTGCGTGATACGCGTCGCCTCGGCCACGTCGACAAGGAAGCCTGACCGGTAGGCGACGTGGGTGATCACCACCAGGGCGGTGTTCTCCCCCACCACCTCGGCGAGTTGTTCCGGTTCGATGCCTCCGCGGCGGTCCGTCTCGATCCACCGCAGCGTCATATTCATCTCTGCCGCAATACCTTCGAGCAGGTATCGGTCGGTCGGGAAGTTGTCGCGGTCGATGACGATCTCGGTGCGGCCCGGCCGCATGGCGATCGCCGCCCGCGCCAGCTTGTACAGCAGTACCGTCGTCGAATCACCGATCGCGGTCTGGCCGGGCGCTGCCCCGAGGGTGGCGTCGGCCAGGGCGTCGCCGATGGTGACGGGGAGGTCGAACCACTGCTCATCCCAGCCGCGGATGAGGCGTCCGCCCCAGGCGTCGGTCATGAAGGTGTTGATGCGTTCGACGCTGGCTTTGGTGGGCCGACCCAGGGAATTGCCGTCGAGATATGCGGTGATCGACGGGTCGTCGCTACCGAGGAACTTGTCGCGATAGCTGCGGAGCGGATCCGTGTTATCGAGTTCAACTGCGCGTTCCATCATCGACCGATCTCCGTTCTCACAGCGAGCAATTCGGGGAAGAACGTGAGTTCGAGTGCTTTCTGTAAGAACCCGACGCCGCTCGACCCTCCCGTCCCGCTCTTCATTCCGATGGTGCGCAGCACCGTGCGCATGTGGCGGAATCGCCAGAGCTGGAAGTTTTCCTCCAAGTCGACGAGCTCTTCGAATGCCTCGTACACCGCCCAATGTTCGGTGTGGTTCTCGTAGACGAACTTGATCAGCGGCATCAAGTCCTCGTTGACCGTGTACGCCGTGGTGACGTCACGGTCGAGGGCCGATGCCGGTACGTCGTAACCCTGCCGCGCCAACGACCGCCAGAAGGCGTCGTACAGGCTGGGCTCGTGCAGCAGCGTCGAAAGCAGCTCATGCGCAGCCAGATCGGACTCGAAGACTTTCAGCATTCCCGCATTCTTGTTTCCCAGCACGAACTCCACGGCCCGGTATTGATACGACTGGAACCCCGAGGAGTTCCCGAGAAAGTCGCGGAACTGCGAGTACTCCGTCGGCGTCAGAGTGGCCAGTACCGACCACTGCTCGGTCAGCGTCTTCTGAATGTGCTTCACCCGGGCCACGCATTTGAGTGCGGTACCGATGTCGTCGGCATCGAAAGCTGCGCGCGCGGCGAGGGTCTCGTGCAGCACCAGCTTGAGCCACAGCTCGGTAGTCTGGTGCTGGATGATGAACAGCAGTTCGTCGTGATGCTCGGGGGTGCTCACCGGTTTCTGAGCGCTGAGCAGCGTATCGAGGTCGAGGTAGGACCCGTAGCTCATGCGGTCACTGAAATCGGTGACGACACTCTTCTCGATCTTCCGGGTGTTCGCTTCGACGCTCATGGATCGTCCTCGAGGTGGTGGGCTGATGAGATCAGCGTATTACATCAATGTGCCGACCGCTAGGCATCTGTAAGCTAGCGAATGCCACGAATCCGTACGGCACCGATCAGCGCAGCGATGCTGACCAGGGACACCGCCAGGATGTAGTAGCCCGGGGACACCGCCTGACCTGTTGCAGCCACCAGAGCGGCCGCGATGGTCGGAGTGAATCCACCGAAGATCGCCGTGGTGACGTTGTATCCGAACGACAGGCCGGTGGCCCGCGAATGGACCGGGAACGCGTCGGACATCACCGACGGCAGCGCACCGAAGTACAGCGCCTTCAGCAATCCGAGCACGGTCATGACGAGAGCGAGGGTGAGGAACGACGGCACCGCGATGAGCCACATGAAGAGCGGGACGACGCTGACGCCGATCGCGATCGCCGACGGCAACATGATCTTGATGCGGCCGACCTTGTCGGACAACTGACCGACGAACGGCGTCACCACGGTCAGAATCACGCCGGTGATCATCAGTGCGACGAACGACAGCGAATTGTTCAGTCCCAGTTGCTTGATACCGAAGGTCGGCAGGTACTGCAGGATGAAGTTCAGCGCAGTGGACACCACCAGCACGCCGCCGGCAATGAGAATTCCGCCCCACTGATTCCGAAACAGATCGCGTACAGGCGATTTCGGCGTGTCCGACGCGGCGACGATGGCCGGCGATTCGTCGACGTGACGGCGGATGAACCATCCCACCGGACCCACCATGAGCCCGAAGACGAACGGCACTCGCCAACCCCAGTCGACCATGCTGGCCTCGGACAACACCGCGGTCAGTCCGGCGGCGAACGAGGCCGCCATCAGTGTGGCCAGTCCCTGGCTGGCGAACTGGAAGCTGCCGAAGAATCCGCGGCGCTTGCCGTTCTGTTCGACGAGAAAGGATGTGGCCGCACCGAATTCACCACCGGCAGCGAAACCCTGAATCAGGCGCGCCACGATGATGCCAATGGGGGCGAGGATGCCGATGTCGTCGTAGTTGGGCATGAAGGCGATCAACGCGGTGCCGAGCACCATCAGGCGAATGCTCATCACCAGAGCCTTCTTTCGCCCCTTCCGGTCTGCGTAGGAGCCGAGGATCAGTCCGCCGAGGGGGCGAATCAGATACGAAACCCCGAAGACCGCGAACGTCTGCACCAGTTGCACGCCGGGGTCCGCAGACGGAAAGAAGTTCTGCCCGATGTAGATGGCGAACAGCGCATAGATGGCGATGTCGAACCACTCGAGAGCGTTGCCGATGGTGGCGGCAGCGATGGCGCGGACCGGATTCTTGACGGACACAACGGCTTCACCCGCGCCGTCACGATCGGGAGTTCGATGAACGTGTGCAGTGGACATGTCGGATTCTCCGGTGGTGTTCAGGAGCGCGAGGCGCTGGCGGATTCGAGCGGTGCGTCGCGGTCGTCTTCTGTACCTGCGCCGAGGTCGAAGAACAGGCCCGTGGCCATGGCGAGTCCTTGGCGAGCAACGGATGCGAGCATGTGTTCGTCGGGTGCATGTTGACGGCATCCCGGGTAGGAGTGCGGCATCCAGACCGTCGGAATTCCGAGGGTGTCGGTGAACACGTGATTGGGCAGGGACCCACCGATGTTGGGCAGCAAGGTGACTGGGGAACCGACTGTGCGCTCGACCGACTGGGCGACCGTGCGAACCCAGGGGTCGTTCGGGTCCGTTCGGCTCGCAGGAAACGAGATGCCGAGTTCGACGGCGACCATCGAGTACCCGTGCGCGTCGAGGTGTCGTCGTAACCGCGCGGCGAGATCGTCGAGGTCGGTCCCGACGACGTACCGCAGCTGCAACCGCGCTCGCGCCTGGCCGGGAATCGCATTGACCGGTTCGACGATGTTGCCTGCGTTCATAGCGATCACTTCGAGAGTGTTCCACCCGAAAACCCGCTCTGCCGGCGACAATTCCGTCGCCGACCAGCCGGAGTCGACCACCGGATCGCCCGGGGTGCGTCCGACCTCGATAGCTCTGAGCGCATCGACGACGGACTCGGGAATGCGCTCGGGTACGAGGCTGTCGAGCTGGATACGGCCGTGGCCGTCGACGAGGGTCCCGATGGCACCGGCCAGGGTGGTCGCGGGGTTGCGGAGCAGTCCACCCCAGTTGCCCGAGTGGTAGCCGCGCTCACGTAGGTCGACGACGAGGTCGAAGTCCACGCCCCCACGGGCACCGAGAAACAGTGTGGGCGTCTGGGCGTCGAGGCGTGGTCCGTCCGAGGCGATCAGCACGTCGGCAGCGAGTTCGCCTCGGTGATCCGACACGAATTGTTCGAGTCCGGGTGAGCCGATCTCTTCACCGGTCTCGAACAGCAGCGTCAGATTGAATCCCAACGATCCGCGGGCTTCGAGAACCGTCCGCAGCGCCGCGAGGTTCACCAGATGCTGACCCTTGTTGTCGGCTGTTCCGCGCCCGTAGAGCCGTCCGTCCCGCTCGACGAGAGTCCAGGGCGACAAACCGTCCGACCAGTCCTCGGCCATGCCCAGAACCACGTCGGCGTGGCCGTAACAGAGCACGGTCGGCAGTTCGGGGGCCTCGTGACGGGTGGCGATCAGGAAGGGACCACCCTCCTCGACCGGGTTGGAATAGGTCTCGACCGCACACCCGAGCGCCTCGAGCCTCGGCACGAGCAGATCCTGGAGATATGCCGACAACGCAACTCGACCGGCCGTCGACTGGCTTTCCGAGGGGACCGACACGAGCTCGGAGAGTTCACGATGGAACGCACCCGAATCGTAGAAGTCCTGGGCCTGCGCGATCACATGCTCGCGGTTCATCGAATCTCCCTCGTCGTCGGCCTGGTGTTCGCCTGACAGTAGCGAGCCCGATACCGTCTACACCATTGCCGATTGGTGGCCTCAGCGTTGCTTTCACGGCAACGCAGGACCAGCGAGTGGCTCGATGACAATCACGTGTCACCGCCGTGACAGTGCTGTGAAAGAAGGGGTGATGTCGTTGCATCTGATGCCATCTGCGCTGACGTACTTCTGCGAAGTTGCGCGAACGGGTTCGGTCACCGAGGCGGCCGCAACACAACATCTGGCCGCGTCGGCGGTCAGCAGACAGATCGCCAAGCTCGAACGTGACATCGGCGTGCCGCTCTTCGCACGACATGCCCGGGGGATGACGCTCACCGAAGCGGGCCATCGCCTCCTCGCCCACGCGCGCAGACACGAAGTGGAATCGTCGACTCTGATCGCCGAAATACGCAGCGTCGACGCCACCGAACACGGCAGCGTCACCGTCGCCTGCACCGAAGGATTCTCGCAGTCCGTCGTCCCACGGGCCATGGCGTCGGTCCATCGGACTCACCCGTCGGTCACCTTCACTTTGGACGTGGTGGGACCGGACGAGGCCAGCCGACGGGTGGTCGACGCCCGCGCGGACGTCGCGGTCACCTTCTCGCTCGGTCGACGCACCGACGTGACGGTCGAACATTCCGTCACCGTGCCCATCTGCGCCGTCGTCGCGCTCGGTCACCCGCTCACCGACCGAGCCAGCGTCGATCTGGCCGATATCTGCTCCTATCCCCTCGCGCTGTCGACCACCGGATCGAGTCAACGCGAATTGTTCGACGCCGGAATCCGTCTGGAGGGACTCTCACCCCACGTCGGTCTGCAATGCGAGCGGCTGGCTCCGATACTGGAGTTCGCTCGCTCGAGCGACGGCGTCGCACTCGTCAGCGACCTGGGTGGTGACCGCAAGTCGGGCCTGACGTACATCCCCCTCGTGCATCCGGTGTTCGCCCAGCGCCGGGCCGAAATTCACACCATGCGCGGTAGGCCGCCGTCGGCCCGAATCGTGGCTCTGATCGACGCGTTGACCGACATTCTCGAGGCCGCGGGATAGTGGCGGGACCTCGAACTGGCCTATCCTCGAGGTAACCGAATCGAGTGAGGGATCGCAGTGCGAAGAGCGTCCGGACAGTTGGAGGAGTCGATCCTCGATTTGCTCGGCGAGCACACGGAACTCTCGGTGGCCCAAGCCCGCGAGCATCTGGGCTCGGATCTCGCGCACACCACCGTCATGACCGCATTGGTGCGCTTGCACGGCAAGGGGCTGGTCGATCGCGAGCGTCGAGGACGGTCGTACGTCTACACCCTCAACGCCCCGGTCGACGAGATCCCGGCGCTTCGGGCCGCGATGCGAATGCGCACCGAGCTCGGCACACGAGCCGAGCGAGCCGACGTACTGGCCAGCTTCGTTGCCGCACTCGACCCCGAGGACGAGGCGACGCTGCGAGAGTTGCTCGCCAAATCGGACGCAGCCGAGCACCATCGATGACTCTGCTCCTGATTGTCGCTGTGTTGCCGTGGGCGCTGTCGCTGCTCCTCGGATTCGGAGCCGACCGCATCGACCGTCGTCTCAACCCCTCGACCGCCGTCGTACTGCTGCCCGTTCTGTCTGTGGTCACGGCGTTCTCGGTGCTCGCGTCCCTGACTGCACTCGCCGCGGTCTTTCTGGCGACGAGTCGGGCCGTGTGGGTGACACTCGGAATTGTGATCTGCGCGTGGATGATCTGGCGGTCGGTCGAGGTGGCCCGCCATGTTCGACGCGTCGTCGCCAGTACGTCCATCGCATCCGAATTCGGTGACGAGGCGCGGGCGACGGGCGGCATCGTCGTCGTCGACTCCGACGTTCCCGACGCTTTTGCTGTCCCGTCCGGCGGAGGTGCGGTCGTGATCACCACCGGCCTCGCGGAAGCGTTGTCGAACAACGAATTACGAGCAGTGATCGAACACGAGCGCGCCCATCTGAGGCACCGTCACAGCGTGTGGATCCAGATGTGCGAAATCGCGGCCCGCGTCGATCCGGTTCTCGAACCGTTGACCGCGAAGGTACGGCACGCGGCGGAGCGTCAGGCAGACGAGAGTGCGGCAAGGCTGGGGCGGCGAGAGACGTTGTCTGCCATTGCCAGAACCTCTCTGCTTCGGAAGCATCTCGACCGTGGAACTCGCACTCTCGCCAGTACCGGCGGCGACGTCGTGCGCCGCGTGCAGGCCCTCAGCGAACCACCACGGCACCGTCACGATCGCGGAATCCTTGCGGCCGGCTTGGTTCTCGTCCTCGCCTTCACCGTCATCTCGGTGGCGTTGTTCGACGTCGTCCAAGATGTGGTGGCACCCGAAACCGGAGAAGTCGCCACTTCGATCTTCCGCTGATCTCAGATACCCGCGACGCCCGCGAGTTGGCCGATCGCGTACGTAACGGCCATCGCGATCGCACCGCCGATCACGATTCGAGTCATCGCCGGCCGACCGGGCGCACCACCGAGACGCGCGCTGATACTGCCGGTCAAGGCCAGAGCCACCAGCACCACGACGAACGTCACCGGGATGCGCAGCGACGCAGGCAACAACAGGATGGACAACAGCGGCAGCAGTGCGCCGCTGACGAACGAGACCGCCGACGATCCGGCGGCCTGCCACGGATTGGTCAACGCATCCGGGTCGATTCCCAGCTCGATGTCCACGTGGGCGGCAAACGGATCGTGTTCGGTCAGTTCGCGAGCGACGGTCTGTGCGGTGTCGGCCGACAGGCCCTTTGCCTCGTACAGTGCCGCGAGCTCCGCCAATTCCTGCTCGGGTTGCTCGTCGAGTTCTCGGCGTTCCTTGATCAACAGAGAACGCTCGGCGTCACGTTGCGTGCTCACCGAGACGTACTCCCCCAGCGCCATGGACACCGCTCCGGCGACGAGCCCCGCGACACCAGCGGTGAGCAGCGACCCCCTGTCCGTGGTGGCGGCCGCGACGCCGACGACCAGGCCGGCGGTGGAGACGATGCCATCGTTGGCACCCAACACCCCGGCCCGCAGCCAGTTCAGCCGAGCGGACAGATCACCGTGCGGTTCGTGCTCGTGCAGGCTCGGCTCGGGCTCTGTCATTCTTCCGCCGTTGCCGATACGTCGTTCCACGCGGCGCGCGCGCCGGACTCTCCGATTCTGTACACCTGGACGATTGTGGTCGCTCCGATCACCACTGCCAAGACCACCACGACAATCGACTGCCACCGCACGGGCGCGTTACCGCGACGCTCACGCAGATGCAGGAACACGAGCAGTGCAGCGACGATCACCAAGCCGACGGAGAAGTAGATCATCCAGTCACCGATCTCGGTGTGCTGTTCCACCGCCGCGGTCTCGGGTACGCGCTTCTCGAGCCACTCGCCTGCCTCGGTGGTCAGCGGAGTCAGCACCAGCGTGAACACCGCCAGGGCTGCGATGAGCCACACCAGCCGGCTGCGCACACCGGACCAGATACTGGCCGCGATGGCGAGCAGCGCGGTCAGCGGTGCCAGCACCACGATGAAGTGAACGAGCAGAATATGGGCCGGAAGGCCGTTGAAGGTGGACATGCGTTCTCCCGCTGGATTCGAAGTCGCGTGCACCTCACGCAGCGTTGATACTACACATCGTGTAGTACCTAGGTAGTCGGGTTTCGCCACGCTGAGTCCGGTTCTGCGACGCCTGCAGCCAGGATCTGCTCGAATCGCCGACCGAGCTCCATCACGGTGTTCTCGTCGAACAATGCTGTGGGATAGACGATATCGACCGTAGTCTCGATAGCCTTCCCTTCGTCGTCCCGCAGTTCGGTGACGTGAAAGTGGAGATCGCACTTGGCGATGTCGATCGGCTGCGGCGTGATCTCGACGTGCACGTCCCCCGTAGTGAGGGTCTGGGTCGCAAAGACATCCAACGACAGCGCAACCTGAAAGATGGGATGCCGCGCTTCCGACGACTCCGCAGCGAGATCGGCGACGACATCTTCGAACGGCACCGTCGCATGGTCGAAAGCCCGCAGTTCACTGGCCCGAGCCGCCTTCACGACGTCCTCGACGGTTGTCGCCGCTGCGATCTCGGTCCGGATGGCAACGGTGGTGGTGAACGTTCCGACGACCTGCTCGAGGTCCGGGTCGTCGCGACCGGCAACCGGGGTTCCGACGACGAGATCGGTGGACGCTGTCGTCTCGGCGAGCAGAATCAACAGCGCTGCACGCAGCACGGTGAATCGTCCTGTCCCGCAGCGTTGTGCGAGACCGGACATTCTCTGCGTGGCGTGTGCATCGAACCGTAGCGTTGTGCGTGCGCCGGAGAAGTCCCAGTCCTGTGCTCGCGGGCGGTCCAGTGGCAAGTCCCTCGACCTGGGTATGTCCGCCAGCTCTGCGCGCCAGAAGTCCAGATCGGCCGATACGTCTCGTGTGCAGGCCCAGACGCTGTAATCGGCGTAGTACAAGGATAATTCGGGCCACGACGGCGTGGTGCCGGTCATCCTGGCGTGATACGCGACGACGAAATCCGACGCCAACAGCCCCAGTGACCACCCGTCCGCGGCGATGTGGTGAATGGCGCACGCAAGCACGTGGCGATCGGGCGCTACTGCGAACAGGCGCGCTCGGATCGGAAACTGGGTGCGCACGTCGAAGGCTTGCTCGAGGATCTGCGTCACCGCGGCATCCTCGAAGTGGTGGACATCGAGATTCGCTGCGACGCCGGCAGAATCCGGTTCGACCACTTGAACCGGGACCCCGTCGACATCCGGGTAGCGCGTACGCAACGTGCTGTGTCGATCGATCAGGTCGGCCCAGGCCTGCGCTGCTGCTGCTGCGCGGAACTCCCCGGAAATCATGACTGTGAACGGCAGGTTGTACAGCGGAAGCCGTGCGCTTCGATCGATGTGGCGTTGCTGCGGCGCGACCGGAATTGCCGAAACCCTTTCCGACATACCGCGTTCAGGACGCGACAGCTGCTGACCGACACGTCGACGTGCGTCGATCCGTCTTGCCAAAGCCGCGACGGACGGGGCCTCGGCGAGGTCTCGCACACCGATGTCCGCCGATGTCTCGGCCCGCACCGACGCAACGACTCTGGTCGCCGCCAGCGAGTCGCCTCCGAGGTCGAAGAACGACGCGGTGCAATCGACACCGTCCCTGCCGAGTACGCGCGCGAACGCGGCCGCCACGGTCTCCTCGGTGGCACCGGACGGTTCGTTTCGGACGCCGGCTGGCGACGTGGTCGGATCCGGAGCGGGAAGCGCACCGCGATCGACCTTCCGATTGATGGTCAACGGAATCTCGTCGAGAACCGACAGGGTCGACGGCACCATGTGGGCAGGCAGTCTCTGTGCGAGATCCCGACGAATGGCCTCGGTGTCGAGCACGTGCCCGGCGCGCGCGGCCACGACGTATCCGTCGATACGCAGATCACCAGTGTGGCTGCGACGCAACGCAGACGATGCCGATACGACCTCCGGATGCGCCCGTAGCGCTGCGTCGACCTCACCCAGTTCGACGCGATTTCCCCGAATCTTGATCTGATCGTCGATGCGGCCGAGGAACTCCAGCGTGCCATCTTCGCGCCGGCGGGCCCGGTCTCCGCTGCGAAACATCCGAATCCCATTGCTACTGAACGGGTTCGCGACGAACCGCGCCGATGTGTCCCCGGTGCGACCGAGATATCCCCGCGCGATACCGGACGTCTCGATGTAGATCTCACCGACCGCACCCGATGGAACCGGCCGTAGGGTGCGATCGAGGAGGTGAATCACCGCACCCACCATGGCTCGCCCGATTCCGTCGGTGCTGCCCGGACGCAGCGGCGCGGTCATCGTCACACTGCAGGTCGTCTCGGTGGGGCCGTAGGCGTTGAGCAGTCGTCGACCCGTCGACCAGCGGTCGACCGTATCCTGCGGGGCTGCTTCACCGCCGATGATGATCGTCCCGACACCCACCAGCGCTGCGGGCTCCATCGTCGCCAGAACCGAGGGCGTGATCAAGAGATGAGTAATAGCCTGTTGGGCAACCACATCGGACAGTTCCGAGCCACCGTAACTACTTGTCGGTGCGATCACCACTGCCGCGCCTGCAGTTGCTGCGGCCAGCATTTCGACTAGGGCGGTGTCGAATCCGGGTGAGGCGAGATGACAGACCCGCGACCTGGCATCGAGGTCGTAGCTACGCCGGATCTGTTGCACCAGAGCGGAGATTCCATCGTGGGTGACGACGACACCCTTGGGCGTGCCGGTGGATCCCGAGGTGTAGATGACGTAGGCCGCCTGGTGCGGTGCGGTCGACGCCGTCCTATCGTTCGAGCTTCCCTCCGCGACAACGTTCTCGATGTTCAGCCACTCGACCTCGCCCAATTCGTTGCCGGCCGTGCACAGACCCAACACTGCTGCGCTGTCGTGCACCACGAACTGCGCCCGCTCGCGGGGGTGATTCGGGTCGACCGGAACGTACACCGCGCCCACTCGCGCGATTGCCCAGAACGCGACGACTCCCTCCACCGACCGGCCGATGCGCACCGCCACCCGGTCCTCGATGCCGATTCCTCGGGCAGTCAGAACAGATGCGAGGGCAGCAACTCTCGTGGCCAACTCTGCGTAGGTGACCGACACATGCGCATCTTGAATCGCAATTCGATTGCTGTAGTTCATGATTGCCTCGGTCAACGTCTCGTTCAGAGAACCGTGCTCGGTCACGGCCGCGCCGGCCGAAGCGGGCACCGCACCACGCTCGTCGGGAAGGAACAGGTCGAGGTCGGCCACTGCCGTGTCGCCGTAGCCGGATGCGGCGAATCGGTCGAGGAAGTGCAGGAACCGTTCGTGGTAGCGAGCGAGGTCGCTCGGGGTGTACGCGGCAGGGTTGGCCTCGAAGTCGATGCGCGGACGAGATCCGCCTCGACCGGGATAGATGTTGACCGCAAGGTCCGGCACCGGACCCGTGGCCAGAATGTTGATCTCGCCGTCGACATCGCCGAGGGACACCGTGTTCGCGAACATCATCACGTTGATCGTCGGCCCGAAACGGCCGGCGCGCAGGGCACGTCCACTCTCCGACGCCGGGGGCCTGCTGCGTTGATGTCGCAGCACGGCTGCGATTGCGACCTCGGTCGATTTGACCACGCTGTTCACTGTCGCCGACCCGATGCCCGGCAGCCGCAACGGAACCACATTCGACAACGACGATCCGGCTCGGCGCAGAAGTGCTGTGGGCCGTGCAGATACGGGCAAGGACAGATCGACGTCGTCGGTGTCGTTCATGCGCGCGAGATAGGCGGCGAATGCTGCGATGACCACCGTCGACGTGGGTTGACCGCAGTCGGCCCGAGAAATGGTTCGATCTTCGCCCACGACGATGGGCACGAATGCAGGCGTGGCGGCCGGGCTTAGGGGCGCGGTGTACCCCATCTCGGTGGATTCCCAGTACTCCCGATCCCGCCGAGCGCGAGTGGATGCGTGATAGCGCTCGTCCTCGGTGAGAAGTGCCGCAGGAGTCGTCGGCTCGATCAGCGGTGGCTCCACTCCGTCCTGTACTGCGGCATATAGAGCCGCCGCCCGCTCGAGAACCTTCATCGAGGCATAGCCGTCGAGCGCGATGTGGTGGGCTCTGGTGTACCAGAACACGCGATCGTCCCCGACGCGGAGGACACGCAACCGTACGAGCTGACCGTCCGTCGACAGCGGTGTTCGACAATCGTCGTTCATCCACTGTCGGGCCGCGTCTGCCGGAGAGTCGTGCTCACGGAAGTCGAGGATCTGCACTGCGTCGGTCTCCGCCGCCTCGAACCGCTGCGTCGGGAGGCCGTCGATCTCGACGATGCGCATCGTCGACGACGAGTACTCTCGATGCGCCGCGCTACCGCTGTTAACCAGGGTATCCAGGTCCACAGCACCGACGAGATCGACGTAGTACGCGATGGCGAAGGGCGCGTCCGGCATGAATTGCTGAGCCATCCAGATATCGGCCTGCGCCGAAGTCAGAGGCAAGGCGTCGAACATTGTGGTCCCCCCACGGCGGTTCCAGCTACTACATGATCTGTAGTAACAATGTACGCCGCTGCCAGAGTCGAACACTGGCGAGATCTCGACAGCCGTGCTGGCCTGGGGTGTCGTATGGTCGGTGCGTGCCACCGAACAACCACTATCACCACTTGATGTTCGGCCCTGCCGCGATTGCGCGGCAGCAGGTCGACGGCAGTTACACCGCTTACGGCTCGCAGACCGAGCGACCCGACGACGGCCCGATGCCGCTCGACGATCGCGAGAAGGCGATGATCCGAGCCCTGGATCAGTTCCAGATCGCCACCGTCACCGAGTCCGGGTGGCCCTACATTCAGTACCGCAGTGGGCCGAAGGGGTTCCTGCAGGTCCTCGACGATCACACACTGGGTTTCGCCGATTTCGCCGGCAACCATCAGTACGTGACGGCAGCCAATCTCGACCATGACGATCGCGTCGCGATCTTCCTCGTGAATTATCCTCTGCGGCAACGACTCAAGCTCTACGGACGGGCACGTACGATCGAGGTCGCGGACGATCCCGAACTACTGGACAGACTGAGGAAGATCGGCGACCTGACCGTCGCCGCCACCTGCGAACGCAGCGTCGTCATCGATGTCGAGGCATTCGACTGGAACTGCACGCGCAGCATCATCCCGCGCTACGACGCGGCATACCTCGCGGACCTGTCCGAGGTGTACCAGCGCAAAGCTGCCGAGCGGGAAACCGAACTACTGCAGCGCATTTCGGAGCTGGAGGATCAGCTCAGGCAGTCTTCGACGCATAGAACCGGCCCAGATACTCCGTCTTGAACTCGGTGAATCGCTGCCGCTCGATCGAAGCACGGATGTCGTCGACCAGCTTGACCGTGAATCGCTCGTTATGAATCGTGCACAGCGTCGAGGCGAGCATCTCCTTGGCCTTGAACAGGTGATGGATGTAGGCCTTGGTGTAGTGCGCGCAGGTGTAGCAGTCGCAGTTCTCGTCGATCGGGGTGAAGTCGCGTCGATGCTTCGCGGTGTTGATGTTGAAGCGGCCCGTGGGCACGTAGATCGCCGCATTGCGCGCCACCCGTGAAGGATTGACGCAGTCGAAGGTGTCGGCACCGTTCTCGATTGCGACGAAGAAGTCGTCCGGCTCGCTGATCCCGAGCATGTGGCGCGGCTTGTGTTCGGGCAGTTCCTCGTTCACCCACCGAGTGATGGTGCCGAGGTTCTGCTTCTCGAGTGCGCCGCCAATTCCGTAGCCGTCGAACCCACGGCCCGTGTCCCCCGTGATGGTCTCGAGGTCGTGCGCGGCCTTGCGTCGCAGGTCTTCGTACTGCGCTCCCTGCACCACTCCGAACAGCGCCTGGTACGGCTTGTCGGCGCGCTCGACGGTGAGGCGTTCGTGTTCGAGGACGCATCGCTCCGCCCATGCCTGGGTGCGGTCGACCGACTTCTCCTGATACCCGCGGGTATTCATCAGCGTGGTCAGCTCGTCGAACGCGAACATGATGTCGGCGCCGAGCCGATGCTGAATCTGCATCGACACCTCGGGAGTGAATCGATGCTTCGAGCCGTCGAGATGGGACTTGAATGTGACTCCGTCGTCGTCGACGTGGGCCAATCGTTCCTTGCCCTCGGCGATGACGTCGTCGGACTCCACCCGTGAGGCGTCCATCGAGATGACCTTCTTGAACCCGACACCGAGGGACATCACCTGGAAGCCGCCGCTGTCGGTGAACGTGGGCCCGTCCCAGTTCATAAATTTGCCCAGGCCGCCGGCCTCGTCGACGATGTCCGAGCCCGGCTGCAGGTACAGGTGATACGCGTTGGCGAGTACCGCCTGAGCGCCGAGTTCCTTCATCGCCTCCGGCAGCACTGCTTTGACGGTCGCCTTCGTCCCCACCGCAATGAACGCCGGGGTGGCGATGTCGCCGTGCGGGGTGTGGATGGTCCCGGTGCGGCCGAGCTCACCGTCGAGCCGGGTGCCGATATCGAAGCCGAAATTGGAAGAACTCACCGCGTCAGTATGCGGCTTCGCCGCCTAACTGCTGTAGAGCCGGTAATACGCACCCTTGGCCTCGAGCAATTCCTCGTGATTGCCCTGCTCGACGATGCTGCCGTTTTCCATCACGACGATGGTGTCGGCGTCACGGATGGTCGAGAGACGATGCGCGATAACAAAACTGGTGCGGTCGTTACGCAGCGCTGCCGTGGCCTTCTGCACCAGCAGTTCGGTGCGGGTGTCCACCGAGCTGGTGGCCTCGTCGAGGATCAGGATCAGCGGCTTGGCCAGGAAGGCACGGGCGATGGTGATGAGCTGCTTCTCACCGGCGCTGACGTTGTTGCCCTCCTCGTCGATGATCGTGTCGTATCCGTCGGGCAGCGAATGCACGAACTTGTCGACGTAGCTCACCCGAGCCGCCTCGAGGATCTCTTCCTCGCTGGCGGTCGGGTCACCGTAGGCGATGTTGTCGCGGATGGTGCCGCCGAACAACCAGGTGTCCTGCAACACCATGCCGGTTCGTGAACGCAACTCGTCGCGCGTCATCTTGCGGGTGTCGACGCCATCGAGTGTGATTCGGCCGGAATCGATCTCGTAGAACCGCATGATCAGGTTGACCAGTGTGGTCTTGCCGGCACCCGTGGGTCCGACGATCGCCACGAGATGTCCCGGATCCGCTGTGAGCGAGAGGTTCTGGATGAGCGGCTGCTCCGGCGAGTAGCTGAACGAGACGTCGTCGAACACGACGCGTCCGCGGCGCTCCGTGGGGCTGGACGCAGGCACGACGTCGGGGTCTTCCTCGTCGGCGTCGAGCACCTCGAAGATGCGTTCGGCGGACGCGACTCCGGACTGGATCAGGTTGATCATCGCGCCGACCTGCGACAGCGGCTGAGTGAACTGCCGCGAATACTGAATGAACGCCTGCACTTCGCCCAGGCTCAGTGTTCCCGACGCCACACGAAGGCCGCCCACGACGGCGACGACGACGTAGTTGATGTTTCCGAGGAACATGATGATCGGCATGATCAGACCGGAGATGAATTGCGCTCGGAAGCCTGCTTGGAAGAGCTTCTCGTTGCGGTCACCGAACTCGCGTTCCACCTCCGCCTGGCGACCGAACGCCTTGACGATCTCGTGGCCGGTGTAGGTCTCTTCGATCTGCGCGTTGAGCTTGCCGGTGTGCTTCCACTGCGCCACGAAGTGCGGCTGCGACCTCTTGGCGATCAGCGCGGTCACCAGGAACGAGGCCGGGATCGTCAGCAGCGCAACCAGAGCGAGCAACGGCGAGATCCAGATCATCACGCCGAGGATGCCGAGCACGGTCAGGATGCCGGTGATGAGCTGGCTCAGTGTCTGCTGCAGGCTGGTCGAGACGTTGTCGATGTCGTTGGTGACGCGGCTGAGCGTCTCGCCTCGGGCATTGTTGTCGAAGTACTGCAGCGGCAGGCGATGCACCTTGGCCTCGACGCTGCCGCGCAGCAACAGAATTCGACGCTGCAGCGCGATGTTGAGGATGTAGCCCTGAGCCCATGCCAGCAGTGCAGACACTACGTACAGTGCGAGAACCCAGAGCAATACCGTTCCGACGGCACCGAAATCGATTCCCGCACCGGGCGTCACGTCCATGCCCGAGACGAGGTCGGCGACGGTGTCGTTACCGGCGGCCCGAAGGCCGTCGACCGCTTGCTCTTTCGTCTGCCCCGGTTCGAGATCTCCGCCGACGACTCCGTTGAAGATGAGGTTGGTGGCGTGCCCGAGGACGGTCGGCGCAGCCACGCTGAGCACCACGCTGACGATTCCCAGCACGAGCATCAGGCTCAGCAGGAATCGTTCCGGAGCAAGCAAACCGATGACGCGTTTGAACGAGCCCTTGAAGTTCTTGGCTTTCGTGGCCGGCAGTGCCTTCGCGACGCGACTGCCCTTCTTCTTCTCCAAAGAGGGCTTGGCTGCGGAATCCTTGGTGGTGTCGGTGTCGGTCACAGTGCACCTGCAACTTGCCGCTGCGAGTCGACGATCTCGGCGTAGGTGGGGCAGGTGGCCATCAGTTGCTCGTGGTTACCCACGCCCACCGGCTTTCCGTCGTCGAGCACGAGTATCTGGTCGGCGTCGACGATGGTCGACACCCGTTGAGCCACAACGATCATGCATGCATCTCGCGTCACCGGCCGCAGCGCCGCACGCAGTTTCGCGTCGGTGGTGAGGTCGAGAGCGGAGAACGAGTCGTCGAACAGGTAGATCTTGGGCTTGCGTACCAGCGCCCGGGCAATGGCCAGTCGTTGACGCTGACCTCCCGACACCGTGGTGCCGCCCTGCGCGACGGCGGTTTCCAGGCCGCCGGGCATAGCGCGCACGAAGTCGGCTCCCTGGGCGATCTCGAGCGCCTCCCACAGTTCCGCGTCGGTGGCGTCGGCCTTGCCGTACCGCAGATTGCTGGCGATGGTGCCGGAGAACAGGTACGGCTTCTGCGGCACGAATCCGATCTCGGATCGCAGCAGGTCCAGATCGAGTTCGCGAATGTCGACACCGCCGACCCGCACCTGGCCGCCGGTGACGTCCATCAGCCGTGGAATCAGATTGACGAGAGTCGATTTACCCGATCCGGTACCACCGATGATGGCGGTGACCTTGCCTGCCTCGGCAGTCAGATTCACCCCGCACAGCACCGGGTATTCGGCTCCGGGATAGGAGAATTCGGCCCCGACGAGCTCGACCGTGCCCGGTGAGGACACGAACGTCCGGGGATTCTCGGGCAGCACCACCGAAGATTCGGTGGCCAGAACCTCGCTGATGCGATCGGCGCACACCGATGCGCGCGGCACCATCATCGCGATGAACGACGCCATCATCACCGACATCAGGATGAGCATGATGTAGCTCAGAAGCGCAGTGAGCGAACCGATCTGCATCGTGCCGTTGTCGATGGCGTGACCGCCGAACCAGATGACGGCGACACTGGTGACGTTGCTGATGAGCATGACGGTCGGAAACATCAGGGCCATCAGCCGGCCGACCTTGAGTGCCGTCTCGGTCAACGAGGTGTTGGCTGCGCCGAAACGGTCGACCTCGAACTGTTCGCGAACGAACGCCCGCACGACGCGAATACCGGTGATCTGTTCGCGTAGTACGCGATTGACCGCGTCGATGCGCTTCTGCATGGAGCGAAAGGCCGGCACCATACGAACGATGATCAGGCCCATCGCGAGCGCGAGGCCGGGCACGGCGATGAGCAGAATCCACGACAGGCCGATGTCCTCGCGTAGCGACATCACGATTCCGCCGATGCACATGATGGGAGCCATCACCACGATGGTGAATCCCATGATGATCACCAACTGCACCTGCTGCACGTCGTTGGTGTTGCGGGTGATCAGTGACGGAGCACCGAATTTTCCGACCTCGCGGGCGGAGAACGTGCCGACGCGTTCGAGGATTGCTCCGCGAAGGTCGCGTCCGACACTCATGGCCGTGCGTGCACCGAGGAACACCGCTGCGGCAGAGCTGATGATCTGTACTGCCGAGATCAACAGCATGACGCCGCCGGCGGACAGGATGTAGCCGGTGTCGCCGACGGTCACACCGTTGTCGATGATGTCCGCGTTGAGGCTCGGGAGGAACAACGCGGCGAGGGTGGCGATCAGCTGCAGCAGCACCAAGCAGAGAATCGGCAGCTTGTACGGGGCGAGAAACCTACGCAGAAGGGGGATCAGCATGATGACCGAAGATTACTCGTACACATGGATAACAGTCTCTCCGTTTCGAGTATTACGAGCAATCTTCGGCCACTCAGCTGCGACGCGAGTACTACGCGCGCTTCTCCGGGGCCGTCTTCAGCTTGGCCCCTTCGATGTCGACGTTGGGCAGGATCTTGTCCAGCCACTTCGGCAACCACCAGGCTTTGTCGCCCAGTAGCGCCATCACCGACGGAATCAGCACCATACGGACGACGAACGCGTCGAAGAAGACGGCGGCGGCCAATGCGAAGCCGATGGACTTGATGAACGAGTCCGGCTCGGCGATGAAGGCGGCGAACACCGAGATCATGATGACCGCTGCCGAGGTGACCACGCGTGCGCCGTACTTGAAGCCGTTGACGACGGCGTCCTTGGCGGCCGCGCCGTGCACGAACTCCTCACGCATGCGCGAGACGAGGAACACCTGGTAGTCCATCGCGAGGCCGAACACCACACCGATGAGGAAGATCGGCATGAAGCTGACGATCGGCTGCGGGTTGGAAATGATGCCGAGCCCACCCTCTTGGAAGATGAACACCGTCGCGCCGAAGGTGGCGAGCACACTGAGCAGGAACCCGACCGTTGCCGTCAGCGGCACCAGAATCGAGCGGAACACCAGCATCAGCAGCACGAACGCCAGTCCGACGACCACGGCCAGGTACGGAATCAGCGCGCTCTGCAGCCGCTCCGAGATGTCGATCCCGATCGCGGTTTCGCCCGTCACTCCGTAGGAGACGCCCGAGCTTTCCTGCAATCCGCTCTCGGCATCGCGCAGGTTGGTCACGAGCGCCTTCGTCTGGTCACTGTTGGGTGTGCTCGACGGGGTGACGAGTATCTGCGCGGTGTCACCCGCCGGATTGACGGCGACGATCTGTGCGTTCGTGACGTCCGATTGCGCGGTGATCGTCTCGATGACCTTGCCGAAGGACGCGGTGCGGTCTGCCTCGGCGACATCGGACGCGTCGGCGATGACGAGCAGCGGGCCGTTACGTCCCGGCCCGAATGCCTCTTCGGTGATGTCGTAGGCCTGACGGGCAGGAGTCGACGGGTCCGAGGTGGCGATCGACGGGAGAGCCAGCGACAACCCGGTGGTCGGGCCCGCGATGACGCCGAGGAGCACGATGCCTCCGACGAGGCCGAGGATCGGCTTCTTGACCAGGAACCGTGCCCACCGAAGACCGTTGGTGGGGGTTGCGTTCGGGTCCTCCGGGTCGGTGGTGTTGACGAACTTGAGCTTGCCCGCGAAGGCCTTGCCCTTGTAGACGCCCAGCATGGCGGGCAGGAACGTCAGGGCGATGAGTACCGCGACGAACACTGCGAAGCCTGCTGCCAGACCCATCTGCGACAGGAACGGGATGCCGACGACGCGCAGGGCGACGAGGGCGATGAGCACGGTCGCGCCGGCGAACACGACGGCTGATCCGGCGGTACCGACCGCTCGACCGACTGCTTCTTCGCGGTTGTCGGTGAGCGTGAGCTCGTGCCGGTACCGCGCGAGGATGAAGAGCGAGTAGTCGATCGCGACGGCAAGACCGATCATGATCGCGAGAATCGGCGTGAACGAGGACAGGCTCGCGAACCCGGAGGCCGTCGTGATGGCCAGACTCGAAATACCGATACCGACGATCGCGGTGATCAGCGGCAGGCTGGCAGCGGCGGCCGAGCCGAACATGATGAGAAGGACGATGGCGGCGACGGCCAGACCGACGATCTCCGAACTTCCGCCGGGCGACGGGTTCTCTTGGGCGACGGTGCCACCGAGGATGACGGTCAGTCCTGCGTCACGCGCGGGTTGCGCCGCGGCATCGAGATCGCTGCGAATCGCGTCGGTGACGTCGGCCAGCTCGACGTTGATCGGAACCGTGACGGTGCCGACGTTGCCGTTGGGGCTCAACGGCGACGTGGCTGCCGCGTCGGCTGCCACCTTGTCGGCCGGCGTTCCTGCCTCGGTGGCTGCGTCGGTGTACTGCTGCACGATGGCCTTGTTGGCCTCGACCGGATCGGCAAGCGGCGGAGCGCCTTCCGCCGGCTTGGCCGCATCGACCTTCTCGATCTCGGCGATCGTGGCGTCGATGGCCGAGGTGTACTGCGGGGTATCGAGCGACTGACCGTCGGGTGCCTGGAACACGTACTCGGCGTTGACGGCCTGAAGGGGATCCTCGGCTCCGCCGAATCGTTCCTTCTGCAGATCCAAAGCGGCCTGAGCAGGCGTTCCGGGGATGCTGAACGAGTTGACGGTAGGCGCGGACAGCGTGGCTGCGCCCACTCCGGCCAGGATCAGAATGACGAGCCAGAGGCCGAGGACGACCCCCTTGCGGCGGTAGGCGAATCTGCCGATTCGGTACAGATAGGTGGCCACTGTCAGGCTCCTCGGTTGTTATCGGATACGTGCTGGCGAGATTCGGGCTCGGGAGTGGAGCCTGCGGAATGACCCACAGGCTCGGGGATTCCGGCGCGGAGTTGTTGGAATGCGTTCTCCACGAGTGCTTTCGGAGTGTTCTCTCCGCCGGGGTCGTTGATCCATAGGTTCAGTGCGGCGGTCACGGCGCCGCCGACTGCCATTTGCAGCAGGTTGGGGTAGAGGTCGGAATCGATGTCGGTTCCGGTGCGCTCAGCGATTGCCTCGCCGAGTTTGCGGGTGAGCGAGTGGTGCATTTCGAGCTTGCGTGCCATCAGCGCCGGGTTGGCCTCGATGAGTCGTGCTGCGGCGAATGTGTCGTCGAGGTCGCGGCCGGGGTCGGCGACCAGGTTGACGGCGATGTGCTGCAACGAATCCCAGATGGGTTCGGCCTCGGGTCTGGCGCGAAGCAGCTCGAACCATTCCAGAGCCGAGGCCTCGATGTTGTGGAGTACCGCTTCTTCCTTGTTGGAGAAGTAGTTGTGGAACGTTCGGGTCGACACGCCGGCTTCGTGTGCGATGGCGTCGGCCGTCACGGCATCGAGTCCGTGCTCTTTTCCCAGACGGACTGCGGCGATGCCGAGGGCGTCGCGGGTGGCTGCCTTCTTCTGATCGCGAAGGCCGGTCGGGGTGGTCACCCTGTCCAACATACGGAAGTTGCACAGCTCGGCAAGTTTGCAGAGCTGTGCAATATTGACGACCGCGCCACATCGGCGTCCGACTGTGACTCAGGTCATCGACGGGACCATGCGGTCGGCTCGCTGATCAGCTCTCTGACAAAATCCGGGAGGTCGTCGTCGACGATGTCGGCCAGCGATACCGATTCGAGAACCGCACGCAGATTGACGCGGACGGCCAGCCACACCCGCGTCAACGGCTCGGCGGGACCGGCATACTGCGCATCCTCGGGCCGTTGCCCGCGCACCGATGCGAGCGGTCCCTCGACGGCACGCATCACGTCCGCGACGGAAATGTTCGACGCCTCCCGCGCGAGCCAGTATCCGCCGTCGGGTCCCCTTCTACTTCGCACCAACTCGGCGCGACGCAGGTCGGAGAGCACCGACTCGAGAAATTTGTGCGGTATCCCTTGAGCGGCGGCAAGCGCCTCGGCCTTGGCGGGTGCTCGGCCGCCGACCGCGGCGAGCTCGACGAGAGTCCGCACCGCGTAGTCCGCTTTCGCCGTGATGTGCACGATTCAATTCCTATCATTTCGATAGGAAATTAGCGACCGGGTACGTACCGATGTTGGACGGCTCTGCGCCCGTCGGGCAACACCCAGTCCGCGGGCGCGGTACCGGTCCGGATCCAACCTGACTTCTCGTAGAACGCAATCGCCGCAGCCGAGCCCAGCTCCACGTGCAGTTCGATAGCAACGGACCGTTCTGCCGCATACGCCACTGCGGCGTCCAACAAGGCCGCGGCTGCGCCCGTGCCCCGGCACTCGGGACGAACGAACAATCGCGAGACCATCAGCCCGTCGTCGACCAGGTCGAGTGCCAGGTGGCCGACGATCCGGTCATTCGACTCCGCTACCCATGCGGCGACCTGCGTTGCCGAGTGCAACCAGGCGGCCGGATCCTCGGGCCACAGTGCGGGATACCCGTCGGCCTCGTGCACCGTCGCCAGCGCGGTCACACAGAACGCCATATCCCCGGAACGGCGGCTACGAATTTTCACGCGTCGAGACTACGATCACCATACTGTCGTTACACTTCGAACAGCAGTGTCACGCACGGGAGGGCCGTACACATGAGGGACCAACTCGCATCGGCGTGGAACGCGCTACCCGAACCGCTGCGGGATCCGGTCGCCCTGGCCGTCCCCGCGTTCGCGCTGCTGCTGGCGATCGAGTGGATCGCGGCGAAGAAACTCGAAGACGGAACCCCCGGCGCGTATTCGGCCCGGGACGCACGGGCGAGCCTGAGCATGGGTTTGGTTTCGATCGCAACCACGACGGTGTGGAAAGCGCTGGCCCTGATCGGCTACACGGCCATCTACGTCTACATCGCGCCGTGGCATCTACCCGCCGAAGCCTGGTACACGTGGGTCATCCTGATTCTGGGCGTCGATCTGCTGTTCTACGGCTACCACCGCATCGCGCACCGAACCCGACTGATCTGGGCGACCCATCAGGCTCACCATTCGAGCGAGTACTTCAACTTCGCCGCGGCGCTGCGGCAGAAGTGGAACAACAGCGGCGAGATCATCATGTGGCTGCCCCTGCCGCTGCTGGGGATGCCGCCGTGGATGGTGTTCGTGGGCTTTTCGATCAATCTCGTCTACCAGTTCTGGGTACACACCGAGCGGATCGACAAGTTGCCGCGACCGTTCGAGTTCGTCTTCAACACGCCTTCTCACCACCGCGTTCATCACGGTCGCGATCCGCAGTACCTCGACAAGAACTACGGCGGCATCCTCATCGTCTGGGACCGCCTGTTCGGCAGCTACGCCGACGAAGTGCAGCGACCGAATTACGGACTGACCAAGCCCGTCGACACGTTCAACATCTGGACGCTCCAAACACACGAATACCGCAACATCGCACGGGATGTCGCGGCATCGAGGTCATGGAAGGAACGCGTCGGATACGTCGTCGGACCGCCGGGATGGACACCGGCGGCCCCACGAGAACGGGCTACTGCCGACTCAGATTGATCAGGAAGTCGACGGTTCCCGAGCCCTCGACGGTCACGAAACCGAGCGACGGCGGCTCGATGCCGTAGTCCGACCACGTCGTCGGAATTGCACCCGACGCGATGAGCGTGTCACCGGACTGCAGCACCTCCATCTCGACCGACACCGGACGCGTCTGATCCTTGAGCGTCAATGTGCCTTCCGCCGTGACGGTTTGGGTGGTGCCGTCCTTGGGCAACGACGAGAGGTCGACGGGCTGGTCGATGGTGAACGTCGCCGTCGGATATGTCGCGGTGTCGAAGATGTTGCCGCGGAACTGACCGTCTCGACGGTCACTGTCGGTGGTGATCGAATTGGTCTGCACCACAACCTCACCGGCGGTCAACGAATTATCCGCCACGGTCACCGAGCCGCTGACCTCGGGCGTCGACCCGACGACGGTCACGTCCGATCCGTTGAGCACCTCGTCGACGGTGTAGCCGGCCGCGGTCTTGTTCGACGCATCGCCTGCCGTCACCGTCCAGGTGCCGTTCAGATCGTCGGTGGTGGCGGCCTGCGCACCGGAGGTGTCGACGGTCGCCGCCGGAGCGTCGTCCTCCTGGAAGGACGCGTAGA
This sequence comes from Rhodococcus sp. 05-2256-B1, assembly GCF_002258465.1. Taxonomy (NCBI): domain Bacteria; kingdom Bacillati; phylum Actinomycetota; class Actinomycetes; order Mycobacteriales; family Nocardiaceae; genus Rhodococcus; species Rhodococcus sp. 05-2256-B1. Next base: position 153,641 of record NZ_NOZA01000021.1, on the reverse strand, counting down.
TCTTGGGGCCGAAATACAGCCCGAGGGCCACGAGCACTACGACAACGACGCCGACTGTCCACCATTTCTTGGTCATGACCGACGATGATAGTTGCAGCTTCAAGCCCATGGGGAGTGAGCGACCTGGCAACTCCCTGAGAATTTTGTCCGATTACCCCGTGCGCAGGTGTCGGTGGTGCCAGGCACAATGGAACCCATGGATCCGGTGGAGGCACTTCGTGAGATCGGCTTCTGGCTCGAGCGTTCGCGCTCGGACACCCATCGCGTCAAGGCCTACCGCCGAGCCGCGGATGTCGTCGAATCACTCTCTCCTGCACAACGATCCGAGCACGAGAAGGCGGACAGCTGGTCGTCGTTGGCCGGAATCGGTGCCAAGACCTCGCTGATCATCCGGCAGGCGCTGACCCAGGACGTTCCGGACTACCTGGCCGAACAACGCGACGCCGCAGAACCCATCGGCAACAACGCACTACGGGCCGCACTCAAAGGCGACCTGCACACCCACTCCAATTGGTCCGACGGCGGCAGCCCCATCGACGAGATGATGCGCACCGCCAAGAACCTTGGGCACGAGTACTGCGCGCTGACCGATCATTCACCGCGACTCAAGGTCGCCAACGGACTCAGCGCCGAACGTCTACGAAAACAACTCGACATCATCGCCGAGCTCAACGAGCAACTCGCGCCGTTCCGCATCCTCACCGGAATCGAAGTGGACATCCTCGACGACGGTTCGCTGGATCAGGACGAGGGATTGCTCGCCGAACTCGACGTGGTGGTGGCCAGCGTGCACTCGAACCTGCGGGCCGATTCTGTGGCGATGACGAAACGCATGGTCACCGCCATCGCGAATCCGCACGTCGACGTACTCGGTCACTGCACCGGCCGACTGGTCGAGGGCGGCCGGGGAAAGCGGCCCGAGTCGACGTTCGACGCCCCGGTGGTATTCGAGGGATGCCGACAGTTCGGCACCGCGGTGGAGATCAACGCCAGGCCCGAACGCCAGGACCCGCCCGAGCGCCTGATCGACATCGCCCTCGAACGCGACTGCCTCTTCTCCATCGATACCGACGCACACGCACCGGGCCAGCTCGACTGGCAGGGCTACGGCTGTGTCCGCGCCGAAGCCCAGGGCGTTCCCGCCGATCGCGTCATCAACACCTGGTCGCTGTCCGAGCTGCTCGATTGGACGGCTCAGGGCACGTGAATCGTCGCCACTTCCTGTCCGGCCTGCTCGCTGTCACGCTGGTCGGCTGCAGTTCCACGGACACCGCATCCTCACCGAGCACAGCAGAGACGTATTCGGCTGCACTGCAACCTGTTTCGGGACCGACCGGAGATCCGATCCGGCTGAAGTACGGGTACCAACCCGACAACATCGGAGACCTGTATCTCCCTGCCAACACGGCGACGTCACTGCCTGTGGTGGTGATGATCCACGGCGGTGGATGGCAGGAGAACCTCGATCTGTCGTACTTCCAGCAGATGTCCAAAGCCATCGCAGACCAGGGCATCGCCGTGTGGAACGTCGAGTATCGGCGCGGACCGAACAATTGGGCCAACACCCTCACCGACGTCGACGACGCCACCGAGGCACTGGCAACCGTCGTACAGAACGCCGCCGACGGGCGGCTCGACCTCGATCGAGTGCACGTCGCCGGACATTCGGCCGGCGGACAGCTGGCCGCGTGGGTCGCTGCGCGTCATCTGATGCCGATCGACGCACCGGGAGCGGACCCCAGAATCCGACCGCGCAGTGCCACCATCATGGCCGGGGTGTTCGACATGAAACGAGCGGCGAACATCGGCAACGACAAGTTCGTGCCCGCATTCCTCGGCGGCATGCCCAACGACGTTCCCGGTCGATACAAGATCGCCTCCCCCATCGAATACCTCCCGCTCGACGTCCCGTTGACCGCGCTGCACGGTGATGCGGACCAGACCGTGTCGGTGAACCAGAGCCGCGTGTACGTCGACGCCGCGACCCGCGCAGGTAGCACGGACCCCGAGCTGGTCGTACTGCCCGGAGCCGGACACGGAGCGTTCCTGGACCCCAAGCACATCGCATGGTCCACCGCACTGAGCACCATCACCGGGCGCGCGCAGACACTGCTCTGAGCCGCAGGTGGTACACAGTGGCGATGAAACGAAAGATCGCGACCGGATTGCTCGGGCTGATCGTGGCCACCTCGGTAGCCGGATGCGGCGACGACGCGTCGACCGAGAACGCGTCGACCACGTCCGTTCAGGCCAGCACGACGACGTCTGCCGCGGCTTCCACAACAGTCCCCGCCAGCACCACACTCGACGCACCGGCACCCGCTCCTGCCGACACTCCGATCCCCGAGGCTCCGCCTGCCGCTGAACCCGATGCCCCAACCTCGGGCGTCACCGGCGAAGCGCTGTACCAGCAGACCTGCACCCAGTTTCTGCCGTCCATCGATGCACTCGAACAAACCGGGATCTCCGATCGCGCGAAGTCGGTCGAGGGTCTGCGCAGCGAAATGACCACCGCGCCGAGTTGGTCCACGGTGCCCGAGGCCGATCAAGGCGAAATTCTGCGGGGACTCGACGCCGCGGGCGCGGGGCAATGCTGAGCGTCTGAGCCCTGGGGATTCGATGCCCGGGCCCTGGTGATCTCGCCCGAGCCCTGCTGATGTTGGGCCCTGGTGATCCCGCAAACGCGCGCGCGTTTGCTAGGTGCGCGCGAAATAGACCCCGAATCGGTGGCGAATCTGAACGCGTCTGACGAATGCGCGCGCGTTTGCCGAGCAACACCCAGCCACCCCACCCCGCCCGGGCCCTGGTGATCCCGCAAACGCGCGCGCGTTTTCCAGGTGCGCGCGAAATAGACCCCGAATCGGTGGCGAATGTGAACGCATCTGACGAATGCGCGCGCGTTTGCCGGGCAACACCCAGCCACCCCACCCCGCGCACAAAAAACTCCCCACCCGACGGATCGGGTGGGGAGTTCTTGGCGGTGGCGGAGGGATTTGAACCCTCGGAGGGGGTGAACCCTCACACGCTTTCGAGGCGTGCTCCTTAGGCCGCTCGGACACGCCACCGCAGAAGACTGTACCGGAATGAGCGCCTGAGGCTAAATCGCCTGCTCAGAGCGCAAAGTTACTTACCGGTGAGCTTGTCCTTGATGTTCGAGGCCGCGTCCTTGACCTTCTCGGCACCGTCTTTGAATGCGGCGGAGGTCTGATCGCCCTTGCCCTCTGCTTCGAGGTCCCTGTCTCCGGTTGCCGAACCTGCGGCTTCTTTTGCCTTGCCGCCGAGGTCTTCGGTCTTGTTCGAGATCTTGTCGTCGAGTCCCATGAGTGTCTCCTTCGCAAGTTCGGAGCGCAGCGTTGCGCCCTGCCCTCCACCCTCCCCAATGTTGGACATTCCGGCCACCCCGTGACGAGATCGTTATCTCTGGCGGGCGAAGAACTGCGTCAGCACTTCGGCGCATTCGGCTTCCAACACTCCCCCGCGCACCTGTGGGCGGTGGGTGAGTCGACGGTCTCGGACGACGTCCCACAGCGAGCCGACGGCCCCGGTTTTCGGTTCCCAGGCTCCGAACACCACGGTGCCGACGCGGGCCGCAACGAGGGCACCGGCGCACATCGTGCAGGGTTCCAAAGTGACTGCCACAGTGCAGTTTTCGAGTCGCCAACCATCTCCGTGAACGGCGGCTGCTCGACGTAATGCGAGCACTTCGGCGTGCGCAGTGGGGTCGCCCGACGCCTCCCGCGCATTGCAGGCTCGCGCGATCTCACGTCCCGACGCGTCGTACACGACGGCTCCGACGGGGACGTCGGCGTCCGAGGCCTCGGCTGCGGCCGACAGCGCTGCGCGGATCATGTCCGCGTCGGGCAGCGGCATCGGTTACCGCCGCAGCTTGTTCACCGCTGCGGCGAATTCGTCCTCGAAGCCCAGCCGCTCGGCGATCGATTGCAGTTGTTCGTCCGGGTAGTCGTCGGTCTCGGCGACGATGATGCCCAGGACTGCCTCGGGCAGGCCCAGGTCGGCGAGGAGAGCGAGGTCGCCTTCCTCGTAGGGTTCGATGTCGTCGAGTTCGTCGGGGTCGACGTCGGGGATCTCGATGTTGAGTGCGTCGAGGACATCGGCGGCGATTTCGTAGTCGACGGCGGCGACCGCGTCGGACAGCAGTAGGCGGGTGCCGTTGGGTGCGGGACGCAGGATGACGAAGAATTCCTCGTCCACGTCGAGCAGTCCGAACACCGCTCCCGAGCTGCGTAGTTCACGCAATTCGGTCTCTGCTGCCGACAGGCTGGTCAGTGCGTCGTCGGACAGTGGCGTCACGGTCCACTTGCCGTCCTCTCGGACAACTGCAACGCCGAATCCTTCGAGGTCGTCGTACTCCGATGCGGAGGCACGGTTGTTGTTCGCGCGCTGTGCGGCCATGTGCGCAACGGTAGTCCGGTAGGTGCCGGTATTCGAAGTCCACCTCCCTTGGAAGTCACCCACCTGTGCCAATCTGATCGGGTGACTTCTTCTTCGGTGTGCGTTCTCGGTCTGGGACTGATCGGTGGGTCGATTCTGCGGGCGGCGCACGACGCCGGTCGCCGGGTGTGGGGCTGGAACCGATCAGCCGACGCGATCGCCGGGGCTGCGGACGATGGCTATGACGTCCGCACCGATCTGACAGCTGCTCTGACCAGGGCTGCAGAAGAGGATGCGCTGATCGTCATCGCCGTTCCGATGCCTGCCGTCGACTCCGTTCTGCAGGCCATCGCCGAGCACGCACCCGCCGCCCCGATCACCGACGTGGTGAGCGTCAAGGCCGAGGTTGCCGCGGCCGTCGCTGCTCGCGGACTACAGGCCCGCTATGTCGGCGGCCATCCGATGGCGGGTACCAATCATTCGGGCTGGTCGGCGACGGACCCGGCACTGTTCATCGATGCGGTGTGGGTGGTGTCCACGGACCCCGGTGTCGATGCGGACGTGTGGGTGCGGGTGGCTCAGCTGGCCCTGGACTGCGGTTCGGTGGTCGTTCCGGCCGGCAGCGTCGAGCACGACAGCGCCGTCGCCCGCATCTCGCACCTACCGCATCTGCTGGCCGAGGCGTTGGCGATCGTGGGGGCCGCGGGTGGGCCGTTGGCGCTCGGGCTCGCCGCGGGGTCGTTTCGCGACGGCACCCGGGTGGCGTCCTCGGCCCCGACTCTCGTCCGTGCGATGACCGAGGGCAACGCGACCGCGCTACGAAACGCGCTCGACGAGGCGCTGCGTGCGCTCACCACAGCGCGCGAAAAATTGAACGAGAACTCGACCGAAACGCTGGTCGACGCTGGACACGCGGCGCGACTGCAGTACGAGCAGCATCAGCGATTCGACATCACCGACGTCACCCCGGGCGAGCCGGGGTGGCGAGAGAACCTGCAGGACGCGGGGCGACGCGGCGGCGTCGTGCGTCAGATCCGCTCGGCGAGTCCCGGGTAGTCGACGACGAACCCGTCGGCGTCGACCGTCACCGACGATGTCGAGACCGGCGAGATGACGTGGATGCCGTGCGCGCCGCTGCTGTAGGTCAGCGTCGCTTCCTGGATGCTCAGGTCGAGAAGGTTGACGTAGACCGTCGGCACCTCGAGGTCCTGGACCTGGGTGTGCAGACCGAATCGTCGGATCGGCAGGGTGTTGAAGAACGGGCTGAGCACCATGTCGACGTCGAGGGCACCGCTGTAGGTCGAGCGCTGGTGGTTGGCGGAGTTCTCCACCATCCAGTAGCCCTCGTCGTCGCGGCTGACCGAGGCCTGCCGGTCGCCCGACGCGAGCGAGGTGCGCACCGAGAGCCTCTTGGTGACGCCGTATTCGTCGGTCACCAGGTCGTACGACGCACTGAACGCGGGATGATCACTGCAGGCGGCACCGATGATGCGTCCGGCAGCTTTGATGCGGTTGCCGGAAAGCTGGACGCGCACGGACTCCATGCGGGGAACGTCGTGCGCTCGCCACGTCAGGATCGAGGGCCAGGATTTCGCGTCGGTGGTGGCGGTTGCGGGAACGGAGACGTGCTCTGCACCCGATGCTTGAGTGATCACAAGTCCTACGGTATGCGACAGGGCCCCCTGTAGAACAAGCGGACGCGACTTTTCTTTGCACCGACCCGGCCGTTCATGCTGCGCTCGACCCCGGCCGACCCCCGTCGACGTCGACTTCTGGCCCGCTACCGTGTGCGACGCCTTACAGCGGCCGGGCCCTGTCGATTTCGCTCACGATTACTAAGGTGATGGCCGTGACGACAGGGAACCCAGGCGGCGGCCAGTTCGATTTCGCGCATTCCGAGCAGGCCGCGAAGAGCCGACAGGACAAGGCGACCGCTCTGGCGCGCTACGTCTGGGAGCGCGGCATCAGCGGCGCGGAACTGCTCGATCTTCCCGACGCCACCCGTCGAAAACTGGCCCGCACAGCGGACCTGCATCCACCGAGCACGATGGAAACGTGGACCATCGTGGCCGAGTTGCTCGACCGCAAATCCGCCTGGGCGGCCGAGCACCCGGGTCACGACGGGGCGACGCCCCAGCACGCCGACGAGAAGATCATGTGGGTCAAGCCGCCGATCACCCCCTGGACCTAGACGAGCGAGTCCTCCCACGCCTCGTGCAGGTGTGCGAAGCGGCCCTCTCCCGCAATGAGGTCCGCCGGGGTTCCGTCCTCGACGATGTTGCCGTCCGCCATGACGAGGACGCGGTCCGCGATGGCCACCGTCGACAAGCGGTGCGCGATGATCAACGCCGTCCGGCCCTGCAGAATCGTTTCGAGTGCGCGCTGCACCAACCGCTCGCTCGGGATGTCGAGACTCGACGTCGCCTCGTCGAGCACGATCACCGACGGCGCAGCGAGGAACACCCTCGCAAAGGCCACCAATTGCCTTTGGCCCGAGGACAATCGGCCTCCGCGCTTACGCACGTCGGTATCGATCCCTTCGGGGAGCGAGGCGATGAACTCGGTCAGTCCGACGGCCTCGGCGGCAGCGCGGACATCGGCGTCCGTCGCGTCGGGACGTCCGAGGCGGATGTTGTCGGCCACCGAGCCGGAGAACAGGAACGATTCCTGTGTCACCATGACGACGTTGCGGCGCAGGTCCTCGTCGGAGATGTCGCGCATGTCGATGCCGTCGAGTCGCACGGATCCGGCGGTCGGATCGTAGAAGCGCGCCAACAGCTTTGCCAACGTCGACTTTCCGGCTCCGGTCGCACCGACCATGGCAACCACCTGACCCGCCGGCACGTGCAGCGAGAACTCCGGCAGCACGACGCGCTCGGTGCCGTAGGAGAAGTGCACGTCGTCGAACGTGATGTCTCCCTTCACCGTTCCGATCGACACCGGGTTCTTCGGGGCAACCACCGACGGCTCTTCCTCGAGTACGCCGGAGATCTTCTCCAGCGCAGCCGCGGCCGACTGGTAGGCGTTGAACACCATCGCCAGCTCGTCGAGTGGGCCGTAGAACCGGCGAAGGTACAGCACGTACGCGGCGAGCACGCCGACGTCCATGTGGCCGTTGATCACTCGCCAGCTACCGAACACCAGGATGATCGCCAGAGTGACGTTGCCGATCCACCGGACGATTCCGGTGTAGCTCGCCATGCCGCGCAGGGCCGCGGTGGTGGCGTCTCGGTACTCCGAGTCCTCGGTCTCGAGGATCGCGTCGTTGCGACCTTCACGCCGAAAGACCTGTACGGCACGGATTCCGCCCATCGACTCCACGAAATGAACCACCACACGTGCGATCGCCACCCGTGTTCGACGGTATCCCTGGCGTTGGCGTCGTTGTGACCACCGGGTGACGAGCACCAGCGGTACGAAGCCGGCGAGCACGATCATCGCCATCGGAACATCGAGATACACGAGGATGACGGCGATCGAGACCATCGACAGGATGGCCGTCAACGCGTCGTTGAGCGCACTTTCGAGCAGTGTCTGCAACGACTCCACGTCACTGGTCAACCGCGAGATCAACCGTCCCGACGTGTATTTCTCGTGGAACGACAGACTGAGTTTCTGCGCGTGGTCGAACACGCGTCCACGCAGGTCGTAAAGAATGTTCTGACTGAGTCGGCCCGAGACGGTGAGAAACGCGTAGGTGGTGAACATTCCGAGCAGGCCGAAGCCGGTGTATCCGCCCACGGCCCACAGCAGCGGACCCCAATCACCTTGTCCGGCAGCACCGACGCCGTTGTCGAGGGCGTAGGCGACGAACAGCGGGCCGGCCACATAGGTGATGTTGTCGATCAGGATGATGACGAAAGACAGCAGGGCCTGCTTCTTGTACGGGCGCACCAGCGAGGCGAGCAACCGCCGAGAACGTCCGGCCAACACCAGGTTTCCGGTGGCGTCCACCTCCGAGTCCTCGCCGCCCACTCCCCGCCAGTCCGCGGTTGCGGTCTGCTCAGCCATGGATCGACCCCATCACGTCGCGGTACCGCGGCGACGACGCCAGCAGTCCCTCGTGCGTTCCCTGCTCCACAATTCTTCCGTTCTCCAGATACAGCACCCGGTCGGCCAACGCCGCCGTCGACGGCCGGTGTGCCACCAGCAACGTCGTCGAATGGGCCAGCACGCGCCGCAATTCCTTCTGCACCTTCGCTTCGGTGTCCACGTCGAGTGCCGAGAGCGGGTCGTCGAGCACCAGCACCCGGGGCTTGCCCAGCACTGCACGGGCCAGTGCGAGTCGCTGCCGCTGCCCGCCCGACAAACTCATGCCCTGCTCACCGATGCGCGTGGCCAGGCCCCACGGCAGCCGGTCGACGAATTCCGTTGCGTGAGCAATCTCCAACGCCTCGGTGATCTCGGCATCGGACGCGCCAGGAGAGCCGAGCGCGATGTTCTCCCGCGCACTGGCCGAGAACAGCACCGGGTCCTCGAACGCTACCGACACGATCGAGCGCAGATCGGCCAGCCGCATCGACGCCACGTCGATACCGTCGATCGAAATGGTGCCCTCGGTAGCGTCGAACAAACGAGGAACGAGGTTCGTCAGTGCCGTCTTTCCGCTGCCGGTGTTGCCGACGAGCGCAACGGTCTCCCCCGGCTCGACGACGAAACTGACATCGGTGAGCAGCGGCGAGGACGCGTCCGGAAAGGTGAATCCGACGCGGTCGAACTGCACTCGGCCACGGATCGTGTCGGGCAATTCGACGGGGTTGTCCGGATCCGTCACGGTCTCCGGGGTGTCGATGATCTCCCAGTAACGATCCGCCGCAGTCCGCGCATTGTTCAACTCCGCCAGCAGGTATCCGAAGGATTCGATCGGCCACAGCAGGAACGTGACGATGGCGATGGCAGCGACGAGCGTGCCGACCGTCATCGTGCCCTGCACGATCGAGTAGGTTCCCACGGCCAGAATCGCGCCGATGGTGATCGGCTGCAGTCCGACGATCACCGCCCAGATGATCGCGAGATAGCGCACCTTCTTCAGCTCGGTGCCGCGAAGAGTGTAGGCCTGACGCAGAAACTGCTTGCCCAGGTGCGCACTTCGCCCGAACGCCTTCAGAACACGGATGCCCTGAATGGACTCCTCGACCGTTGTCGTCACATCACCGGCTTGGTCTTGAGCATCACGCGCGACGACGCGGTACAGCGTCTCGAACCTGGTGCAGGCGATCACCAGCGGAACCGATGTCACCAGCATGATCAGACCCAATTGCCATGCCTGAACGAGCAATACACCGATACCCACGACGAGCGTGACGGCGTTGATGATGATGAACGGGCCGATGAACGCCATGAACCGGCGCAGCGACCCGAGATCGGCGATGGCACGGGAGAGCAGCTGACCCGATTCCCAGCTCTCGTGCGCCGCGACCGACAGCCGTTGCAGCTTGTCGAATACCGTTGCCCGAGCGCTGATCTCGAACTGGCTCGACGGTCGTGACACCAGGTATCGACGCACCCAGATGCCGGCCGCGTCGATGGTGCCGAGCAGCAGGATCAGCGCCGCGGGCCACCACACCGCGGAAAAGTTGCGGTCGGCGATGGGCCCGTCGATGACGCGTTGCATCACCAGCGGAATGACGAGGCCGGTGAGGGTCGCGATGAGCGAGACCACGATGGAGCCGATGTAGAACCACTTGTACGGGGCCAGGAACGGCGCGAAACGCTGCAGCGACGTGGGTGTCCGCGAAGCATTCGGGTTCGACTCAACGACGGTTGGGGCTTCGGGGTCGAGCACACCCGTGGACACGTGTTGTTCTCCTTATTGCGGTGCCCGAATGATTTCATTGCTCAGGCTCAGTTTCCAACCGATTTTCGGCGGCCTGCATTCCAGTGTGGAACCTCGAGCACGGTCGAGGTCAAGTTCGACCGACGCTCAGCACACCGAGTCTCGAGTAACGTGAACCCGTCGGGCGAGAGAAGGGCACACGTGAGCACACGGTCGATGGTCGGGTTGTTCGCCGGTATCGGCGGGCTCGAGCTGGGGTTGGCCGAGGCAGGGTGGACGACGCAGCTGTTGTGCGAGATCGATCCGGGTGCCGGCGCGGTGCTGTCGGCGCGCATGCCGAACGTTCCGCTGCACACCGACGTCACCACGCTGCGCAGCCTGCCCACCGGCACCGAGCTCGTTGCTGCCGGCTTCCCCTGCCAGGACCTCTCCCAGGCCGGACGGACCGCAGGCATCACCGGGGCTCGCTCCGGGCTGGTCGACGAGGTGTTCCGGCTGGTCTCACGTCGCCGCGGCCCGCGGTGGCTGTTGATGGAGAACGTGCCGTTCATGCTGCAACTCGGACGTGGCGCAGCGATGCGACACATCACCGACGCGCTAGAGGACCTCGGCTACATGTGGGCCTACCGCGTCGTCGACGCCCGTGCGTTCGGGTTGCCGCAGCGTCGACAGCGCGTGGTGATGCTGGCCTCGCGCACCGACGATCCGCGTGAGGTGCTGTTCTCGCAGGATGCCGGGCCGTTGCCCGACGGCGATCCGAGTACTGCGCCCTGCGGCTTCTACTGGACCGAGGGCACCCGCGGACTGGGCTGGGCCGTCAACGCCGTCCCCACCCTCAAGGGCGGTTCCTCCCTCGGCATCGCCAGTCCGCCGGCCGTGCGGTTGCCGTCCGGGGAGATCGTCACGCCCGGCATCATCGGGGCCGAGCGGCTGCAGGGGTTCGATCCGGACTGGACGCTGCCTGCGGTCGAGCGCGCCGGAGTGCGTACCGGGCATCGTTGGAAGCTCGTCGGCAATGCCGTCAGTGTGCGGATGGCGTCGTGGGTCGCCGCCGCACTCGACGACCCGAAGCCCTACGACGTCGCAGGCGACACCGCGTTGCTGCCCGGTCAGGCCTGGCCGACGGCCGCGTGGGGCCGAGACCGCGCGAGCTTCAAGGTGACCGTGTCGACCATGCCGGTGCACGAACCGCCCGAGGACCTGATCGACTTTCTGGACGACTCCACCCTGCTGTCGGCGCGAGCCACGGCCGGGTTCCTCAAGCGCGCACGAGCCGGCAACCTCCGCTTCGCCGACGGCTTTCTCGACGACCTCGACGCCCACCTCGAGCGCATGGGTGGGTACGCGAAACGAGTGTCGGTGTGAGCGTGACACGCCCCGTCACCGACGCGAAAACCAGTGCACGGCTCAGTAAGCAGCGTCGCCGCGACACCAAACCGGAAGTGGCGCTGCGGCGAGAGTTGCACCGACGAGGACTGCGCTACTTCGTCGACCGCGCTCCGCTGAAGGGCATGCGGCGTCGAGCAGATCTGGTGTTTCCCCGTCGCAAGGTGGCGGTCTACGTCGACGGCTGCTTCTGGCACAGTTGCCCCGTCCACGCGACGAAACCCCGCAACAACGCCCAGTGGTGGGCCGACAAGCTGGCTGCCAACGTGGCCCGCGACCGCGACACCGACACCCGCCTGATCGAGGAAGGCTGGCGCGTCGTGCGGATCTGGGAACACGAGGACCCGGTCGTCGCCGCCCAACGCGTCGTCGGTGATCTTGCTGCAGATCCGATAGTGACCGACTGAAACCCACAGCACTCCCCGCGCGTCCAACCTGATGATCGGTCGATTCGAGTCGGGGGATGAGGACAGTGCGTAAAAGTTGGGTGCTTGCGGCGATGGCAGCGGCGATGTCGGTATCGACCAGTGGATGCGCGGTGGTGTTGCTCGGCAGCGCATTCCCCGCCGGCAGTGCGTCGCCTGCGGGGCAGAACCGGTACGGATTCGAGATGTCGGAGGCAGACCGCTATCTGGCCGACTCGGCGGCCTTCGTCCGCAGCCTCGATCCCTGCGGCTTCCTCACCGAGGACGACCTCACCGCCCTCGGTACCGTGGTGCAGCTCCGACCGGACGGCGAACTGAGTAGCTGCTCGGCAGAAGTCAACCCTGGGCGATCGGACGTCACGGACTCCGTGTCGATCAAGCTGAACGGATACCAGCCGACGCCGGCCGACCCGAACTTCGAGCAAGTCACGATCGACGGCGAACAGGTGTACCTCGACGACGCCTCCCGAGGGACGTGTCGCGTCAGCTTCCCGCTTCGCGACGAGTTCGACGGCACCACCTCCGGGCCCATGGACGATGTTCTCACCGAATCCGGTCGTAGTTTCGCCACGATCGACGTCTATCTTGCTGACGGGGACGCCTGCAGTGCAGCGAAATCCGTTACCGAGACCGCACTCGGCCTCGTGAGCGATCCCCCACTACGTGCCGATTCCAGGTACAACCTTCCGTTGGCCACGAAGGATCCGTGCAGCGTTCTGGAGCATCTGCCCGAGACCTGGACGGTCGACCGGTGGAACCCTGCCGCGGATCCGTACGGCTGCCACTTCGAGGCGTCGTCTGCGACGTTCGAGGACAACCTGGTACTGCTCGACGTCGCGCTCACCTACGACGACAGCGACTTGCGTTCGACAGATCGCGAGAAGATCCGGCAGGGCGGTTACACCGTCGAGACTCGCGACTCGGATTCGGTGTGTTCGGCCGACATCGTGTTGGGCAACCCCGTTCTCGGCCTGCCCGGTAACGACGACTCAGCCGCGCGTTACGCCCGCACGGTTCCCGAGCTGTCCGTCATGGCGGACGACTGCGACTCCGCCGTCGCGCTGGCGGTGGCAGCTGCCGACGAGCTCACTGGTTAGCCTTGGTCGGTGCGCTCGAAAACCGAAGGTGTGGATATCCGCCGAGTAATCGCGGTGGTGTTTCTGATCCTCGCCGGGTTGCTGTACTCCGCGTGGGTGGCCGAATTCTTCCTCGATACCGGGCTCGACCCGGCTCGATCCTTCCTCAGCGAACTCGATGCCCGCGATCAGCCGTACCGCGAATTCTTCTCCACTGCAGACGTGGTCACGGGTTCGCTGATGATCCTCGCCGCCGTGCTCGGTTTCCTCGTCAGCCCTCGCCGACGGCTCGTCGTCACCGGCTGGGTGGCGTCGGGCATCTTCGGTATCGCCACCATCGCCGACGCGAAACTGCCACTCGAGTGTGTGGCCGCCGACGATCCGAGCTGTCCGATCGAGCCCAGCGGGTTGTTCCCCCAGCTTCATCATCTTCATGCCCTGACGAGCACCATCGCGGTGTTCGCGATTTTCACGTTCATGATCGCGTTCACGCTCGCCGCACTCCGTTATGGGGCCTATCCCCTGCTTCGGACGCTCGGTGTCGCGGTACTGGCCATCACGGCCCTGGCCACGGCGTGGCTGTTGATCGCCGACAACCTTCCCGGCGATCACGGCCTCGGTATCGCTCAGCGGGTGCAGGTGGGTGGGATGTCGGCGTATCTGGTGGTGCTGGGGTGTGCGCTTAGACTCGGCGCATGTCCTTCACCGCGACAGCACTGAACGGGTCCAAGGTCGAGCAGTACCAGCAGCTCGCCGAGCAGGCCAGGGGCCTCGTCTACGAGGAATCCAACCTGATCGCCAACGCCGCCAATCTTTCTGCGTTGGTCTATCACGCTCTGCCCGAGGTCAATTGGGTCGGCTTCTACCTGTTCGACGGCACCGAACTGGTGGTCGGCCCGTTCCAGGGCCAGCCTGCCTGCGTTCGCATCGCGCTGAGCAAAGGGGTCTGCGGCGCTGCCGCGACCACCCGCGAGACACAGCGAGTGGCCGACGTTCATGCCTTCCCCGGCCACATCGCGTGCGATGCCAACACTCGCTCCGAGGTCGTCGTTCCGCTGTACCAGGGCGAGAAACTGATCGGTGTATTCGATCTGGACAGCCCGATACCCGATCGCTTCGACGCCGACGATCAGGCCGGCCTCGAAGCGATCGCGGCGGTGTTCCTCAGCTCGCTGGAGTAGAGCCTGCGGAACGACCCGGGTTTGCTGGAGTAGAGCCTGCTGCCGCCTCGAAGAACCAGGCCATGACCAACGCACCGGGGTCGACGACGCCTCGCGCGGCCTCACCGACATAGCTGGCGCGGCCGCGGTTGGCGGTGATGTCCTTGGTCGATTCGGCTCCGGTCTTCGCGGCGTCGGCGGCATCCTGCAGGGTGCCGCTGTCTTTCTCGAGCGCGTCGACAGCCGGGGCAATGGCGTCGATCATCGTCTTGTCGCCCACGCGGGCTCCACCGAGTTCGGTGATGCTGTCCAGTCCGGCCCGCGCGGCCGCTGCGACAGCCGCGGCAGATGGCTCGGATTCGAGCATCGTTCGGTAGAACTGGCGGAACCAGATGCCGAACAGTGCACCGGACGTACCGCCTGCATGGCCGAGGTAGGCCTCGCTCACGGCTTCGAATACCGTTGCTGCCGAATAGGTTTCCTTGATCGCGTCGAGGTCGAGTTGTTCCAGTGCGGCCACCATGTTGGTACCGAAGTCGCCGTCGCCCGCCTTACGATCCAATTCGGTCAGAGCGGGCTCCTCGTCGAGTACCCGCTGGGCCCACGACCCGATCCACTCCGAGACGAATGCCGACTTCTCTCCGGTGTCGGACGGCGAGAACGTCGGCCCGAATGCGCCGCGCTCGCCCACCGGTTTCGCACCTTGGCTCTGCGCGTTGGGCCAACCGGGCGCATCGGTGGGGGCGTCCCAGAGTTCGAGCATCTCGTCGTCGGCGCGCACCAGAGTGATGGACGCTCCGCCCATGTTGAGCGCGGTGACAAAACTTCCGACGAGTGAGCGGGTTATCTCGATGCCCTTACCCGCGAGGTACTCCGAGAGTTCCCCGAACAGCAGATGCAGTTCGAGCGGGTGCGTTGCGCCGAGCCCGTTGACGATGGCGATCACCGATTCGCCCGAGTTCAATCCGAGCGAGCTCACGATGGGCTCGGTCAGCTTCTCGACGACCGCCTGAGCAGGCAGCCGGGACACCCGGTCGGTGCCGCGCTCACCGTGGATACCGATGCCGAGTTCGATTTCCTCCTTGGGCAGTTCGAACGACGGCCCGTCGGCACCCGGTAGCGTCGGCGGGTTCAATGCGACCGCCATACTGCGCGCGTTCTCCGCTGTTCGACGCCCCAGCGCGACCACCGCCTGCAGGCTGTCGCCACGTTCTGCCGCTGCGCCGCACACCTTTTCGACGACGATGGTCGCGGCAGTGCCACGGCGACCCGGGCCGTCCTCGCTCTCGCTGGCCACGTCGTCGTCGACGAGAACGACATCGGCCGCAATACCGTCTTCCTGCAACAACTCTCGGGCGATCTTGAAGTTCATCACGTCGCCGGTGTAGTTCTTCACGATGTGCACCACTCCGCCGCCGGAGTCCACGGCCTTGGATGCCTCGTGTACTTGGAGGGCGTTCGGTGACGTGAACACCAGGCCGGGGCACGCGCCGGTGAGCATGCCGCGACCGATGAATCCGGCATGCATCGGCTCGTGGCCCGATCCGCCACCGGACAGCAGCGCGACTTGACCGTCGGAGATGCGATAGCGACGGGTGAGAAATCCGGGATCGGCGTGCCAGGTGACGTCGTCGGTGGCGGCCACGAAGCCGCGGAGGGCGTCGGCGACGAATGTTCGAGGAGAATTGGAGAACATTCCTTCACACTAAGCCTCCATTGTCGGCTTCGGTGAGCTGCCGGGCCGCCGCGCGTCTACAGTCGCGAAGATGACCACCGAGACCTGGGCTTTCGACGCATCGGACGGCGGGCAGCTGGCTGTTCGGACGGATGTCACCGGGAGGGCATCCAAGATGGGGCATCGACTCACGATTGCGGTGACCTCCTGGACCGCGACGGTCGAGTGGTCCGGGGACGCCCCCACCGCGGTGTCACTGACCGCCGAGGTCGGCTCACTCGAGGTGATCCACGGCGAGGGCGGACTGACACCGCTGGTCGGGCCGGAGAGGATCGTCGCAAAAGCCAACGCACTCAAGACCTTCGATGCCAACCGGTACCCGACAATTCGATTTCGTTCGGAGGAGATCACTGCCATTGCCTCCGGATTTCGCTTGGCGGGTACCGCCGAGATACACGGGGTCTCGAAGGAGATCACCGTGGACGTGGACGTCACCGACTCCGGCGACAGATGGCAGATCGGTTCCGAAACTACTGTGCGTCAAACGGATTACAAGATCACGCCGTATTCGCAGATGTTCGGAGCCATGAAGGTGGCAGACGAAGTGACCGTGACATTCAACGCCGAGTATCTCAAGCCCTGAGCCTTCCCAATTCACCTGCAATGGTGGACACTACGGCGGTGAACCGAAATCGATGGACGATCGGATCGTGCGCATCGGCCCTGGTGTTGGCCGTGGCCCTGACCGCGGGCTGCAGCAGTCCGGCGACCACGTCCCCGGACGGACCTCCCGGAGTGAACGTCAACGGAGTGGGCGAAGTCCAGGGCGCACCGGACACGTTGACGACTCAGATCGGCGTTCAGGCCACAGCCGAGGACGTCACTGCCGCCATCGAACAGGCCAATGCTGCGGTTACCGAGGTGACCGACGCAGTGATTGCTGCCGGCGTCGCGCGCGAGGACATTCAGACGCAGCAGGTGTCGATCGATCCGCAGTACTCCGGAGCACTGCCGGGCGGCACCTCGGCCATCTCCGGATATCAGGCCACCAACACCTTGCAGGTCACGGTGCGCGACCTGTCGAAGGCGTCTGCAGTCCTGGGCGACGCCACCTCCGCCGGTGGCAACGCGACCCGAATCTCCGGGGTCTCGTTCAAGATCGACGACGATTCCGAGCTGATCACCGATGCCCGGTCCAGGGCGTTCGCCGACGCCCGCGATCGCGCCGAGCAGTATGCGTCGCTCGCAGGCGGCGAACTCGGTGACGTTCTGTCGATCACCGAGTCGATCACCGGTCAGGAGCAGCCGACGAGCTTTCGCGACTCCGCTTCGTTCGACACGGCAGTGCCCATCGAACCGGGACAGCAAACCGTCAGCGTGTCCGTGTCGGTGAAGTGGGCGCTGAACTAGCGCAGCGAGTTACTGCCGCTGCAACTATTGCTCCACTGAAGAGGTTGCATACCGGGGATTCGCCGACTCGAGCCCGGGAGTGGAGCACAAGTTGCAGGACCACCACGCGCGGGCTCAGCCGGCCGGCGGAGGTGGCAGCCGGTAGTTCACCGGGGTCGCCGAGAAATCCACCGGATTTCGGACGCCCTCGGCCACTGCCCCTGGAACCCCGATGCGTGGTTCGAGACCCAACGATTCCGCGAACGCGAATGCCTCCTCGATGGAATTGACCGGCCCGGCGGGAACGTGCCGCGCCATCAGTTCTCGATACCAGTCGTCCGCAGTACGCGTCTGCAACGCCGTGTTGAGCAGGTCGACCAACTGATCTCGATGTTCGACGCGAGCAGAATTGGACGAGAAGCGTTGATCCGCAGCCAGATCCGGGGTACCCAGCACGTCGACCAGCGCCTGAAATTGCCGATCGTTGCCCACGGCCAACGCGAGCGGTCGATCGGCGGTCTCGAACACCTCGTACGGCACCAACGACGGATGCTTGTTGCCCATGGGAACCGGTACGACCCCGGCCCCGAGGTATGCCGCCGACTGGTTGCTGAGTGCGGACAGTACCGACGCCATCAGCGAGGTGTGCACCCGCTGACCCGCACCGGTGTTCGATCGATGATGCAGTGCGGCAAGGATTCCGCTCAGCGCGTGCAGACCGGTGACGATATCGACCATCGCCACGCCCACTTTCGTCGGCGTGGATGCGTCGGGGCCGGTGACGCTCATCAGCCCGCCGACGGCTTGGACCACCAGATCGTATCCAGGAAGAGCAGCACCGCCGCCGGTACCGAAACCGGTGATCGAGCAGTAGATCAGGCCAGGGTTCGTCTGCGCGACAGCCGAATAGCCGAGACCGAGCCGGTCCATCGTTCCGGCGCGGAAGTTCTCGATCACGATGTCTGCGCCCGCGACGATCTCACGGGCCTCGGCCACACCGCTCTCGGACTGCAGGTCGATGAACCGAGACGTCTTGTTCCGATTGACCGAGTTGAAATACGTTGCGGTACCGGCAGAATCGTACGGCGGACCCCACAATCGGGTGTCGTCGCCGCTGCCGGGCCGCTCGATCTTGATCACGTCTGCGCCCATGTCGCCGAGCATCATCGTCGCGTACGGTCCGGCGAGCACACGAGAGAAGTCCGCGACCACGAGGCCTGCGAGCGGACCGGTGGCGTCTGTCATCGGTCCACTGTATTGCGCGGCCGGCTGCAGTTCAGTTCAGGTCCGGAACGAACGCTGCCAGGACGGCAACCATCGTGTCCACGATCTGCTCGATAGGTGGACGAGGCGGAGCAGTGCGGGACCAGTCGGAGACGATCTCGGTGAGCGCACCGAGGAATGCCGTTGCGGCCAAGCGGTATCCACCCGGGGGAACGAAATCGGAACCGACTTCCGAGCGCAGGGTGTTCTCGAAGAACTCCACCCACTGCGCACGACGGCGCGTCCGATGCTGTTCGACGGCATCGCTGACACCCAGCATCTCCAGATAAGAGATGCGCGCCCGACGTGGGTCACCACCGATCGATCCGACCAGGGCCGTCATCGCTGCGACGACCAGAGAGCGACGGTCGCGGTCGACCTGCTCGTCGAGTGCGGCGACGACGGCGGCCAGCGCGTCGTCTTGGATCAGGTCGTAGACGTCCACGAGCAGCGCCTCACGGTTGGCGAACTCACTGTAGAACTGACTGCGCGCGAGGCCGGCCGCGGCGCAGATGTCCGCCACCGAGGTGGCGGCGTACCCGCGTCCCCCGATGACCTCGATAGCCGCGTGCAAGAACCGAGCTCGTCGATCGGCTTTCCGAACAGCGGAGGATCGTCCGGCGTAGATGCGGCCCTGATCATCGGCGACAGTCACCGAGGGAGTCTACAGGCGACGCACCGCTCGCAGCCCCGCTGATCGGTTCCATCACGACCCGATCGGCTTCCCGAACAATCCGGCGATTATCTCGCCGACGGCCGCGACGAACGTCGGGTGTGCACGCGTGTCGAGCGCCATCGAGCCGACATCGTTCGTCCGGCAACCCGGTTCCACCGGAACACCGGCAAATCGGTCGCGCATCCACAACACCGCACTCGGAAAAGCGATCAGCTCCAAGCTGATGTGCTCACTGAAATGATCGCGGGTGTACGTGACGTCGGCACCCAGACGGCTGCAGTACGACTCGACCATCGCGTTGACCGGCCCGATCGGCACCAGCCAGTCCGGGTTGGAATGGTAGACGTAGAGCGGCATGTTCGGAGTGGTGCGGCCGAGCTGCATCGCGGACAGGGCCTTCTTCACCACCGGTTGCTGGATCGGGTCGCCGTCGGTGTGCAGCAAGCCTTTCAGGTTGACGAACGGCAGCAGCGCCGACGAGTAGCCGACACAAAGGTTGTCCTTGGCCGCGAACAACGTTCTACCGAACGGGTCGACGTGTTCGTCGATGAAGGCGGCCAACTCGGGACTCTCGCGGCTGGCACCGATGATGCCGGCGGCGACGATGCCCGATCCCAGGGTGTTGTTCGCGTTGTCGACCAATGCCCCGAGTTCGGCCGGGGTGCCGCCCTCGGTGACTCCGACGATATCGAGCTCAGGGGCGTAGTTTTCGGCCAGTTCTGCTGCATGCCCGGTGGCGATCGCGCCACCGGAGTAGCCGCTCATCCCCACCTTGGTGGCCTCCCCGGCCAACTGCATCGGCGCGAAATTCTCGGCAGCTCGGATGCCGTCGAGTGTGATCCGACCGGCGACCGGCCCGGCGGCGAACGAATTGTTCGGGCCTTGATGATCGGGTACCGACACCGCCCATCCTTGCGCCAACGCCGCCTGCACTTCGAGGAATTGAGCGCCCGACGTCACCGCGCCGGTCACCGGCCAGGGGATGGCACCCGCTCGCATCGCGTACGACGGAGCGCAGTAGGCCGCGAGAGAATCCTCGGCTACCTGGATGGAGATCAACGGACGCGGTGCCGCAGGCACTCCCCGCGGCTTGATGACCGTGGTCACGGCGGCAATCGGCTCGTCGCGCCCGTTGTTGGACCGGAACGACAATTGCCAGGCGTCGACCTGCGTGGGAATCACGTTGAGAGTAGCCAGCTCGACGGGCCGTGCGGCGATGATCTGGCCCGGCGCGGCCGCTGCCACCACGTCGGCGGAAGGAAGGTAGAAGTCGGTGTCGAACTCGGGAATCTTCGGCCACGTGAGCGGCGGCAGAGGCGGCTGAACCTCCACACCGGCCGGACCGCTGGAATCGGGTGCAGCGGAAGCGGGGCTGGTCGTAGCGGCAACGGCGGCGGCTACGGTCGCCACACCGATCGCTACCCGCAGCGTCCAAGATCGGGCAGAAGACACGGCTGTACTCCTTCGCGCCGGACAACGGGGTCCACAGGACGCGCGCCCGGCGACATTTCGTACAGCGCATCCGACAATCTTGGACACCGATGTCCGAGATGGTGCTCAGAACTGTAGAGCGAAGTGGCGTGGATAACAATCCCCGAACCGAAAAAGATTCAGAACTGAATCGAGCCCAATTGCACGGAGTAGTTCCCGTTCGTCACGCGACGGCGAAAGATCGCTTCGCCAAACCGAACTGGAAGCCGGTGATGGCCGTCGTCACCGGAGCTTCCGGATTCTCGGCGGCACCGAGGGTGACGAACAACGGCGTGAAATGTTCGACAGTGGGGTGCGCGTACGGCATTCCCGGTGCGGCACTGCGGAAGTCGGCGAGAGTCCCGACGTCACCGCGAGACAAGGCGTCGGCAGCCCAGAGGTCGAAGTCCTCGGACCACGTCGGCACGGTGTTCGTAGCGAAATTCTCCCGGGACAGGAACGGCAGTCCGTGGGTCATGAACCCGGAACCGATGACCAACACACCCTCGGCCCGAAGTTCCTTCAGCGCAGCGCCTATCGCCATCAGCCGATCGGGGGCGTGCGTCGGCAGGCTCAATTGCAGAACCGGGACATCGGCGTAGGGATACATGACCTTCAGCGGCACCCAGGCACCGTGATCGAGTCCGCGCGCGGTGTGCCGATGCAGGTTCTCCGACGCCGGAATGGCCGCGGCCACCCGTGCAGCCAGCGCCTGAGCGTCGGGAGTCCGGTATTCCATCGAGTAGTAACGCTGGGCAAATCCACCGAAGTCGTAGACGAGTGGTGTCGCCGCAGCCGTCGCGGACAGGCTCAACGGGGCCTCTTCCCAGTGTGCGCTGACGATCAGGATCGCCTTCGGCTTGGGCATCGACTGCGACCAGGTGAAGAGTTCGTTCATCCAGAGCGCGTCGTCGAACACCGGGGGTGCACCGTGGCTGATGTAGAGGGCAGGCATCGGACCGTCGTTCGGGGTCCACATCTGCTGGGATCGGCTCGCGGGTGCGGTATCGGCGAGAAATGCGTCGAACGCTGCGCCCGCGATCGGCGGGTTGACGACAGATGTCATGATCGGTCCTTCGAGTGCTCAAGTTGAACCTTCAACTTACCACTCGAGTCCAATCACGACAACATCGGACCAGCCGGTCTGGACCGAACCACACTGTGGGTGACCTCAGCGCCCACTATTAGTGCTGAAATACCTTTTCCCGTTTGTGAGAGCGAATTGTGGACGCTCACGTCAGTGCTCCACGCCGAGGACACGGCTACTCCACGACGACGCGGCCACCACCGGGAAGGTTGGGCGTGTCCGTCGTGATCGTGAGATCGACACGGCCCGCACCGGTAGCGAGAGTGATCGGCTCGGTCGATATCCCACCCGCCGAACCGGATCGGCCGTTGTCGATGTTCGTCCACACCACGGCCACCGGAACCGGCAGCAGGCCGACCGCTGACGAGCCCATGTCACCCGCACCAGAAATCTTGCTCACTGTCGTCACCGTGACCTCCCCTGCCTCGATCACCGTCGCCGTTGCCTCGACCGGCCCCGACCCGAAACTGACGCCGTGTTGCAAGAAGACGAATGCCTGTACCGGCCTGAGCTCCGTGGTGGTTGCGGCCGACGCGATGCCCGCCGACCCCAGCGTCAGGGCTCCCGCCACCAATGGTGCCGCCACGAGGCGAAGGACTCTATTTCTCGAAAACGCGATGCTCCCCATTTCGTCGAATTCGTCCGCTGTTCGAGAACATCCTGCAACGGACCAAGCGGTATGTAGACCCCTCGGGTCCTAGGCTCGGCTGTATGCCGGATGTCTACCGCGCCCCGATGCCGAATGGCGTCGAGCGTGCCCTCACCTACGGACTCTGCGGCATGTCGGCCGACGACGAACGCTCGCTACGACGGGTCGAGCGTTTCGAGCAGGTCGCGGACGGATCTTTCGTCTGGACGCGAACCGAGCACGGCGAGTACTTCCTCGGCCGAATCTCCGGCCCACTGCGGGAAGATCACAGCGCCGACGCGGTGGCGTCGAACATGACCTTCGTGCGGGACTGCGCGTGGATCGGCGAGCCCGTTCCAGAACTCGAGGTACCCGCCGCGACGCTACGCACATTCGCCCGCGGAGGGCGAAACTTTCAGCAGACACACGACCCTCGGGTCGCCGCGGAGTCGGCTAGCGTGTGGCGAGCGCGAGGTCGCTGACCTGCGGATCGACCTGCACGACGGAGTAGCCCTGGATCTCGAACTTGTTCTCGCCCTCGGGCGGTCCGAGCACGGCGCGCACGATCAGTGTCGCGGCGGCAGCGACGAGTGCGATCACGATGACCACTGCTGCCACGATCAGCAGGGTGCGAGGGCCACCGAACAGGTTCTTCGAGCTCATGAGTCCATCATGGCCCCTCCTCGGTGGGACACGAATCTCGCTGCGTGAGTAGTAAAGGTGTTGATCAGATGAGTTCGTGGCTACAGTGAATCCGTGACCGACGCACCCGAGCCCGATTTCTGGTCGTTCATCGACACCGCCAACACCACACTGGCCCGGGAGTACGGGTTCGAGCATCAGCTGGCCACCGAGGTTCTGCTGACACTGAACCGAGCGTCGAACATTGTCACGTACGACCTCGAGTCGACGGTTCATCGCCCGCGAGGCTGGTCGTGGTCGTCGTTTCGGCTGATGTTCGTCACGTGGCTCGCCGGCCCGATCGAGCCGCGACGAGCAGCCGAATTGACCGGCATGAGCCGCGCCGCCGTGTCGAACCTGTCCAAGACACTCATCTCCGGCGGCCTGCTCGCCAGCACGCCCGACGAGAAGGACGGACGTTCGGTGCGCCTCGCCCTGACCGCGCTGGGGCACGACGAGATGGTCGCGGCGTTCGCCGAACAGAACGAACGGGAGAACGCATGGGCCAGCGCGCTCACCGAACCCGAACAGCGAATCCTGGTGATGCTGTTGACCAAACTGATCACCAACCGCAGCCAGTTCGACGTACGGGGGCGCAACTGAAGGTTGCGTAGATCACGTGAAAGTAGTTAATGTCTTTACTACAAGCGGTGACAGAACTCAGGAGAGAGCACGTGGCCTACTACCGGCAGCTCGGATCGGTTCCGCCGAAGCGGCACACCCAGCACCGAACTCCCGACGGCAACCTCTATTACGAGGAGCTGATGGGCGAAGAGGGCTTCTCCTCGGACTCGTCTCTGCTGTACCACCGCCACATACCGTCGGCCATCGTCGATGCCACGGTGTGGGACCTGCCCGATCAATCGACGACGCCCAACCATCCGCTCGTGCCGCGGCACCTGAAGTTGCACGAGCTGTTTCCCGAATCCACGATGGCGGACACCGACGTGGTCACCGGACGACGCCTCGTTCTGGGCAACGCCGACGTCAGACTGTCCTACGTCGTCGCATCGAAAACTTCACCGCTGTATCGCAATTCGATCGGTGACGAGATGGTCTACGTCGAATCCGGTTCTGCCACCGTCGAAACGGTGTTCGGTACTCTCCAGGCGCAGCAGGGTGACTACGTGCTCATTCCGCGTGCGACGACGCACCGTTGGATTCCCGACGGCCCCCTGCGCGCCTACGCCATCGAGGCCAACAGTCACATCGCTCCACCGAAGCGGTTCCTGTCGAAGTACGGCCAGTTGCTCGAGAACGCTCCCTACTGCGAACGCGATCTGCACGGCCCCACCGAGCCTCTACTCGCCGACGGCGAAGACATCGAAGTACTTGTCAAGCACCGTGGTTCGACGGGCATCGTCGGAACCCGCTACGTCTACCCGCAACACCCGTTCGACGTGGTGGGGTGGGACGGCTGCCTGTATCCGTACACGTTCAACATCTCCGACTACGAACCGATCACCGGCCGTGTGCATCAACCGCCGCCTGCGCATCAGGCATTCGAGGGGGCCAACTTCGTGATCTGTAATTTCGTTCCGCGCAAGGTCGACTACCACCCGCTCGCAATTCCGGTGCCGTACTACCACTCCAACGTCGACTCCGACGAGATCATGTTCTACGTCGGCGGCGACTACGAGGCCCGCAAGGGTTCCGGAATCGGCCAGGGATCGATCTCGGTGCATCCGGGCGGTCATGCTCACGGTCCGCAACCCGGTGCATACGAACGCAGTATCGGCGCCGAGTTCTTCGACGAACTGGCCGTCATGGTCGATACTTTCCGCCCCCTCGAACTCGGTGAAGGAGCGCTCGCGTGCGAGGACACCGGGTATGCGTGGACGTGGGCAGGCCGGGGGCCGAACCGATGATCCCGAAGTTCTTCCACCGCCTGTGCGACGACGCCGCTGCCTTCCCTCCCGGCAATGCACCACTCGATGTTGCTGCAGCACAACATCTCGAGTACCGGGCGAGTTCTTTCGCAGACCTCGTCGGCCCGTTGGTCGTTCCGATGGACCGGGTGCACGAACTCGTCCTGGGCGCCCGGATGGAGGTCGCGTTGACCGCACCTGCCGGTCCGGGCAGCGTGGAGGCAGGCCTACGCGCCGCCGACCGGACCGCCGGCGTGACGGTCGTTGCCGTCGAAGTGGCCGTACCCGACGGCACGAACATCGACGCCTTGCGCAACATCACTCAGGACATCGACATCTATGTCGAAATCCCCCGAGACTCCCGACGAGACGACATCTTCGACGCAGTCGACGAGTTCGGGTATCGCGCCAAATTCAGGACCGGCGGCGTCACGGCCGACGAGTACCCGGACGAGCGAGAGCTTGCCGGGTCCATCTACGAGGCGGCACAGCGCGAGGTCCACTTCAAAGCCACCGCGGGTCTGCACCACGCCGCCCGTAACACCGATCCCCACAACGGTTTCGAACAACACGGTTTCCTCAACGTGATCCTCGCGGCGCAGGCCGCACACAGCGGCGCACGCGTCGGCGAGCTCGAGAAGATCCTGGCGATCCGGGACGCCGACGTCCTCGCCGGTCTCGTCGCCGGGATCGAGGGTCAACGCGCCTTCGCCTCGTTCGGCACCTGCAGCATCCGCGAACCGCTGGACGACCTGGTCCGCCTCGGACTCGTCCCACCTCAGTGAACCAAGGAGCGCGCCGTTCATGACGCACATCGACATCCCCGCCGACTCCGAGTTCGGAATCGACAACCTTCCTTACGGCATTTTCAGTACTCCTGGTTCGGACGCTCGGGTCGGAGTCCGCTACGGCGACAATGTAATCGATCTGTTTGTCGCTCTGAACGATTCGGATCTCGCCTCGCCCAGCCTCAATGCTTTCATGGCGCGCGGCCGCAGTCGGTGGGTCGAGGTTCGCGAGTCCGTCACCGCCATGATCGTCAGTGGCACGACCCCCACGGAAGCGATCGTCTCGGTTTCCGATGTCACGATGCATCTGCCGTTCGAAGTTGCGGACTACGTGGACTTCTACGCGTCCGAGCACCACGCGTCCAATCTCGGCCGACTCTTTCGTCCCGATGCCGAACCGCTGCTACCGAATTGGAAGCACCTGCCCGTGGCGTATCACGGCCGGGCAGGGACGGTTGTCGTGTCCGGTACAGATGTCAAGCGTCCGAACGGTCAACGCAAGGCACCCGACGAGGCGTCACCCACGTTCGGCCCATCTCGTCGACTGGACATCGAGGCAGAGATGGGCTTCGTCGTCGGCGTTCCGGCGGATGGCCCCATCTCGCCGGATCAGTTCTCCGAGCACGTGTTCGGTGCCGTCATCGTCAACGACTGGTCTGCTCGCGACATCC
The DNA here is from genome assembly GCF_002258465.1 of Rhodococcus sp. 05-2256-B1. Lineage (NCBI taxonomy): Bacteria > Bacillati > Actinomycetota > Actinomycetes > Mycobacteriales > Nocardiaceae > Rhodococcus > Rhodococcus sp. 05-2256-B1. Next base: position 127,230 of record NZ_NOZA01000021.1, on the reverse strand, counting down.
AAGCCTGGGAGTACGTGCCGCTGGGGCCGAACCTCGGCAAGAGTTTCGCGACGTCCATCTCGCCCTGGGTGGTCCCCTTGCTCGCGTTGGATCAGGCGCGGGTGTCGACACCGGCGCAGGAGCCCGCGCCGCTCGAACACCTCCGCGAATCCCGTTCCTGGGCAATCGATATCGATCTGTCCGTCACGTGGAACGGCCACGTCGTCTCCCGTCCGCCGTACAGTTCGATGTATTGGTCGCCGGCCCAGATGCTGGCTCACGAGACCAGCAACGGCGCGACATCCCGAACCGGTGACCTGTTCGCGTCGGGCACCATCTCGGGACCCGAGAAGAATCAGCGCGGCGCATTCATCGAACTCACCTGGGGCGGAACGGAACCGATGTCACTCGGCGCGGAGACCCGGACGTTCCTCGAAGACGGCGACGAGGTCGTCATCGCCGCCAGCGCCCCGGGACCGAACGGATCGCGCATCGGGTTCGGCGACGTCCATGGCCGGATCGTTCCGGCCTGAGGCCCATCACTCGCGCGTCCGTCGGTATGCGGGGGCTCTGGGGGTTCGATCGGACTCGGCGCTGTTGAGCAACGGCAGTGCCCGGAACTCGACCAATTGCGAGAGTACGACAACACTGGTCGACCGCGCGATCGTGCGAGATTGATTGAGCGCGATCAACGTCCGCTGCAGATCGTCATGAGACGCCGCGGCGACCCGGCACAACACATCGCCGACACCGGTTGTCGCGAATGCCTCCAACACTCCGGGTATCTGCTCCAGGACGGCGACGACGTCACCGAGCGCACCCTGGGCAATCTCCAATGTGACGAACGCCTGCACGCCGTAACCGGCTGCTGCCAAACCGATTCGAGGCTGATAGCCGGTGATGACACCGCTGTCCTCCAATCGCTGCAGGCGGGCCGACACAGTCGCACGTGCAACACCGAGCGTTCGCGACAGCTCGAGCACGCCGATCCGCGAATTGTCATGCAGCGCAGCGAGCATCGCGCGGTCCAATTCGTCCAACGTCGATTCCATGACGCACCTCCACTTTGCTATGCGAATCGTATAGCAAACTGCGGAAGAAGCTGCCCTATCTGCACAGCACGAACAGCTATTCAGGCGTCGATTGACTCCCCTGCACCGCGATGTTGGGCTGGGCGGAACAGTGTGCCTCACTCGGACCAACCAGGAGCTTTCATGAGCCTCGACAACATCCTCAACGACGACGAGAAGCTCGCCGATCTCGACGCCGATCAGCTGCGGCAGCTAGTCGGACTCGTGGAGTACGACGACAAGCGCGACCCCTTCCCGGTCAGTGGCTGGGACGCGATCGTGTGGGTGGTCGGGAATGCGACGCAGACCGCACACTTCTTCCAGTCCGCGTTCGGCATGGAGCTCGTTGCCTACTCGGGCCCGACGACCGGCCAACGCGACCACCACGCGTACGTGCTCAAGTCCGGCGCAGTGCGTTTCGTCATCAAGGGAGCCGTCGACCCCGACAGCGAACTGGTGGCACACCACACGCGCCACGGCGACGGCGTCATCGACATCGCGCTGGCCGTACCCGATGTCGACCGATGCATCGAGCATGCGCGAGCCCAGGGCGCGCGCGTACTACAAGAGCCGACCGACATGTCCGACGAGCACGGCACGGTCCGCACCGCGGCCATCGCGACCTACGGCGACACCCGACACACGTTGGTCGACCGCTCCCGCTATACCGGCACCTACCTACCCGGTTATGTACCGCGGACGTCGACGTTGCAGCGACCGGAAGGCGCTCCCAAGCGCATCTTCCAGGCTCTCGATCACGTGGTCGGCAATGTCGAGCTCGGCAAGATGGATGAATGGGTCGACTTCTACCACCGCGTCATGGGCTTCACGAACATGGCCGAGTTCGTCGGGGCCGACATCGCCACCGATTACTCGGCCTTGATGAGCAAGGTCGTCTCCAACGGCAACCACCGAGTGAAGTTCCCGCTGAACGAGCCGGCCATCGCGAAGAAGCGCTCACAGATCGACGAGTACCTGGATTTCTACCGCGGCCCGGGCGCACAGCATCTGGCGCTGGCGACCAACGACATCCTGTCTTCGGTCGATGCGCTCCGCGCGGCGGGCGTCGAATTTCTCGCCACTCCTGATTCGTACTACGAGGATCCCGCACTGCGAGCCCGTATCGGTAAGGTCCGAGTGCCGATCGAAGAGTTGCAGAAGCGCGGAATTCTCGTCGACCGAGACGAGGACGGGTACCTACTGCAGATCTTCACCAAGCCGCTGGTCGATCGCCCGACGGTGTTCTTCGAGATGATCGAACGCCACGGCTCGCTCGGCTTCGGCATCGGCAACTTCAAGGCACTGTTCGAGGCCATCGAACGTGAGCAGGACGCTCGCGGCAACTTCTGACCCGTACCCCGAACGACGCCGCCCACTGTCAGCGTTCGGTGGGCGGCGCAGTTCGTCCCAGACCACCTCGGTCCTCGTCGAAGATCAACCACGTGCGCGTCGCCCGGACGCCGTCGAGCGATTGCAGGCCCTCCAGCACGACTTGCCGCAGACTCTCGTTGTCGGGAGTCCTGATGAGTACCAGCACGTCGAAATCCCCTCCGAGCAAACTGAAGTGGTCGACGAATTCCATGGACCGCAACCCCTCGGACACGGTCCGCCACGAATCCTGACGGATGGACAGCGCAATGAACGCCGATGTCCCGAGTCCGGATGCTGCGTGGTCGACCTGCACGGTGAACCGTTCGATGACACCCGCATCCTTCAACCGGTCGACGCGCGTATAGGTATGTGCACGAGAGAGATTCAAACGATCGGCCAGCACCCGCATGGACACGCGGCCGTCGGCAGTCAGCTCGGCGAGGATGCGACGATCCGTGTCGTCCAATTCCACACGTCTCGAGACGCCGTCCATTCGTCCGCTCCTACCTGGTGGTTCGCTACGCCGATCCGACAGATAGTCAGTTCGTACCTGAAATGTCGGCAATATGTCTGCAATCCTACGACCATAGGACTTCTTCCTCACCGATTCGGCCAGAATCACCGTACAAGCCGATCTCAGGAGAATGCCCCATGACGACCGTCGAGAAGGTTCCGGCAACGTCCTACCAACAGTTCATGCCTGCCGACCGTCCCGTGCAGTACCTCGCACCCGATGGGACGGGCGTCGACAGCGCCGCCCGCTACGCACACCCGTCGAACGACCGCCTGCTCGAGATGTACCGCTCGATGGTGCACGGCCGCCGATTCGACCAGCAGGCAACAGCATTGACAAAACAGGGTCGGCTTGCGGTCTACCCGTCCTCCCGCGGCCAGGAGGCCTGCCAGATCGCCGCGGCACTCTGCCTGGGTGAGCAGGACTGGATGTTTCCGACGTACCGAGACTCGATGGCTCTCGCGGCGCGAGGCGTCGACCAGGTGGAGCTGCTCGGCATGCTCGCCGGCTACTGGCACTGCGGCTACGACCCGACCGCCTACAAGGTCGCCCCCCAATGCACACCTCTGGCAACACAATTGCTGCACGCCACCGGTTTCGCCTACGCCGAGGCCAAGCAGGGGCGAGACACCATCGCTCTCGCGTTCTGCGGTGACGGCGCGACCAGTGAAGGCGACTTCCACGAGGCCCTCAACTTCGCCGCGGTGTTCCGCGCACCGGTGATTTTCTTGGTGCAGAACAACGGATTCGCCATCAGCGTTCCCCTCGCGCGTCAGACTGCAGCTCCGTCGTTGTCGCACAAGGGCGTCGGCTACGGCATCGGCAGCGAGCAGGTCGACGGCAACGACCCGATCGCGATGATGGCCGTGATGGACGAGGCCGTGAAGTACGTCCGAGCAGGCAAGGGACCGGTGGTCGTCGAGGCGCACACCTACCGCATGGACGCACACACGAACGCCGACGACGCCACTCGCTACCGCAAGGCAGACGAGGTGCAAGGGTGGTTGGCCCGAGATCCGCTCTCGCGCCTCGATTCCTACCTCGAAGCCCAGGGTCTGCTCACCGACGAGCTGCGCGAACAGATGACGGTATCCGCCGACGCCGATGCCGCGGCACTTCGCGCGGGCATGAACGTCGAGCAGGACGTCGACCCCGAGGATCTGTTCCGGTTCGTCTACTCCTCCCCCACCCCCGGCCTGATCGAACAGCGAAATCAGGTCGCCGCCGAGATCGCAGCAGGAGAACTGTCATGACCACGATGACCATGGCCGGAGCCCTCAACGCCGCCCTGCGCGACGCGTTGACCGAGGACGAGAAGGTCGTTGTCTTCGGCGAGGATGTCGGCACGCTCGGCGGAGTCTTTCGCGTCACCGACGGACTGACCCGAGACTTCGGTGACGATCGTTGCTTCGACACCCCGCTCGCGGAGTCCGGCATCGTCGGATTCGCGATCGGCATGGCGATGTCGGGCTACAAGCCCGTCGTCGAGATGCAGTTCGACGCCTTTGCCTACCCGGCTTTCGAGCAGATCGTGTCCCATGTTGCAAAGCTGCGCAACAGAACTCGCGGATCACTCACCGCGCCGATGGTCATCCGCATTCCATTCGCGGGCGGCATCGGCGGCGTCGAACATCACTGCGACTCGTCCGAGGCCTACTACGCGCACACCCCGGGCCTGAAAGTCGTCTCCCCGTCCACCGTCGCCGACGCGTACTCGCTGATGCGTGACGCCATCGCAGATCCCGATCCGGTGATCTTCCTCGAACCGAAGCGGCTGTACTTCTCCAAGGACGACATCGAGCTGGCGAAGACCGAGCCGATCGGCACCGCCGTCGTGCGTCGTGCCGGTACCGACGTCACTCTGCTCGCGTACGGCCCCACCGTCTCGGTTGCCATGCAGGCAGCAGAGTTCGCGTCCGAGGACGGCCGGAGCGTCGAGGTGATCGATCTGCGGTCGATCAATCCGTTCGACGACGAAAGCGTCGCAGCCTCGGTACGGAAGACCGGACGCTGCATCGTGATTCAGGAAGCGCAGGGCTTCTCCGGCGTCGCGGCGGAGATCGCCTCGCGCGTCTCCGAGCGCTGCTTCCACCACCTGCACGCGCCGGTGCTGCGGGTGACCGGACTCGACATTCCCTACCCGGCACCGAAACTCGAACACTTCCACCTACCGTCCGCCGACCGTGTGCTCGATGCCATCGACCGACTGCAGTGGAACGACGCGCCCGACCTCAGCAAGGCGGTCACGGTATGAGCATGCAGGTCTTCCTGCTCCCCGATCTCGGTGAAGGACTGACCGAGGCCGAGATCGTCGAGTGGAAGGTCAAGCCCGGCGACACCGTCACCATCGATCAGGTCGTCGTCGAAGTGGAAACCGCGAAAGCCTCCGTCGAGGTGCCCTGCCCATTCGAGGGTGTTGTCGGCGAGCTGCATGCGGCCGAGGGCACCTCACTCGCCGTCGGCGCTCCCCTGATCAGCATCACCGGCGGTGCCGTCGCCGATACGCCTGCAGCCCACGAGCGATACCGCGAAGAAGAACGCGCCGGCTCAGGAAATGTGCTGATCGGCTATGGCACGGGACACGGCCCCACCGGCCGCCGAAAAAGAGCTTCGCATGTGAGTGGAAACTCGACCCAGGCTACGAATTTCCACTCACATGCACCGAAGGTGCTCTCCCCCATTGTTCGGAGCATGGCACTGCAGGGTGGGTTGGATCTGGCGTCTATCGAGACAGCCGGCGGCCACGGCGTGATCACCCGCGCGGACGTGGAACGCGCCTTGGCCGGTTCGGCCGATGCTTCCTCGCCGGAGGGCGTCACGCGAATTCCCATCACCGGGATTCGTAAGACCATCGCCGACAAACTCTCTCGCAGTCGTACGGAGATTCCCGAGGCGACCGTCTGGGTCGACGTCGACGCGACGGCTGTGCTGCAAGCCCGACGTGACCTCGACGCCTCCGTCGACGGCGTGAAGGTGACGCTGCTAGCGGTGCTGGCAAAGCTGACGATGATCGCGCTGTCCAAGTTCCCCGAGCTCAACAGCACGGTCGATACTGCGGCGGGCGAGATCCTGCGGTACGAGAACGTCGGACTCGGCATTGCCGCGCAGACCGATCGTGGACTCATGGTTCCCGTTGTGCCGCAGGCAGACAAGGCCGACCTGAAGGAACTCTCCGAGCGGCTGGCCGAGCTGACCGAACTCGCGCGAACCGGCTCCCTCCCCGCAGCTCGACTGAGCGGCGGAACGTTCACCCTCAACAACTACGGAGTTTTCGGGGTCGACGGCTCGGCCGCGATCATCAACCATCCCGAAGCCGCGATCCTGGGCATCGGACGCATCATCGACCGCCCGTGGGTGGTCGACGGCCAATTGGCCGTCCGCAAGGTTGCGCAGCTGTCATTGGCGTTCGATCACCGCGTGTGCGACGGCGGAGTGGCCGGCGGTTTCTTGCGCACCGTGGCTGATTTCGTCGAGAACCCCGTCGTGGCATTGGGATCCGTCCGATGAGTGACGTCGACGTTCTCATCCTCGGTGGCGGATCAGGTGGGTACTCCTGCGCCCTGCGCGCCGAGCAACTCGGCCTGACGGTCGCATTGGTCGAGGAGGACAAGCTCGGCGGCACCTGCCTGCATCGCGGATGCATCCCCACCAAGGCGCTGCTGCACACCGCCGAGGTCGCCGACGCGGTGCGCGGTTCGGCGCATGTCGGCGTCACCGCATCGTTTGCTGGCGTGGATATGCCTGCGGCACTGGGCTATCAGCGCAGTGTGGTCGCAGGCTTGTATTCCGGACTGCAAGGCTTGTTGAAACGTCCGGGAATCGAGATCGTCTCGGGCCGTGGTCAGGTGGTCGGTCCTCGCACCGTCGAAGTCGATGGGCGACGCATCACCGGGGCTTCACTGGTTCTCGCCACCGGGTCGTATTCGCGCACCATCCCCGGTATGGAACTGGGCCCACGTGTGCTCACCAGTGACAGCGCACTGTCGCTCGACCGTATCCCCGAGCCTGTCGTCGTGCTCGGCGGCGGTGTCATCGGTATCGAATTCGCCAGTATCTGGGCCTCTTTCGGTGCCAAGGTCACCGTCGTCGAGGCCCTCGATCGCATCGTTCCGGGTGAGGACGAATGGTCCTCGAAGCAGCTGACCAAGGCATTGCGCAAACGCGGCATCGACATTCGTACCGGCACCAAGGTCGAGACCGTGACCGAATCTTCCGACGACGTCGCAGTGGCACTGTCCTCCGGAGACACCCTCGCCGCAGATCTTGTGCTCGTGTCCGTCGGTCGTGGACCCCGTACCGATGGCCTTGGTCTGGCCGAGCAGGGCATTGTCACCGAACGGGGCTTCGTCACTGTCGACGACGATCTGCTCACCACCGCGGACGGCGTCTATGCCGTCGGCGACATCGTGGCGGGGTATCAGTTGGCTCATCGCGGTTTTCAGCACGGCATGTTCGTCGCCGAGCACATCGCCGGCCTCGCACCGGCACGCATCGACGGTGATCTCGTTCCGCGCGTGACCTATTCGCATCCGGAGGTCGCATCGGTCGGACTCACCGAGAAGGCCGCGGAGCAGAAGTACGGCACCGTGACCTCGGTAGTCTACGACCTCGGCGGCAACGGCAAGAGCCGCATCCTCGCCACCGCGGGCGGAGTCAAGGTTATTCGCGCACGTGAGGACGGCCCCGTCGTCGGGGTTCACCTCGTCGGTGACCGCGTGGGCGAGCTGATCGGCGAGGCGCAACTCGCGGTGGCATGGGAAGCACTGCCATCGGAGGTCGGTAGCTTCGTGCACGCCCACCCCACTCAGAACGAAGCATTCGGTGAGGCAATGATGGCGCTCTCGGGTAGGCCGTTGCACGCGCATAGCTGAGCATTGGTGGTCGATGTCTTTCCATCCGGCGGACGAGCAGGACACAATGGATACTGATCGGTAGGTTCTATGAACGCGGGGTCCGAGCAGGGGGCGATTTCGACATGGAGATCAAGCAGCTCAGATACTTTCTAGTGGTCGCCGAGGAACTGCATTTCGCCCGTTCGGCGGAACGATTGCACGTGGTCCAGGCCGTGGTCAGTCAACAGATTCGAAGACTCGAACACGAGCTGGGTCAGCCGTTGTTCGACCGGTCCAAACGTCAGGTGACACTCACCCCCGCCGGGTGCAGGCTGGTCCCGGAGGCTCATGCAGTGCTCGACGCGGTGGCACACGCCGCGGCGACTGTGCAATCTCGCTCCGATGAGCCGGACGGGCCACCACACCTGCGACTGGGGATAGCTGGAGGCTCGGGCACTCGCGTCGATCTGGTGCTGGACCACCTTGGAACTCAGTTTCCCGATCTGCTCGTCACACTGGAAATCGGGCAGGTGTGGGAGCAACTCGACGCTGTTCGTTCGGGAGCACTCGACGCCGCACTTGTTCGCCTGCCCAGGAACGATCACGATCTGGAGATGACTCCGGCGTGGTTCGACCGGATCGTCGTTGCGATTCCCACGCGCCACCCACTGGCTTCCAAACCCGATCTCACGCTATCTGATCTGGCGGACCTTCCGCTGCGTCTGATTCCGTCCGAGCAGAACCCCGCCTTCGCCGCCACCGTGCTCCGTGCTTGTGCGGACGCCGGGTTCGAGCCGGCCACGGGAGTTCCATTCCGAGATCTACAAGCGACAGTGCTCGAACTCGGCTCGGGACCACCATCGTGGACAGCGATGTACGAGGGCTCAGCACAAGCGCTGTCGACCGAACGCGTCACCTTCCGGCCCGTGACCGATCCTGGCATGGCCGTGCAGATGTGGTTGGCGGTACGAGAACGGACCACACTCGTCGACGCCCTGGCCGAAGCGTGCGCCCGCATCTGACCTCCGATTGTTTTTCGTGAACGCTGAGTGCACGAATTGATTCTGGTTCACACCGACGGATCGGCGTTGACTCGTCGTCGTACAGATTCACACCCTCGCGGTGTGACCACACGACGAGATCGGATACGCCGATGTACACGACGATCAACACCCCTGACTCTGATACTCCCATCCAACGCCTCGAAGCCGAAGATCCGAAGCCGGCCGCCGATGAGGCTCTCGTGCAGATCCATTCGTTCTCTGTCAACCGCGGGGAACTCTCCCTCATGGCCGCGAGGGGCCACGGCTGGCGACCCGGCCAGGACATCAGTGGCGTCGTGATCGATGCGGCCGCAGACGGGAGCGGACCCAAAGCAGGCACACCCATTGTCGGAATGGTCGACGGAGCCGGATGGTCCGAACTCGCAGCCGTGCGCACCGACCGAATGGCAGTCCTCCCGGATACGTTGGGCACCAACATCGCTGCCGCTCTACCAATGGCGGGGCTGACCGCGCTACGCACTGTGCGTATGGGTGGCGACCTCCTGGGACGCAAGGTCCTGATCACCGGCGCCAACGGCGGCGTGGGTCGATTTCAGATCCAATTGGCAAGTGCCGCAGGTGCGTCGGTCACAGCGACCACGACAGCCGGCGAGAACGAAGCCAGCGAACTGATCGAACTCGGAGCAACCGAGGTCACTACTACACCGTCGGATGCATCAGGTCCCTTCGATCTGATTATCGAATCAGTTGGCGGCGCAGTACTCGAAGCGGCACTGTCCGTGCTGGCACCCCGTGGCACGCTGGTAATGATCGGCAACAGTTCTGGTAGCAAGGCCGAGCTCGATGTGTTCTCGTTCATGGGTCACGAGGGCGCAACGATCACCAACTACATGTCGTATGCAGTCGCGTACCCCGAACGCGAGGACCTCGAATTGCTCGTGGGCTTGGCCGCCGACGGCCGCCTCGATCCGACACCCGGGTACTGCGTCGACTGGTCGGAACTCATTCATGTCATCGAACTGATGAAACGACGCGAATTGCCCGGCGGAAAAGCTGTACTCACGATCTCCCACTGACCTGCACCACTCGGTACTGACGAACAGGAACGGTGCGCGATGCGGAAACGACCGACAGATAGCGACAGCAATGTCGAGGGCGGCATAGCCATCGTAGGTATGGCGTGCAGGGCACCCGGAGTTCACGGAGTGGACGAGTACTGGAACCTTCTGGTGGAAGGCGTCGACGCGATCTGCGACGTTCCTGCCAACAGGTTTCGGGTCGATGAGACCGACGACCCGCGGATGCGTCGCGGTGGATTCGTCGACAATGTTGCTGGTTTCGACGCTGAGTTCTTTTCCATTTCACCCCGGGAAGCCGAGTCGATGGACCCGCAGCAACGTCTTCTTCTCGAATGTGTGTGGGAGGCGTTCGAGGACGCGGGCCACCCACGACAGAAGTGGCAGGGAACCAATACCGGGGTATTCGTCGGTACCGACACCTCGAACTACTGGGAGCGCCGACACCGCTCCGATCCCAACGTGTACGGCGTTATGGGCGGCGGCGCACGTTCGTCCATGGCAGGTCGCGTGTCGTACGTCTTCGACCTCAATGGCCCTGCACTGTCCATAGATTCGGCATGCGCTTCGTCGCTCAGCGCGGTCCACCTGGCCAGTCGCAGCCTCAGGGACGGCGAGTGTACCGCCGCGATCGCGGCCGGTGTGCACCTGATACTCGGGCCATGGGAGAGCCGGGCGTTCTCCGACGCGGGCATGCTCTCCCCCGACAACCGCTGCAAGTTCGGTGACGCCGACGCTGACGGATTTGTCCGAAGCGAAGGGATCGGTGTCCTGCTTCTGCGGCCTCTTGCCGACGCTCTCGCAGACGGCGACCCGATCCATGCCGTGATCGCAGGCAGTGGAAGCAGCAACGACGGATCGGGCAGTGACCTGTTCATGGCACCGGCTCGCTCGGGCCAACGACTGATGCTCGAACGTGCCTACGCCGATGCCCGGATCGACCCACGCACCGTCGCCTTCGTCGAGGCCCACGGAACTGGGACCCAAGCCGGGGACCCGGTCGAACTCGGTGCCCTCCACGACGTGCTGGGCCGCGACAGGTCGAAGTCGAACCCGCTCTACGTCGGATCCGTCAAGACGAACATCGGACACGCCGAAGCAGCCGCTGGAATCCTGGGAACGATCAAAGCGGTGCTGGCGAGCAAGCACCGAGTCATCCCCGCCAACCTCAATTTCGTCCAGCCCAATCCCGAGATCGATTGGGACGCAATGTCGATACGAATTCCAACGGAAGCCACGCCACTCGGCGACCACGAGGTCGTCGGCGTCAACGCATTTGGCGTCTCGGGCACCAACGTCCACGTCGTCCTCGCCCCAGCACCGGCACCGGCACCGAACCCGACGCCTCGCACCGACGCTTCACGCATCGAGTCCGGCAACGCCCACTTGCTGACCCTGTCCGCCGGCACCGAAGAAGCACTGCGCGACACCATTCGCTTCCACCTCGCCTACTTCGGTGCGGGTGGCTCGGGTGCCGATGTCGCCCTGGCAGATATCTGCCACACGGCGGCCATGCGCCGCACACATCACGTTGCGCGCGCCGCGGTAGTGGGCGAGACCCACGGCGAGATCAGCGAGGCGTTGCGCGCAATCCTGCACGATCCACCGGAACGGCTCCCACGCATTCCGCGTCGAGTTGTCTTCGTCTTCCCCGGGCAGGGATCTCAATGGTTCGGTATGGGGAGAGATCTCCTGGCGACCTCGCCTGCGTTCCGATCTGCCGTACTCGAATGCGAGCAAGCGATCTTCGACGCCGCCGGGTGGTCCTTGATCGACGCGTTGACCGACGATACGCAGCAGTGGGACCGTATCGACGTCGTGCAACCGAGCCTGTGGGCAATGCAGGTGGCGCTTGCGCGAACCTGGCAGCGTTTCGGGGTCGATCCAAGCATCGTCGTCGGCCACAGTATGGGAGAAGTTGCGGCAGCATGTATTTCGGGCGCTCTGAGCGTCGCTGACGGCGCACGTATCATGTGTCTTCGATCGTCCGCGATGAGCACGGTGTCCGGTGAAGGAGCAATGCTCGTGGTCGGTGCTCCGGCCACCGTCATGGAACAGTGGATCACGGACAACAACACCGACGTCGTGGTCGCGGTCGTCAACAGCTCGACCTCGACGGTGATCTCGGGCCCAACTACGCACATTGACGACGCCGAAAAGAACCTCGACGCCGCCGGTTACTTCGTCCGACGTGTTGCCGTGGACTGTGGCCAGCCACAGTCCGCAGATGGACCCACTGACGCGGCCGCTTGCTGCCGATCTCGCCGATCTCTCGCCACGCACCACCGAGATCGACTTCTTCTCCACGGTCGTGGCCGCACGAATCGACGGCGCTGAACTTGATGCGGACTACTGGGCTTCGAACCTGCGCAACCGAGTTCGATTCGAGGAGGCTATTTCCAACATCGCCGCCGACCGACCCACCGTCTTTGTCGAAATTTCACCGCATCCGCTGCTGAGCAGCGCAATTCGTGATAACGACTCGGCCACCGACAGCGTGACGGTATCCACTACCACCCGCAACCAACCGGAACGTGCCGAAATCCTGCAGAATGTGGCCGCACTGTATGCGGCCGGCATCGACATCGACTTCGCCGCTCTGTACGAAAACGGACGATGCGTGCCCATGCCCCGCTACGCATGGCAACGAGAACGCTTCTGGCTCGACGATGCGTTCGACACGAACTCGATACCAACGGCAGACACCCCGAAGCAGACCCACCCAATCATCCTAAATGCAGCACAGTCGCCGTATCTGGACGAACACGTGCTACTGGGATCGCCCATGATCTCCGGTGCCACCATGATCGAACATGCTCGACGAGTGGCGGTGTCGATTCTGGGCACGGATCACGTGACGATCCGAGATTCGCACTTCTTCGAGCCGCTCTTCACCGCCGATTCTGCATTGTTCATCGATGCACACATGCAGTCCGAGAACGAAGTTCGATGCGAACTGATCGACGACCGCGGAGTTCGATACTTCGAGTGCACCATCGACGACTCGGTGGACTCAGCTCCGGTGACGGTGACACCCGTGCACGGATCGACGGTGCTCGGATCCGACTTCTACACCGCAGCAAAGGCGGGTGGCCTCGATTGGGGCCCTCGACTACGCGGTGTGCAGGCGGTGCACCGGGAACGTGGTGCTTTGTCTGCCAACGTCGTTCGCCCTGATGTTCTCGAGGACGACGGATCGCCTTTGCACCCCGCGTTGATCGAAGCTTGCCTGACTCCGCTGCTCGCATTGCTCGAACGACCGGGCTGGATGGTGGCCGAACACATCGATCGAATACGCATCCTCGGATCGGCCACCACGATGACCAGTCACATCACCCTTCGCGACAACGGCGTCGACGGAACCACCCGAGCCGACGTCGTCGTACTCGACGAAAGGAATGAAGCGATGGCCGAACTCACCGGCGTGAACGTCCGAACATCCGCACCGATCGACAGTCAGTGGCGTCCCAACGAGGTCGCCACCGAGGTCGCTGGCCCACTCGCACCGCAGGCGACCATCGCACCGGCTCCCTCCGCCGGGTCGTCGATCGTACTGTCCGGCGACCTCGACATCGTCGAGCCCACCTCCGGACTGCGCATTCGATTGTCCGGGCGTATCGAGGTGAACCCCGTCGGCACTGCCGACACGCGACTCCCAGCGCCGACCCCTGCAGGTACCGCCACCGCCCCCTCGCCGCCCTCGGCACCCCAGCTTGCCGCCCCTCGTTCCGCCGAGCCTGCCCGCTCGCCTGTGCCCCCGGCAGCTCCCGCTGCTTCGTCTGTGCCGGCGGCGAAAACGTCTGCTGCCCAACAGAACAGTGCGGAGACTGCCACGGATGTGGACGTACTGGACCTGTTGATGACCACAGTGGCGAGCACACTGCGCAAGCCCAAGGCAAAGCTGTCGGCCGATTCGCGCGCACGCGACATCGGACTCGACTCGATCATGTCGCTCGAGGTGAAGACACGGCTGCAATCCGACCTCACCGTCGATATTCCGGCGAAATTATTGCTGCAGGCAGCGTCTCTGCGCGATGCGGCCGACACCATTGCCGCGCTGCGAGATTCCCGCGAGCTCCGACAATGACCGACCAGATCCACCGTCCACGGCGTTTCGGTAAATCGAAGCAGGCAACTGCGCTCGCCACGTTGATACTCGTCGGATCTCAGTTCATGGTCTCGATGGACGCCACGATCGTCAACGTCGCCCTACCGTCCATGCAGGACTCCCTGGGACTCTCCGGATCCGCCCTCCCCTGGGTCGTCAACGCGTACGCCCTACCCTTCGGCGGACTGCTCCTACTTGGCGCACGTGTGGGCGACTACATCGGCCGCAGGCGGGTGTTCATCGCCGGCACGCTGTTGTTCACCCTCGCCTCGCTCGCATGCGGATTGGCCTCCACCCCCATCGAATTGATCGCAGCTCGCGGTGTTCAAGGCGTCGGTGCCGCGGCGATGTCTCCGGTTGCCATGGCGATCCTGGTGGCAGAGTTCGAAGGTTCGCAGCGCAACAGGGTGCTCGGACTGTGGGGAGCCATGTCCGGACTCGCAGGAGGCGTCGGGATGGTGGCGGGTGGACTCCTCACGTCCGCATCGTGGCGGTGGAACTTCTTGGTCAATGTGCCTGTTGGCATCGCCGTTCTGGTGGGCTCCGCCCTCCTGCCCGCTGGCCGTTCTCGTACTGTCGGTCGGCCCGACGTTATCGGTGCAATGCTTGCGGCCGTGGGACTGTCGACAATCGCCTACGGGTTGGCGATCGCCGGGGACAGTGGATGGACAACGTTCTCCACGCTCGTCTTCCTCGGATCGGGAGCTATGGTCGTGGCTCTGTTCACGCTGTGGCAGCGCCGGGCCGAGGCCCCGCTGGTCGACCTCGGCATCTTTCGCAACCGCTCGGTCTCGATAGGGATCGTCATCGTTGCGATCACCGGCGCGCTGGGACAGGTCACCTACTTCACCTACACGATCTACCTGCAGCGTGAGCACGGATTCGACCCTGTAGCTGCAGGCTTTGCGTTCCTCCCCATCAGCATCATCCTGTTCGCCGCGTCCACCCGCGTTCAGATGCTGATCGCAAAGGTGGGCCTACGGCAATCGCTCGGTGCGGGTTTGATGCTCTCCGCCGTGGGCCTGCTCTGGGGCACTCGGATCGGATCCGACGACAGTTTCGCGTCAGCGTTCCTCGGACCGTCCATTCTGTGGTCGCTGGGGTGGGGCATCGCGCAGGCGACCTCGTTCATCGCCGGCGCACAAGGCACGTCGAGTGCCGAATCGGGCACCGTATCCGGATTGATCTCGACCACATACCGTCTCGGCGGGGCCATCGGACTCGCAGCCATCCTGAGCATCGCCGCCGCCAGCTCGACCGTTCTTCAATCGGGCGGCACCGGTGGCGACCTCCTCGACGGTCTCCGAGCCGCGTGGTGGGCAGGAGCCGGGCTCGCCTTCATCGGTGCGCTGCTGTCCTGTGCCCTGCCATCCCCCCAGCGCACATCGACCCACATCGGATAGAAAGTCGAAAATCATGGATTTCACACCCACCCCCGAAATGATTCATTGGCGTGACGTAGCAAGAGATTTCGCGACCGAGGTCATCAGACCCGTTGCGGCGGAACTCGATGCACAACCCGACCCGGAGGCCGCATGGTCGTGGGCAATCGTCGAAGAAGCCGATGCCCGTGGCCTTCGACAGGCTCCCCTTCCACCGGAGTTCGGCGGCTCGTCCACTGACTATGTCACCAATACAGTCATTCTCGAAGAGATTGCCGCGGCAGACCTGGGCAGCGCCGTCGTGCTGGCGCAGCACTGGAAGTTCGGACAGATGTTGCACGAACTGGGTACAGCGGACCAGCACGCGCGCTACCTGGCTCGTAACGCTGCCAACCCCCGAGGATTGTTCGCGGCGTCGTTCACCGAACCAAATGCTGCATCGGACAATCTGCTGCCGTACCGAGCTCCGGGCGCGGGCATGCAGACCTTCGCGCAGAAGGTCGACGGCGGGCATGTCATCAACGGGTTCAAGCACTACATCTCCAATGCGAACCGGTCGGACACCATTCTGTGTTTCGCGCGAACCGATCGCGAAGGGCCCATCACGGAGTCGGTGACAGCATTCGTCGTCCCCGCCGACTCACCGGGACTGCGAATCGGGAAAGTGCACGACAAGAGCGGGGAGAGAATCGCGAACAACTCCGAGATCTTCTACGAGGGTGTGTTCGTTCCCGACGGGGCGACGCTTGGCGAGCCTGGCCTTGCCCTGCAGAGCGTGGGTCGGCTTCTGCGCGCCAGCAATTCGTACGCGGCTGCGTGTGCACTCGGCATCGCCCGTGAATGTTTCGACCGCACACTCGATTGGTGTCGACACCGAGTGCAGGGTGGCAAGCCCATTGTCGAACATCAAGCTGTCGGGTCTTACCTCGCCGACATGTACGTCAACGTCGACCTCACCCGCAACTACATCTGGCGAGCGGCGTGGCAGGCACGATCGCCCGAGACATTCGACCCCATTCTCGCCATCACGCCCAAGCTCGTTGCCTCCGAGCGAGTATTCGAGTCCGCACGCAAGGCGATGGAGTTGTGGGGCGGTGCGGGCGTGATGCGCGAGAACGGAATCGAGAAGCTTCTGCGCGACGCCTCCATCTGGCTGCACTCGGATGGGACCAACATCATCATGCGTGAACGCCTGGCCAACGTTCTCCGGGCGGGCGGCCGGAATTCCGCAGCCTGGGATCGGGTGCAGGAGAACGCGCCGATGGTCGGCATCATTTGATTTCCGAGACCGAGCAGACGGGAAGGCACATGGACCTGCGCGACAAGGTGGCAGTGGTCACCGGGGGAACTAGCGGTTTGGGAGCGAGCATCGCCGAGTCGCTACTCATCGCCGGAGCACATGTCACGTGCGCCGCACGCCGCGAGCACCACTTCACTTCCATCGCACAGCTGAGCCCCGCCCGGGCCCGCTACGCGCCGGTCGACATCCTCGACCGGCACTCGATCGACGACTTGTTCGCTGGAGTCGTAGCCGAGTTCGGACGGGTGGACATCGTCGTCGCCAATGCCGGCATCACCAATGACGGACTCATCGAGACAATAGATCCGGACGATTGGCGAGCCGTGATCGACACCAATGTGACCGGAACATTCAACTGCATTCAATCGGCCCTACCGCATCTGCCGAACGGCACCGGACGCATCATTATCGTCTCCTCTGCTCTGTCCACCCGACCCTCGGTGGGCGCGAGTGCGTACTGCGTCTCCAAGGCTGCGCTCGACATGTTGACGAAGGTATGCGCCGAAGAGACCGCGGAGCGCGGGATCACCGTCAATGCGGTGGCCCCGGGATTCATCGATACCGGGATGGGACAGCGCTTGACGTCGAACGACATCGCCTGGGACGAGGTCAGCCCGCGCTTGCTCTCGAACAGAAAGGGAGCGGGACACGAAATCGGTGACAGCGTCCGATTCCTTGCATCCCACCGCGGGAACTACATCAACGGTCACGTACTCGAGGTAAACGGGGGTTTGCGATGGTCCTGACAGAAGTCCAGCCGAAAGCATCTACATCGCAACAGAATCCGAGGATCCTAGGAGCGTCTTGTGTGATCCCGGACGGAAGAATGGTGATCGAGCCAAGCCGGACAGCCTCTGTTGCAACGGTGTCCGGACCAGAATTGGCCGCCCAAGCCGCAGCCGCCGTCATCGAATCAGCAGGGGTCGACCCCGAAGACATCTCCCTGGTGTTGCATGCCTGGAGTCATTACCAAGGTCACGACTTCTGGTCGCCAGCTCACTACGTCGCCCACTGTGTCGGGGCGCTGTCTGCGATGCCCATCGGCATCAATCAAATGTGCAATGGTGCTGCTGCAGCAATCGGACTCGCGCACGACCGATTCGGAAGACAACACCGGTCCGGCGGAGGCGGGCTCTGTCTCATCACCACAGGCGACTCGTTCAAGTCGCCCGGTTTCGATCGGCAGGCCAGCGATTACGGCAGCGTCTACGGAGACGGAGGCACGGCGCTACTCCTCGGCCCCGGTGCTGTCCGAACGACTGGAGGACTTTACGTCCGGGCAGTGGCAAGTGATGCCGCGCCCGAACTGGAGGTGATGAACCGCGGCGCGGATCCGTTTGCGCCGGCCGCACGGTGGTACCGCGGAACAGTCGATGTGCGCGATGCCAAGAAGCGACACCTTCGCACAGCTGAACCGGGTACCTACGCAGACCGAGAATGTCGTGCCATCGACACAGTGGTGCAGCGCGTTCTCCAGGAGATCGGAATCGACGGCAACAACAGTCGAATCCGTGCTGTCTTCACACCCAGACTCAACAGCGACATCCTCGAATCGACGTACCGTCCGCTTTTACAACAGTGGTTTCGTGCACCCGTGGTGGATTACGGCGCACAGACTGGGCACCTAGGGGCCGGCGACATCATTTGCAATCTGGCGGACGCGATCGGCGATGGAACCATCGACGATGCGGATGGGTTATATCTCTTCCTGAGTGCGGGTGCCGGGTTCACATGGAGTGCAATCGTCATCGAAAAAATTCCTGACTGAAGCAGTCTTTCGACAGCAACCACAGCGCTCCAACGGAAAGCGAAGCATCGACATTCGTACCGGAATCGAGTTCGAGAGTGTCCGCGAATTTCCAACGCAGTTTCGGTGTCCATGTCATCCTGGGACACCCTCGCGGCCGATGCTGTACTCGATTCGTAAGCACAGACGACCATCCGCTCACCGCGGACGGTGGCTATGCCGTCGGCGAAGTCGCGGGGAAGTGATCGGCGAAGCGAAAACTCGCGGTCGCGTGGGAAGCACTTCCGTCGGAGGTCGGAAGTATCGTGTGCGCTCACCCCATGCAGAGCGAAGCACTGGGCGAGGCCATGATGGCGCCGTCGGGGAGGCCACTGCACACGCACAGCTGGGGAGAGCAAGTTCAGCCCTTGACGCCGCACTTGCATTTTGCAAGTATCAGCGCATGAGCCTGTTCATCACCTGTCCCGTCGAGAACGTCGAGCGCGCAACCGCCTTCTACACAGCCCTCGGCTGGACGCTCAACCCAGAGATGTCCGACCACAATGTGTCGTGCTTCGCCATCACACCCGGGCAGTACGTCATGCTCGGCAGCCGCGAGATGTATGCGAGCGTGGGTGGCACCGAGGAGCTGATCGGCGGACCCGACACCCCGTCGAAGGTCACGGTCTCGTTCGACCTCGGTAGTCGCGAGGCGGTCGACGAGCTCACCGAGCGGGCCGGTGCTGCCGGTGGACGCATCGGCGACATCGATGACTACGCCTTCATGTATCAACGTCAGTTCGACGACCTCGACGGCTACCACTACTCGCCGTTCTGGATGAAGCCGGACACCGATACGGCCGAATGAGCGACCTCGCCGCCGCCCTCGACATCGTCGGTGCCCGGTGGGCACTTCTCATTGTCGAGCGACTGCTCGAGGAACCGCAACGGTACGGCGATCTGCAGCGCGACCTCGGAGTACCGACGAACATGCTCGCTACCCGGCTGCGCGAACTCGAAGCGGCAGGAATGTTGACCCGTCTCCCCCTTCGGCACAACACTCGCGCGTACGCGCTGACCGAAAGAGGTCTCGCCCTGCGTGACGCAATTGTCGCACTCGAGCAATGGGGCAAAGAGGCTGCACCACAGATTAGTTGAGCTCACGCGGAGCGAACACCGTCTGGGCCACGGACACGACGACAGCCCCGCAACTCGGCTGGTTGCGGGGCTGTCGTCGTCGTTGGGTCAGACGTTCAGATCCTCGTCCCTACGGTTCTTGATGCGCGAGGTCGCGATGAACGAGATCGCCGCCAGGATCATCAGGTAGATCGAGATCGACATCGAGGTACCCGTTCCCTTGAACAGTGCCTCGGAGATCGTCGGGACGAAGGCCCCACCGAGCACGGTGCCGATGGCGTAGCCGATGGATGCTCCACTGAATCGGACTGCAGCCGGAAACATCTCGGCGTACAGCGCCGGCTGCGGTCCGTAGGCGAGGCCGAGTCCGACAGCGAAGAGACCGAGGGCCACGTAGATCCACTGCAGCTCACCGGTATCGACGAGCAGGAAGAACGGGATGGCGCACAACACCATCGACGCGTTGCCCAGGTTCATGATGGCGGTCCGGGAGTAGCGGTCGGACAGATACGCACCGAGCAGGGTGAACACACCCCACACGAGAGCCGCGAACAGACTGGCCACCAACACGTCCACACGGGCGAGCCCGTGCTCCCTCGTCGAGTACGCGACGATGAAGCCACCGACGATGATGTAACCGTTGCCGTTGTTGCCGACGAACGACAGCGCGGCCAGCATGACCTGCTTCTTGTTGGTACGCCACAGTGCACGAACGGGAGTGTGGTTGCACTCCTTGCGTTCTGCGAGCTCCTTGAACACCGGAGTCTCTTCGACGCGGCGTCGGATGTAGAAGCCGACGAGGATCAGCACGAAGCTGATGAGGAACGGGATACGCCAGCCCCAGGCCTCGAACTGCTCTTCGCTGAGCAAACCGGTGCACAGTGCCAACGTTCCCACCGCAATGAGCATGCCGAGAGGAACACCCATCTGGGTTGCCGCACCGTAGATTCCACGCTTGCCCTTCGGCGCGTGCTCGACGGCCATCAATGCCGCGCCGCCCCATTCGCCGCCGGTCGAGAATCCCTGCAGGATGCGCAACACGATCAGGATGATCGGAGCCCAGATGCCGATGGTCGCGTACGTGGGCAGCAGTCCCATTCCGACGGTGGCCGCGCCCATGAGGGTGAGGGTCGCGATGAGGACCTTCTTGCGACCGATCTTGTCGCCGAAGTACCCCGCGACGATGGCCCCGAGAGGACGGAACACGAAGCTGATACCGATGGTCACGTAGGCGACCAGCTGTCCGGACGAGCCCATGGGCGCGAAGAACAGCTGAGCGAAGATCAACGACGCGGCCTGCGCGTAGATGAAGAAGTCGTACCACTCGACGGTGGTTCCGACCATGCTGGCCATCGCGGCGCGGCGATGCTCACGCGACACCCCGGTGGGCGTCTCGACCTGTGTTGTCATCGACGATCTCGTTTCGTTCGGGCTCCGGCGCTCGTGAGAGCGAGCGACAGTTCGGAGTGACGTGGGGTATGAACAGCGGCGGATTCAGGTAACCGACGAACCGGATAAAACTCACCGTCCATTCGGTCGGTAATTACTGTGACCGGCGCCACCGTAGTTTGTCAAGGTGGTCGCGTGCATAACAAGGCCCTGCCCACACTTCGTCGGAAACTACCGATCGAGACCTCGTGCTTCGTCCGAAACGACGCAGACATCGACAGCGCCACCCGACATACTCGAATCCATGGCTGCTCCGACCACCTTCGTTCTCCATTCGCCGGTCATCGACGAACTGATGCGCGCCCTCGGCGCCGACGCGGTGGTGACCGACCCGGACATCCTGCAAAGCTTCCGGCACGACGCCGCCGCTCTGTGCGAATCCGCCCTACCCCTGGCGGCAGTGCTACCGAGCACCGAATCGGACGTACAGGCGATCATGAAAATCGCATCGGCACATCGCATTCCCGTGGTACCGCAAGGCGCATTGACCGGCCTGGCGGGAGCCGCGAACGCCAGCGTCGGAGCCATTGCCCTCAACACCCGGCGGATGAACAAGATCGTCGAGTTGGACGTCGTCAACCGCACCGCCGTCGTGCAACCCGGTGTCACGAACAAAGAGCTGAAAGATGCTGCCCTGCAGCAGGGATTGACGTACCTCCCCGACCCGTCCAGCTGGGAGGCGTCGACCATCGGCGGCAACATCGCCACCAACGCCGGCGGTCTGTGCTGCGTGAAATACGGCGTCACAGCACGGTTCGTCCGTGGTCTGCGCGTCGTACTCGCCGACGGGCGCGCCACGTTCGTCGGTCGACGCACCGTCAAAGGCGTGGCCGGGCTTTCCCTGGCCGAACTGTTCGTCGGATCCGAAGGCACACTCGGAATCATCACCGAAGCAACCGTAGGACTCGACTTTCCGGCTGCCACTCCGCTGACCATGGCCGCGACCTTCCCGTCGACTGTCGCGGCCGGTGAAGCGGTGACGCAGATCCGGGCCGCCGGTATCACTCCGAGCCTGTTCGAGTTGCTGGACCGCACCACCATTGCCGCGATCGACGCGTACGCCCGGATGGACTTCGGCACCGACGCCGCGGCCGTGCTGATCGCTCAGTCCGATATCGGCGCAGGCTCTGTGCAGGAGCTCGAAGCCATCGCCGCACTGTGCACCGCAGCCGGGGCAACCGATGTAGCCGTTGCCGAGGACGAGGTCGAATCGGAGCAGCTCGTGCAGGCCCGTCGACTGGCGTACCCGGCACTCGAGCGTCTCGGCTCACCGTTGGTCGACGATGTGTCCGTTCCTATTTCGCAGCTCGCCACGATGATCGACGAGGTGGGACGCATCGCCGAGCGCATCGGCATCGTCATCGGCGTCGTCGGCCACGCAGGGGACGGCAACATCCATCCGACAGTCATCGTCGACCCGATGGACCCGTCATCGTTGGTCAAGGCACACCGCGCGTTCGACGAGATCGCGGCATTCGCCCTCTCTCTGGGCGGGACCATTACCGGTGAGCACGGCGTCGGCCTGCTCAAACGCGATCTTCTCGAGACCGAACTCGATTCTGTTGCAGCGGAACTGCAGCGCGGCATCAAGGAACTGCTCGACCCGCATTACCTGCTCAACCCAGGGAAGGTCCTCACCGCCCGATCGTGAGCCGCAGCGACATCCACACCAGTAAACGGGTGTCCACGTCGTCGAGATCGAGACCGAACAACTCCTTGGTACGCCGGAGTCGGTAGCGAAAGGTATTGGGGTGCAGGTACAGCGACGCAGACGCGGCAGCGACGTTGGATTCGTGTGCCAACAACGCCAGCACCGTCGCAGCGTATTCCGTACCTTCCGAGGCATCGCAGGACAGCATCCGTTCGACGGCAGGCAAGGCGAGCGACACCTCGGACAGCGCCTCACCCGCTCTCCGAAGAGTGACCGATACGCGATTATGCTCGAATGTCGTTGTCTGTGCGCCCGTTTCGATCGCGTCGAGTACCCAGTGAGCATGCTTGAGCGCTATCGCGGGACGGGCGTCCGGGCCACCGATCGCGAAGCTCACCGCAGCACCGAAGGCCGCCTCTGCGCGTCGTCGAACCTCCTCTGCCTCCGCAGCGAATGCGCGTTCGTCGTCGGACTCCACCACCAGCAGGACGGTGTTCCCGTCGACGATGCATCCGGAGTCGCCCGCGTTGCCGAACGTGAGCTGCAGCAGACCAGCGAGCTGCACCAACATTTTCTGCGCTCGCGGCGACTCCACTTCTGCGGCCAGAACGGCGTAGCGCTTTCCCGGCGTAGTGACGACCTCGGGATCGGTCAGTAACGCACGCACCCTGGGATTGTCGGCATCGGCCGGATGATGTCGAGCCGACAACAACGGCACTGCAGCTGCGGCCGCACGCGTCAATGCAGCCACTGCCGCAGGGGCCGGCGGACGGATGCCGACACCGGACGCAATGCACCAGATGGAGCCGAGGTACTCCCCGTCGACCGAAACCGCCACCGCCAGACGCGGTAGCGCACCGGCCACATCGACGACGTGCACGGTCGAGCTGCGCCGGAAGTCCGGATCGATGTGATGCACCATGTATCGGGCCGGGACCTGCTTGCCCAGAATCCCGTCGCGCCGCACGTCGTCGATCGGCTGCCCTGGAACGGATGAATACGCAACGACGTAGCCCTGCGGATCCATCACCGACACAGCACCACCCACCGCAGTGGCGGTGGCGTCTGCCAGCGCCGACAGGTCTGCAGTGGTCACCGACTCACAGTACTTCCACGCGCCGGATCGCTAGCGCCCTATCGTGCGACTGTCGCCTCGGAATTCGGCGATCAGCTCGTCTCGGCACGTCACCGACACGTCGTAGATACCGTTGCGGCCGAACCTCGCACGCTCGACGGCGTCGGCGACGAGGACGTCACCGACCTTCGTCGGACGGAGGTACCGGATGTCGCATCGGGCAGCGACGGCCGAGTCCTCGTGCGAGTTGCAGGCCATAGCGAACGTCGTATCCGCAAGCAGGAAGACGTATCCGCCGTGTGTGATGGCGTAACCGTTGACCATGTCCTCGGTCACGACCATCGACATTCTGGCGTGACCGGGTGACAGCTCGATCAGTTCGATGCCGAGCTTGCGGGACGCGGCGTCGACCTCGAACATCTCCCGCGCAATAGGCGAATCGGTCACGGCTGCAGCACCGAACGCTCGTTCTGGGTGAACATCGTGACGCCACCGCTTGCGAAGTTCCGCAGGTCCTTGCCTGCCGCTGTCATCTCGGGTGAACCCAATCCTGCCTTCAGCGACGCCTCGTCCGCGAAGTACAGACTTGCGATTGCGTAGTAGGGCGGCGGGGACTCGTCGAGCGAATCGAGCGTGCCCCAGGTGAAGTCGACCAGGCCGGGAACTGCCCGAGCGAGGGGCACGTGCACCTCGGCGTAGTGCCGATCGAAGGCGGCAGTGTCCTTGGGCATTCCGTAACAGACGGCTACTCGTACGCTCATGACGCGGCCTCGGGCTTCGCGACGAGAGTGAGTACGTCGTAGGTCGCGACGGGGTCACCGTCCTGGTTGACGACCACTGCATCCCAACGCACTTCGCCGTAGTCGGCACTCTGACGAGGGGTGATGAGCTTGGCCGTCAACGTGACCGTCAGCGAATCCTCGGCCTTGACGGGTGTCAGGAAGCGCAGGCTGTCGACGCCGAAGTTCGCCAGGACGGGGCCCGGTGCCGGGTCGACGAACAGCCCTGCGGCCAGCGAGACCACCAGGTAGCCGTGCGCCACGATGCCGCCGAACAACGGATTTGACGCTGCCGCTTCGGGATCGGTGTGCGCATAGAACGTGTCGCCGGTGAATTCGGCGAAGTGATCGATGTCCGCGCGGGTGACCTGTCGTGGGCCACCGACGATGGTGTCACCCAGTCGCAGTTCGCCGAGGTTCTTGCGGAACGGGTGAACGTCCCCGGTCGTCTGCTTCGCCCCGGTGACCCACTTGTTGCCGATGGCCGTCAGCACGTCCGGGGTTCCCTGAATTGCGGTGCGCTGCATGTGGTGCAGGACGCCGCGGATACCGCCGAGTTCTTCACCACCGCCTGCGCGGCCGGGTCCGCCGTGCACCAGTACCGGTAGCGGCGAACCGTGACCGGTCGATTCCTTCGCGTCCTCGGAGTTCAGGACCAGGATGCGCCCGTGATACGGAGCGGTGCCCAGCACGATCTCGCGCGCGATGGCCGAATCTTTGGTCACCAGAGATGCGACCAGAGAGCCCTTTCCGCGGGCGACGAGGTCGAGCAGGTCTGCGGTGCTGTCGTAACCGATGACGGTGGAGACGGGCCCGAATGCCTCGATCTCGTGCGGTTCGGGTGCGCTCTTGTCGCCGGCCTTCAACAGGACCGGTGCCATGAAGGCACCGGATCGTTGATCCACCGCGTCCGGATCGCCAAAGACCACCGATGCGGACTTGGTCAGTCCGCGAATGGATTTGAGGACCTCGTCGCGCTGATCGATGCTGGCGAGGGCACCCATGGTGACCCCCTCGTCCGCCGGATCACCGACGACGACCTTCTCCAGCCTGGCCTTCAGCGCCTCGATGACGGGCTCGATCGAGTCCTGCGGCACCAGTACACGGCGGATCGCCGTGCACTTCTGGCCAGCCTTGGATGTCATCTCGGTGAAGACACCCTTGACGAACAGATCGAACTCCGGATCACCCTGTGTCACATCCGAACCCAGGATGGATGCGTTCAGCGAGTCCGCCTCGGCCGTGAAGTGCAGTCCTTCGCCGACGACGTTGGGGTGTGAGCGGAGGGTCGCTGCGGTGTCGGCTGATCCGGTGAACGCCACCGAGTCCTGGCCGCCGAGGTGGTCGAGTACACCGCGGGCGCTGCCGCACAGCAGCTGCACCGACCCCTCGGGCAGCAACCCCGACTCGATGATCCGTCGGAACACCAGCTCGGTGAGATATGCAGTTTGGCTGGCGGGCTTGACGATCGACGGCACACCGGCGATGAACGCGGGGGCCAGCTTCTCGAGGAAGCCCCAGACTGGGAAGTTGTACGCGTTGATCTGCACGGCGACGCCGCGCCGGGAGGTGTAGATGTGCTGACCGAGGAAGGTGCCCTTCTTGCCGAGCTGCTCGATGGCGCCATCGAGGTAGACCGTCTCGTTGGGGAGTTCGCGTCGAGCCTTGCTCGCATAGCTCAGCACAGTTCCGAAACCGCCGTCGATGTCGACGCCGGAATCGCGGGTGGTGGCTCCGGTGTGCCGGGAGAGTTGGTAGAACTCCTCCTTGCCTGCCAGCAGCGTCAGACCCAGTTGCTTGAGCAGGGCTGCACGCTCGTGGAACGTCAGGGCTGCGAGCGCGGGGCCGCCGACGGTGCGGGCGTAATCGATCATGCCTGCGACGTCGAGACCGCTGGACGACACCCGGGCGATCTCACTGCCGTCGACGGCGCTCATCAGCGGCGTTCCCTCGTCGGTCGCGGAATACCACGTGCCCTGGGCATAGCTTTCCAGAAGTCTGCTCACAACGCCTCCATCTCACCGTACGTTCGGTCGGTAATTACCATCGCCGTCGAACGCCGAGAAGTCAAGACTTGCGTTGCTACGTGCGGCGTAGGCCGTCGAAGGTCAGCGCGACCACGGCGTCGGCCAATTCCTCGACGGATCCCCCGGTGCGCGGGCGGTACCACTCGATGAGCGAGTTGACCGTTCCGAAGACGAGCTTGGACGCCAGAGCCGGGTCGACACCGGGACGCAGGTCGCCCTCCTCGGCGGCGGCGACGACGAGCCCGGTGACGAAGGTGTCGAATTCGCGCCTGCGGGCGAGAGCGCGCCGCTCGACGTCGGTGTTGCCCCGCACCCGCAGCAGCAGCGTCACGTAGGGCAGTTCCGCGCACAAGATGTCGACGCTGCGACGCACCAGGTATTCGAGGCGATCGATGTACCGTCCGGTGGTCGCCCGATCCTCGGTCGTCACGGCGAACAGCGCATTGAGAGCCCGCGACAGCGCGAGTTCGAGCAACTCGGACTTGCCCGATACGTGGTGGTAGATCGACGACTTGGTGATACCGAGCCGCTTCGCCAGAATCTCCATGCTGGTGCCGTCGTACCCACGGTCGTTGAAGACCTTGACCGCCACGGCCAAGAGGGAATCCAGGTCGTATCCCGGCCGCCCTGGCTGTCCGGTCTTGCGCGGCGCGCGTGCGGTTGTCATTGCCACATCTTCGCAGTCGGCGGACGATTCCACAGCACCACGGGCAGCAGACCTTGCCAAACGACCGAATGTTCGGTTATTAATGACGCAACCGACGAAGGAGTTGCGAAGTGGGCGAAGTATTTCTCGTGGCCGGCGCACGTACCCCGCACGGGCGCTACGGCGGTGCCCTGGCCTCGGTGCGCCCCGACGATCTCGCCGGGCTGGTCGTGGCCGAGGCGGTCCGCAGAGCGGGCGTACCCGTCGACCGAATCGACGAGGTGATTCTGGGTGCGGCCAACCAGGCAGGCGAGGACAATCGCGATGTGGCCAGAATGGCGGTTCTGCTCGCAGGTCTGCCCCAGTCGGTGCCGGGATATACCGTCAATCGCCTGTGCGCGAGCGGACTGACCGCAGTAGCCAACGCCGCGAGCACCATTCGCAGCGGTGAGGCCGACATCATCGTCGCCGGTGGCGTCGAGTCCATGACGCGCGCGCCGTGGGTCATGGCCAAGCCCGGGACGGCGTGGGCCAAGCCCGGCGAGATCTTCGATACCTCCCTCGGCTGGCGATTCACCAACCCGACCTTCGCAGCGCACGACGCGGGGACCGACCCCAAGATCACATTGTCGATGGGTGAGACCGCCGAAGAGGTCGCGCTCAGCGAAGGCATCACCCGTGAAGAGTCCGACGCCTTCGCTTTCCGCAGTCAGCAGCGTGCCATCGCCGCCCAGGATGCCGGGCGCTTCGCCGACGAGATCGTGCCCGTCAGCACCAAGAACGGCGAGGTCACCGAGGACGAGACGCCGCGCCGCGGAACCACGTTGGACAAGCTCGGCACCCTGAAGACCGTGTTCCGAAAGGGCGGAATCGTCACCGCCGGCACGTCGTCACCGTTCACCGACGGGGCATCGGCATTGGTGGTGGCCTCGGAAGAAGCCGTGCGCACGTACGGCCTCGAGGTTCGCGGCCGCATCGTCACCAGCGCGAGCGCCGGCATCGCGCCCCACATCATGGGACTCGGGCCGGTCCCGTCCACGCAGAAGGCGCTCACGCGCGCGGGATGGTCGATCGACGACCTCGGTGCCGTCGAACTCAACGAGGCCTTCGCGGCACAGTCCCTCGGCGTCATCCGCCAGCTGAAGCTCGACGAGGACATCGTCAACGCCGACGGCGGGGCCATCGCCCTCGGCCACCCTCTCGGCTCGTCGGGTGCTCGAATTCTGTTGACGCTGTTGGGCCGGATGGAACGCGAGAAGGCCTCCCGTGGGCTCGCGACACTGTGCGTCGGCGTCGGGCAAGGCGTGTCGATGTTGATCGAGGCACCGTGAACACACTCATCGTGGAGGAGTCGACGGACCGCGTTGTCGTCACCCTGAGTCGCGAGAAGCAGCGCAACGCAATCGATTCCGACATGATCGGCGAGTTGCACGAGGTGTGCGCGCTCGTGGAGCAGGATCCCAGGATCGTGATCCTGACCGGAGCGGGCGAGCATTTTGCCGGGGGTGCCGACATCAACCAGTTGCGGGCCCGCACTCGCGACGACGCACTGCGCGGCATCAACCGAAACCTGTTCGATCGCATCGCCGCACTCCCCCTGCCGACGATTGCAGCCGTCCGCGGATACGCGCTCGGCGGCGGAGCCGAACTGTCCTACGCCTGCGACATTCGCATCGCGTCGCCGACGGCCGTGTTCGGCAATCCCGAACCGGGACTGGGCATCATGGCTGCCGCCGGGGCCAGCTACCGGTTACCGACGCTGTTGGGCGTGTCCGTAGCGAAGCAGGTGCTTCTCGGTGGCCGGACACTGGACGCAGAGGTGGCACTTCGGTGCGGCCTGGTGCTGGACGTCGTCGACGAGCCGTTGACTGCAGCGCATTCCCTCGCGGATCGCATTGCGAGACAAGCCCCACTGGCCCTGAAGCTGACGAAAAGGATTCTCGATGCACCCGGTTCGCACCCGTGGGCCGACGACATCGCGCAGGCTGTTCTGTTCGAGACCGAAGACAAACAACGCCGGATGACGGCATTTCTGGAGAAGAAGAAATGACAGCTCCCCGCTCAGTTGGTGTCGTCGGTGGCGGACGGATGGGCGCGGGTATTGCCCAGGTGTTCGCGGCCCTCGGCTCGAGCGTCGTCATCGCCGAAGCAGCCGACCAGACTGCAGCCCTCGGACGAGTCTCGACCGGGCTGGACCGGGCGCACGAGCGCGGCAAGCTCAGCGAGGACCCCGCTGCGATTCTCGCCCGGGTCTCCACCGTCGCCGGCCCCGCGGATCTTCCTGCCGACCTGGACCTGGTGGTCGAAGCGGTTCCCGAGATCCCGTCGCTCAAGGTCGAGGTACTGGCTCTCGTCGACAAGATCGCCGGGCCCAACACGGTCATCGCGTCGAACACGAGCTCGATCTCCATCGCGGAACTCGGCGCAGCACTGAGCGATCCGAGCCGCTTCATCGGGATGCACTTCTTCAACCCGGTTCCGGCGTCGACCCTCGTCGAGATCGTGCGCGCCCCGGCCACCTCCGCAGACGTCGTGCAGCCAGTGCAACAGTGGGTGTCGCTGCTCGGCAAAACCGAGGTGCTCGTCAACGACTCCCCCGGCTTCGCTACCTCGCGGCTCGGCGTCTGCCTCGGGCTCGAGGCCATCCGGATGTTAGAGGAAGGCGTCGCCGACGCCGAATCGATCGACCGCGCCATGGAACTCGGCTACAAGCATCCGATGGGTCCGTTGCGGTCCACCGACCTTGTCGGGTTGGACGTTCGGCTCGCCATCGCAGAACACCTGGCGTCGACCCTCGGCGACAGGTTCACTCCCCCGCAGTTGTTGCGAGACATGGTTGCTCGCGGCGACATCGGACGCAAGTCCGGTCGCGGCTTTCACGATTGGACGAACGCATGACGGTACGGTTCGACGTCACCGACGGCCTGGCGACAATCACCCTCGCGCGCTCCGAGGCACACAACGCTCTCGACGTCATGACGAAAGTCGGCCTGATGTCTGCGGTGCAGAATGCCGCCGCACCCAGCGTGCGCGCGGTGCTCATCACCGCGGAGGGCAAGAACTTCTGCGTCGGCCAGGACCTCGGCGAGCATGTCACCGCGCTCGAAGCCGACCCGGCCACGGCGATGGATACCGTCGGCGAGCATTACAACCCGGTCATCCGAGGGCTCGCAGCGCTCGAGGTGCCGATCGTCGTGGCCATCCCCGGCGCGTGCGTCGGTGCCGGTCTCGGGATCGCACTCGCCGGAGACATCCGCGTCGCCGGCACCAAGTCGTCGTTCGCCACGGCGTTCACCGGCATCGGATTGGCCAGCGACTCGGGGTTGAGCTACACGCTGGTCGACGCACTCGGCGCGAGCCGGGCCGCGGGACTGATGCTGCTCGGAGACAAGCTCACCGCTGCGCAGGCCCTCGACTGGGGTCTGGTGCATCGCGTCGTCGACGATGCCGACGTTCTCGAGACCGCGCGCACGCTGGCCACAATGCTCGCTGCGGGACCCACCCTGGCGTACAAGCAGGTCAAGTCGCTGATCGCGCGGTCCGGACTGTCCGACGCCCTGGACCGCGAGGCGCGGGCGCAGACCGCTCTGGGACAGACCGCCGACCACAAGGCCGCCGTCGATGCCTTCCTGGCGAAGAAGAGAGCCTCCTTCGTCGGCAGGTGAGCGGGAGTGGAGCCTGCGGAACGACCCATGTGAACAGAAACTCGACCCCTGCTACGAACTTTCACGCACGTGCGGCGCAGCCGCTCTTGTGCCCGGGGTCACTTCGAGGCATACTGGTTACCAACCGATCATTCGGTAATGAAAGTAGGACTTATGACCACGTCAAACACCCTGTCCACCGAAACGCTGCAGGACGGGTTCGACGAGACCATTGCCCACGAGCAGCGCGTCGAGCCCCGCGACTGGATGCCGGACGGCTACCGCAAGTCGCTCATCCGCCAGATCGCCCAGCACGCGCACTCCGAGATCATCGGCATGCAGCCGGAGGGCAACTGGCTCACCCGCGCACCGTCGTTGCGCCGCAAGGCGATCCTGATGGCCAAGGTGCAGGACGAGGCCGGCCACGGTCTCTACCTCTACTCCGCCGCGGAAACGCTCGGAGCGGACCGCGCCGACCTGACGGTCAAGCTCATCGAGGGCAAGCAGAAGTACTCCTCGATCTTCAACTACCCCACCCTGACGTACGCCGACGTGGGCACCATCGGCTGGCTCGTCGACGGCGCAGCGATCTGCAACCAGGTTCCGCTGTGCCGCAGCAGCTTCGGACCGTACGCGCGCGCCATGATCCGTGTCTGCAAGGAAGAATCCTTCCACCAGCGTCAGGGCTACGAGCTGCTGGCCACGATGATGCGCGGCACCGACGAACAGCGTGCCATGGTCCAGGAATCCGTCAACCGATGGTGGTGGCCTGCACTGATGATGTTCGGCCCGCCGGACGACGAGTCCCCCAACACCGAGCAGTCCATGAAGTGGGGCATCAAGCGCCACACCAACGACGAACTGCGCCAACGCTTCGTCGACATGTCGATCCCGCAGGCGAAGGCACTCGGAGTCACGTTCCCCGACCCGGACCTGAAGTGGAACGAGGAGCGCAAGTCACACGATTTCGGTGAGCCCGACTGGTCCGAGTTCATGCAGGTGATCAAGGGCAACGGTGCCTCCAACGTCGAGCGCATCGCGAACCGTCGAGCAGCTCACGACGGCGGAGCCTGGGTCCGTGAGGCCGCAACCGCATTCGCCGAAAGGAACGCAGCATCATGACAGAATTCACGGCCGAGGGCGGCCACGGCGCAGTTCCCACCGACAACGTGCCGGTGGATCCGAAAAGAGAAGCAGTAAAGGCTGATTGGCCGCTGTACGAGGTGTTCCTACGCGGCAAGCGCGGCCTGAACCACGTACACGTCGGATCACTGCACGCTGCCGACGACCACATGGCCCTGCGGCATGCTCGCGACGTCTACACCCGCCGCAACGAAGGCGTCAGCATCTGGGTGGTTCCGTCCAACTCGATCGTCGCGTCGTCGCCGTCGGAGAAGGATCCGTTCTTCGCACCGAGTGGCGACAAGGTCTACCGCCACCCGACGTTCTACGAGATCCCCGACAACGTTCCCCACATGTGAGACCCATACTCCCAGAGGACAAGCACTCATGACCGATCACGACAGCGCCTACGAGGGCCTCGTCGACGAGGACTCGCACGGGCAGTGGGCATTCGGGACGAGCTTCGACGACCCGCTCGCCGGAGTCGACACCACCGTTCCCGACTACGTCGACCTGAAAGCCCTTGCCGCGTACTGCCTCATGCTCGGTGACGATGCGCTGATCAGCTCCCAGCGCCTCGCCGAATGGAGCACTCGCGCACCGGAACTGGAAGAAGAGGTGGCGCTGGCGAACGTCGGCCTCGATCTCCTCGGCCAGGCCCGGCTGCTACTGGCCCGCGCCGCAAAAGCCGATCCGACGGTGGTGCCGTTCATCTCGGACCCCTCCCCCGCACCCGCCGAGGATGCGCTGGCGTTCTTCCGCGACGAGGCAGACTTCCGCAACGTCAGACTCACCGAGCTCGACAACGGCGACTTCGCGAAATCGCTGGTTCGGCTCCTCGTGTTCTCGACGTGGCGGCTCGCCGTCTTCACTCGCCTGCAGGAATCCCGCGATCCCGTTCTTGCCGCAGTTGCGAACAAGGGCGTCAAAGAGCTGACGTACCACCGCGATTACGCGGCACGCTGGGTCGTCACCCTGGGCTGCGGCACCGACGAATCGAAGCGACGCGTCCACGACGCCGTGACTCGGATCTGGCCGTACGTCTCGGAATTGTTCATCCCGACGGACGAGGAGATCGCACTCGCGAAGGTCGGTGTCGCCGTCGACCCTCGCGATGTTCGCGACGAGTTCGATTCGGTTCTCGCACAGGTCCTTCACGCCGCAGAACTCGAAGCGCCCGAGGGCAAGTCCGTGGGCACCATCGGCGGCCGCGGTGGTCGTCGCGGCATCCACACCGAGGCCTTCGGCCCGTTGATCGCTGAGATGCAAGTCGTGGCGAGGGCCCATCCGGAGGGAGTCTGGTGACCACTCTTCAGCGAACGGCACGCGAGATCGCAGCTACCGTCATGGATCCGGAGATGCCGCTGCTCACCCTCGACGACCTCGGCGTCCTGCGCGACGTAGAGGTACGCGAGAACGGCAGCGTGCTCGTCACCATCACTCCGACGTACTCCGGCTGTCCCGCCATGGCGACGATGCGGGACGACATCGCTCACAAGCTTCAGGACCACGGCTACGCGGATGTCGAGATCGTCACCAGCCTGACGCCGGCATGGAGTACCGACTGGATCTCCGAGGAGGGCCTGCGCAAGCTGCGCGAGACCGGCTACTCCACTCCGGGTCCGGCCCCGGAACGTACATCCGGCCCGGTGCCGCTGACCTTGACCGTCAAACCCCGTCAGCTCACCTGCCCGCAGTGCAGCTCGCGCAACACCCGGCTCACGTCCGAGTTCGGCGCCACCCTCTGCAAAGCCCAGTACCGGTGCGACGACTGCCTCGAGCCCTTCGACCACGTGAAGGAAATCTGATGACCGTCACCGCCGAGCCTGTTCAGAAGAATCTGCGCAACAAACCTTTTCATTCACTGACCGTTGCCGACGTGGAACCCCTCTGCGACGACGCCGTTGCTGTCACGTTCGACGTCCCGGAAGAATTGCGCGAAGAGTTCGACTTTCGCCCGGGCCAGTCACTGATGCTCAGCCGCACCGTCGACGGCGTCGAGCACCGCCGCTCCTACTCCATCTGCGCCCCGGCCGGTGCGCGTCCCCGCGTCGGTGTCCGTGAGGTGTCCGACGGTCTGTTCTCCTCCTGGCTCGTTCACGACGTCAAAGCAGGCGACCGTATCGACGTGCAGGGCCCGAGCGGCACCTTTCACGCCGATCCGGCCCAGGCCGGCAGGCACGTGCTCATCGCCGCCGGTTCCGGTATCACCCCGATGTTGTCGATTGCGGCGTCCGTTCTGGCGAATCCCGACTCCGAAGTGGTTCTGCTGTACGGCAATCGACGGACGCGAACGGTGATGTTCGCCGAGGAGATCGCCGACCTGAAGGATCAGTACGGCAGTCGATTCGACGTCATTCACGTGCTGTCTCGCGAGCCACGGGAAGTCGAATTGTTCAGCGGCAGGCTCGATGCCGGCCGGCTACGCGAGATACTCGACACCGTCGTCGCAACCCCGGACATCGACCACTTCTGGTTGTGCGGTCCGTTCGGGATGGTGAACGATGCCCAGGACGTTCTGAAGGAACTCGGCGTCGCGAAGAGCAGCATTCACCACGAACTGTTCTACGTCGACGACGTACCGCCGCCGCAGGAGCAGCACCACGAGCCCGGTATCACCGGCCCCAGCAGTGAGGTCACGATCATCCTCGATGGCCGCGAGGTGAAAGGCGCTTTGCCGCAGGACGAGTCGATTCTCGATTCGGCCGAGCAGCTGCGATCGGACCTCCCCTTCGCATGCAAGGGCGGAGTGTGCGGCACCTGCCGCGCGAAGGTGACCTTCGGAGAGGTCGACATGCGTCGTAACTATGCATTGGAAGACAACGAGGTCGATGCCGGCTTCGTGCTCACCTGCCAAACCTTCCCACTCAGCGACACCGTCACCGTCGACTTCGACGCCTGAGACCACGAGAGACCGATCATGACCAGTGTGCTGTCCGCCCCCACCGATACCCCCGACATCGAGTTCGCCTCTCGGGACCGCATTTCCACGCTGCAGTTGGAGCGCCTGCGATGGTCGCTGCAGCACGCGTACGACAACGTTCCGCACTACACGAAAGCATTCGACGACGCCGGGGTGCATCCGACCGATCTGAAAGACCTGTCGGATCTGGCGAAATTCCCGTTCACCGCCAAGAAGGACCTGCGGGAGAACTACCCGTTCGGAATGTTCGCGGTGCCGCAGGACAAGGTCTCGCGCATCCACGCGTCCTCGGGCACCACGGGTAGGCCGACAGTGGTGGGGTACACCGCGAACGACATCAGCAACTGGGCCGACCTCATCGCGCGCAGCCTCCGCGCCGGTGGTGTCAAGCCGTCGGACAAGGTGCACGTCGCCTACGGTTACGGTCTCTTCACCGGCGGACTCGGCGCACACTACGGCGCAGAACGACTGGGCTGCACCGTGATTCCAATGTCAGGCGGTATGACCGATCGTCAGATCCAGCTCATCGAGGACTTCGAGCCCGACGCCATCATGGTCACGCCGTCCTACATGCTCACGATCGTCGACGCGATGGTCAAGAAGGGCATCGATCCGGCGAAGACCTCACTGAAAACCGGAGTCTTCGGCGCGGAGCCCTGGACCGAGGAGATGCGCAAGGAGATCGAGAAGACTCTCGACATGGACGCCGTCGACATCTACGGCCTGTCCGAGGTCATGGGACCGGGCGTCGCGATGGAATGCGTCGAAACCAAGGACGGACTCCACATCTGGGAGGATCATTTCTACCCGGAGGTCATCGACCCGGTGACCGGCGAGGTTCTGCCCGACGGCGAGGAGGGTGAATTGGTGTTCACGTCCTTGTCCAAGGAAGCGATGCCGATCATCCGCTACCGCACCCGCGATCTGACGCGACTGTTGCCGGGCACGGCTCGCACGATGCGTCGGATGCAGAAGGTCACCGGCCGCACCGACGACATGATCATTCTGCGCGGGGTCAATCTCTTCCCGACGCAGATCGAGGAGCTGATCTTGACGGTTCCCGTTCTGGCACCGCAGTTCCAGTGTGTGCTCGAGCGTGCCGGACGCATGGACTCACTGACCGTCCTCGTCGAAGCCCGACCCGATGCCGCGCTCGACACGCATCCGATTGCCGCAGCAACGCTGAAGAAGCTGGTCAAGGACCGGATCGGCGTCAGCGTCGCGGTTGACGTCGTTGCACCGGCGGCCCTCGAGCGTTCCATCGGTAAGGCCCGCCGCCTGATCGACAACCGTCCGACCGTATGACATGAGCCCGGTGGCACAGGATTTCGAGCAATGGCGCGAGAACGTCTCGACGGCGTTCGTGCCGCTCGACGCTGTGTCCACCGGGCCGTCGTCGTTCCAGGGCACGCTGGTGTCGTCAACGCTCGGGGCGCTGCAACTGAGCGAGGTGACCGGCCGGGAGGTCGACGTCAGGCGCACACGCGCGACCATCCGTCGGTCCGACCCCGGATCGATCAAGGTGGGTCTGCAACTGACGGGGTGCGGCACGATCGTCCAGAACGAGCGCGAGGCCGTGCTCCATCCTGGCGACTTCGCGGTCTACGACACCAGTGCCCCTTACGATCTGCACTTCGCCGGGGACTTCGAGATGTTCGTGGTGATGTTTCCACGCGACGCGCTCCGCATCGATTCCCGTGACTTGACGACCGTCGCGGCGCGTCGCATCGAGGGCGATCACGGCGTCGGTGCGCTGGTGTCGCCGTTCCTGTTCAATTTGCGTCGCAACGCCGCCGACGGCACATTGCCGACGACACCGATGCTCGAGAACGCCGTCCTCGATTTGCTCTGCGCCGCTCTCGACGACGCGGCTCCCCACGATGCGCCGGGATCCACACTCCTGATCGAGGCCAAGAGTCTCGTCGAATCTCAGCTGTCCGATCCGACACTGTCCACGGCGTCTCTCGCTGCGCACCTGCATATTTCGACGCGCTACTTGCAGAAGCTCTTCGAGCAGGACGGTCGCACGGTGGCCGGTTGGATCAGATCCAGGCGACTGGAGAGGTGCCACCGCGATCTGCGTGACCCTCGTTTCGCCGCAGACAGTATCGGAACCGTCTGTGCGCGTCACGGTTTGATCGATTCCTCGAACTTCTCGAAGCTGTTCAAGGAGACGTACGGTATGTCGCCGCGGGAGTATCGCGCCGGGTGAGAGCGCACGCCGCCCTCACCCGACCACGAACTACTTTCCGAGGATCAGATCCGAGGCCCGCTCACCGACCATGATGGACGGCGCGTTGGTGTTGCCCGACGGCACCGTGGGCATGATCGACGCGTCCGCCACGCGCAATCCATCGACCCCGCGGACCCGAAGGTCCGCTCCGACAACGGCATCGGAGTCCGACTCGGCTCCCATCTTGCAGGTGCCGACCTGGTGGTGGTACGTACCGGCAGTCTGTCGGACGTATGCCCGCAGGTCGTCGCGGGTGCGGGCGCTCGGTCCCGGAACCACCTCCGCCTTGCGCCACGGCGCGAAGGCATCGGAGGCACCGATCTCCCGGCAGATCTCCACCGCGTCGACCATCGCCTCGAGGTCGTACGGATCGGCCAGGATGTTCGGATCCGCCAGCGGCAGTTCATTCGGATCCGAGGACGCCAATCGCAGCGTGCCGCGTGAACGCGGAGCCACGATTCCCGGAGCGATCGTGTAGCCGTTCTCCGGCACCGGGTATCCGTCGGCGGGGTAGGGGATGTGCATGAACAGGGGCTGCAGATCGGGTGCAGCGCCGGCCCATCCGGTACTGCGGGCGTACAGCTGCGCTTCGAGCAGGTTGTTGGTACCGGCTGCGAGCGGCTCGAGGGACTCGTAGATGTTGCTGAGCAGCAAATGGTCGTGCAGGTTTTCGCCCACCCCCGGCAGGTCGACGACTGTGTCGATTCCTAGTTCAGTCAAATGTGCGGACGGTCCGATTCCACTGAGCAGCAGGGTCTTCGGAGATCCGAGGGCTCCGCCGCACAGGATGACCTCGTGATCGGCGAACGCTCGCTCCAGCTCGCCATCTCCGCGGCTGTATTCGATGCCCACCGCTCGGCCGTTCTCGAGCACCACTCGGTGCACGAGAGCACCGGTGGTCAACGTCAGGTCGGGATTGTCGAGCACCGGGCCGACGAAGCTCTTCCAGGCACTCATCCGCTCACCGTCGCGTGTGGTGGTGTGGTTGTAGCCGGCACCGACCATCTCGTCGGCGTTGAAGTCGTCGATGAGCTTGTGCCCGTGCTCGACGGCCGCGTCGACGAAGGCTGCCGCCAGCGGATGCGGGGTACCCATGATGGACACCGGCAGTGGCCCGTCACCGCCGTGGAACTCGTTGGCACCGAGCTCGTGTGACTCCAAACGCTTGAACAGCGGCAGCACGTTCTCCCACGACCATCCGGCGTCACCGCTGGCCGATGCCCACCCGTCGTAATCGCTGGAATGCCCACGTACGTAGATCATTCCGTTGAGGGACGAGCTGCCACCGAGAACGCGTCCGCGTGGCCAGAAGATTCGCCGATCGTTGGCGTGCTTCTGCGGGGTGGTGAACAGTCCCCAATCCTGCGGTCCGCCCAACAGCGTCGGCCAGCCCTGCGGTGAGTGGATCGCCGGATCGGTGTCCACGGGACCGGCTTCGATCACGTGGACGGTGTGTCCCGCGTCGAGGAGCCTCCTGGCGATGACGCTTCCTGCTGATCCTGCTCCGACGACGACGTAGTCGGTCGATTTCTTCGGCATGTCAGTCCTTGCTGTTTCGTTGCTGCACGAGGGAGTCGGGCTACAGAACTACGGTGACGACCTTCTCTTCGGTGTTGGCCTCGATACCGGCCCACCCGAGTTCTCGGCCCGTGCCACTGGACTTCATGCCGCCCCAGGGGAGAGCGGGATCGATTGCAGCCCAGCCGTTCACCCACACCGCGCCGGAACGGACCTGCGCGGCCAGTATGTGCGCCCTCGACACGTCGCGGGTCCAGATCGAAGCGGCCAACCCGTACACGGTGTCGTTGGCAATGGAGATCGCCTCGTCGGCCGTATCGAACGGAATTACCGTTCCGACCGGTCCGAAAATCTCCTCCTGGGCGATCTTCATGTCGTTGTCGGCATCGGCGAAGATCGTCGGCTCGACGAAATAGCCGGCACCGTCGGGACGTCCGCCACCGGCCGCGACTCGAGCTCCGCCGTCGCGTCCCGTCTGGATGTACCCCAGCACACTGTCTCGTTGCTTCGCGTTGACGAGGGCACCCATCGTCGTCGACGGATCGAACGGATCGCCCAGCACCTGAGCCGAGGCCGCTGCGGCCAATCCGTCCACCACCTGTGAGTACAGCGAGCGATGCACCAGCACTCGGGTTCCGGCCGCACACACCTGGCCCTGGTTGAAGAACAGTCCCATCGCGGTTCCGTTGATCGCCGCGTCGAGATTCGCATCCTCGAGAATGATCTGCGGGGACTTGCCGCCGAGTTCGAGCGTCGTCCGCTTGAACGTGTTGGCAGCCTTCTTCGCGATGAGCTTGCCGACCCGGGGGCTGCCGGTGAAGCTGATCTTGTCGACGTCAGGATGCCCGACCAAGGCGTCACCCGTCACTTCACCCAGTCCTGGAACAACATTGACCACTCCGGCCGGTACTCCTGCCTCGTCGATCAGTCGAGCCAGGTGCAGGATGGACAGCGGCGCGTCCTCCGGCGGCTTGACGACGACGGTGTTCCCCGCGGCCAGCGCGGGAGCAAGCTTCCACGCCGCGATCATCAGCGGGGTGTTCCAGGGAACGATCATGCCGATGACGCCCACCGGCTCACGGACGGTGTACGAGTGCGTCGGCTGCCCGAAGTAGCCCGCAGTGGGGATGGAGCTGCCGGTGATCTTGTCGGCCCAGCCCGCGAAGTGCCGGAAAGTGGCTGCAGCATTGGGGATGTCGAGCATTGCCGGTTGACCGACCGGCTTGCCGACGTCGAGAGCTTCGAGTCGAGCGAGAAGGTCACCGTCCCGCTCGATCAGATCGGCCACCCGATTGAGCAGCTGGCCCCGGACTGCCCCGGGGGTAGCACCCCACTCACCACCGAGCTGGGCACGGGCCGCACGCACCGCTGCGTCCACGTCCGACGCGGTGGCTGCGGCAATCTCCGCCAGGGGTTGCTCGGTGGTCGGGTTCAAGTCGGTGAAGGTTCCTCCGTCGGATGCACCGTGCCACTGCCCCGCGATGCAGAGCTCGGTGGCGGTGCCGGTCGGCAGCGACGGTGCGGCCGTTACCTGTACTGCGGTCATGTGTTTTCGCTCCTTCTCGGTGCCGTGTGCAGGCACCTCTCGCATGTCTGCTCCAGACTGCGCCCGGGCGAACGCGCCGGTCTTGTGTGATCGCGCACACATTGTGCGGTAGATGCGCACAGTCGCGAGAGTGCAGCAGGCAGTCGAACAGGTTCCGTGCCGGCGACGAAAAGCGCAGTATGAGGTGGTGAACGTGACACCGACGCAATTGCGAGCGCAGTTCGCCCTTCGTCTGTCGACTTTGTACGGGCGGGAGGTTCCCGCGTACACGACGCTGTTGGATGTCACCGCGTCGATCAATGCCGACACGATGCGCACCAGCGGTGCCGATGCGGAACGTTTCGGCTCCATCGATCGCGTCACCGCCGAGCGGCACGGGGCGATTCGGGTCGGCAATGCACGTGAGATGTCGCAGGTGGCAATGATATTCGGTGCCATGGGCATGTATCCGGTGGGTTTCTACGATCTGCGTGACACTGCGTCGAGTTCGATTCCGGTGGTGTCGACTGCGTTCCGGCCGATCGATCCGGCCGAGCTGGCGATCAACCCGTTCCGGATCTTCACCTCGATGCTGGTGGCGTCGGATCGACGGTTCTTCGACCCGGATCTCGGCCGTCGCCTGGCGGAATTCCTCGATCGCAGAACACTGTTCCCTCCGCTACTGCTCGAGCTGGCAGCCACGTGCGAGAGGGACAACGGCCTCGCAGCGGAGGAGTCCGCTACCTTTCTGGACCTCGCGACGGCGGCGTTCGCGTTGTCGACCGACCCTGTCGACAGAGCGTGGTACCGCGAACTCGCGGCAGTCTCGGCGGTGGCCGCCGACATCGGTGGTGTCTCCTCCACCCACATCAACCATCTGACACCGAGGGTTCTGGACATCGACCTTCTGCATCGCCGTATGGGAGAGCACGGGGTGGCGATGATCGACACCATCCAGGGCCCTCCTCGTACGTCCGGTCCCGGATTGCTGTTGCGCCAGACGTCGTTCCGAGCGCTGGACGAGCAGCGGATGTTTCTCGACGAGAACGGCAACGTCGAACCCGGCCATCTACGGGTGCGGTTCGGCGAGGTCGAAGCCAGGGGCGCGGCAGCTACCGCACTCGGACGACGTCGCTACGACGAGTATCTGGATCGACTCGATACCGAGGAACCCGAGGACGCGTCCGCACTGTGGTCGTCGCTGGTGCCGGACGACGAGACACTGTGGATGGCAGAAGACCTCGCCTACTTCACCTTTCGAGTCACCGGGACCAACCCGTCCGCTGCAGACCGGGACGGTGGCCTCGTCGATCTGGTCAGGTCGGGTGTTCTCGCGGCCGACCCGATCGTGTACGAGGACTTCCTGCCCAAGTCGGCGGCGGGCATCTTCAGGTCCAATCTCGAATCCGACGGCACACGCAATTCCGACAATACCGCGGCAGCCTTCGATGCGGAGGCGATGGAAAGCGTTCTGGGACGGACCCTGCACGACCCGTACCGGATCTACGACCGCCTCCGAGACCAGTCGGTGACGCTAGTCGAGAAGCACCTCGGCCTGACGAAGCCTCTCGACTGCCCATGGACCCACTGAGCAATCGGCCCGAGATACCGAGCGTCAGCCCGAGATACCGAGGGATCCGGCGAGGGTCGGCCAACTCTTCGGTAGCTGCTCCACCCAGTACGGCCACGAGTGCGTTCCGGTCTCGGTGAAGTCGAACGTTGCAGGAATGTTCAACTGGCCGAGCCGATCCGCGAGTCGGTGTGTGCAGTAGTTGGACCCGACCTCGATGAGGCCACCGACCACCACCCTGTCCCATCCCGCTGCAGTGTCGAAGCTTTCGTGACGTCCGGGAGCGCCGGTTCCCACCGACACGTAGACATCGGTACCGCGCAGACTTTCGGCATTGGCCACCGAATCATGTTCGGCCCACGCAGGATCGAAGGGTCCGCCCCACATGTTGTCGGCATTGCCGCCGAAAGCTGCGACGATGGCTCGAATACTGGCCTGGCCCAACGGCTCGGCGGACGCGAAGCAGCCGCTGTACGACGCCACGCCGGAGTACACGTCCGGGTTACGTGCGGCGAGCATCATCGCCGATTGTGCGCCCATCGACAGTCCCGCGATCGCGTTGCGGCCGTTGCCGTCCACGGCCGCGTCGATCAGCGGAGGTAGTTCCTCGGTGAGAAACGTTTCCCACTGGTACCGGCCGAGTTTCGGGTCGTCGCGCTGCCAGTCGGTGTAGAAGCTGCCTGGCCCGGCCAACGGCAGGACGACGTTGACTTTCTTGTCGGCGAAGAACTCCGCTGCCTGCCCCTTCCGCAACCACATGCTGTTGTGCGGATCCTCTTCGCCGATGCCGCTGAGCATGTACAGCGTCGGACGCGGTCCGGTCTTCACCGCGGGCGTGAGCACCTGCACTTCGACGACGGCCCCCATAGCGGGTGAGTCGACCTTCAGCGTGCGCAGCGTGTCGGATGCCAGGACGGTGTCGACGATGCGGGCGGAGGGGGCAGCCGGCTCGGCGGATGCGATACCTCCCGAGGCGATCGACAGGGACAACGCTGCGACGAAGACAGTGGTGGAGATGCGTCGGCGACGCATGGCGATCCTCTCGGGATTATCACGGTAAGGGTGAATCGAGGTGCAGCATTGCACAATTGCGCGCCCGGTAACACGTTGTGGGCAAACTTTCACCACTGCCGCAGACTCGATACCCGATCGAGGTGGCGAACCTGTACCTCCGCCCTTTTTCGTCCCTTGAGTCGTACACGAACAATTCGTGCACTAATCAATTCTGATACTCTGGCCATCGTGACCACCACCGAGGATCCACTCGCGCTCGATCGCCAGGTCTGCTTCGCCCTGGCCGTCACCAACCGGGCTGTGCTGTCGGTGTATCGGCCGTTGCTCGAACCGATGGGCCTGACCCATCCGCAGTATCTCGTGATGTTGGCCTTGTGGGGCGAGTCGCCGATGTCGGTCAAAGCGATCGGCTCAGCGCTGCAACTCGACTCGCCCACCCTGTCCCCGCTGCTCAAGCGTCTGGAATCGATGGGCCTGCTCACTCGCACACGCAGCACGGAAGACGAGCGCATTCTGCTCGTATCCCTCACCCCCGCCGGAGCCGCTCTCCGCGCCGAAGCCGAAAAGATTCCATCCGCGGTCGTGGCGAGACTCGGTGCGTCACTCGACGAACTGGAGCAGTTGCGCCGCGTCCTCACTCGCGTCAACGACGCGGCGATCGCAGCAGGAGCACTGACATGAGCGCACGACCCCAGCGCACCCGTCCGAACGCCGGCCAATGGTTGGGCTACGCCGTCCTGGGCCGCAAACTCCCCGACTCGATGCAGGATTGGGTTCGACGCGACCTCGTCGGCCCCGGCGCGACACCGCGTCACATCCTGCGCTCGATGATCCCGTTCCTGCCCATCTTCATCGGGTTCTTCGTGCTCTTTCCCGGCGCGATCTGGTTACGTGCCTCGATGGTCCTGTTGGCCCTGCTGCTCGCGCTGTTCTACACCGCCGCATACATGGACCAGAACCGCGCTCGTCGTCTCGAGATTCACGGACTGCCCGCCGATCTGAAGAGCGAGAAGAAGACGGCGGAACTCGAACGCGAACGCGAGAACTACCGCCGCAACCACTGACCGGCCGGTCAGTGGTTGCGGGCGAGGCCGGCGGTGAAGTCGTCGGCGATCATGACGGCCAGATCCCGCGTCTTGCGGTTGGTGTTCTGTGAGAGTTCGGTCAATTGCGTGAACGCGGCGTCCGCGTCGATGCGGTACACCGACATGAGGATGCCGACGGCTCGGCCGATCGTGCCGCGGGTCTCGAGCGCCGTACGCAGTGTCGCGGCCTGATTGCCGCTCTCCGCGATCAGCTGCTCACGCATCCGTGACAGTTCGAGGTGCACGCGAACGCGCGCGACGAGTTCTCGGTCGTGGAACGGCTTGACGATGTAATCGTCGGCACCGCGTCCGAGTCCGTCGA
This sequence comes from Rhodococcus sp. 05-2256-B1, assembly GCF_002258465.1. Taxonomy (NCBI): domain Bacteria; kingdom Bacillati; phylum Actinomycetota; class Actinomycetes; order Mycobacteriales; family Nocardiaceae; genus Rhodococcus; species Rhodococcus sp. 05-2256-B1. The sequence goes on along the minus strand of NZ_NOZA01000021.1, from coordinate 83,148 downwards.
GCACAAAGTCGGTTCCCGCACGAGCGGTCAGCAAGATGACCGGTACTCGCCTCAAGTCGGCGTCGCCGCGGATGTCGTCCACCAGATCCAGACCACTGCGCCCCGGCAGCATGACGTCGGAGAGCACGAGCCCCGGCAGCATCGTCCGGGCACGATCGAGAGCGGTCTCGATGTCCCCCGCTGTCGAGACGGACCACCCTTCGTCGGTCAGCAGGCGCGCGAGGTAGTTGCGCATGTCGACGTTGTCCTCGACGAGCAGGACGTCGGCGCGATCGGTCGTCTCGGGAACGGGCTCGATCGAGGGGAAGATCGCCGAGATCGGATCGGCCGGAGCGCCGGGTCGATCGACAGCGGCAGCTTCTGCGGGCAACCGCGGCACCTGCACGGTGAAGGTAGTCCCCCGGCCCACGTCGCTGTCGACGTCGATGCGCCCGTTCAAGGCGGTCAGCAAGTCCGTCACCAGGGCAAGCCCGATTCCGGACCCTTCGATGCTGTGCGCGCCTTCTCGTTCGACGCGGTGGAACCGGTCGAAGATTCGAGGCAGGTCCTCGGCCGGAATTCCCAGTCCGGTATCTGCGACCACGAGCCGAGCGGTATTCTCGTCCGCGACCAGACGAACCGACACCCGTCCGGCCGGGGTGTACTTGACGGCGTTGGCGACGAGGTTGAACACCACCTTCGACCACATTTCGGCGTCGGTCAGGACCACGACGTCCTCGGCCGCATCCACGACGAGCTCGAGCCCCTGCGCCGACGCGACGGCCGAGAACATCGTCGCGCAATCGCGTGTCACCGAGCCGAGGTTCACCGGCTCGGGTCGAGAGACGAGTCGGCCGGCCTCGGCATTGACGATGTCGAGCAGGTCGTCCACCAACCTGCGCAGCCGCATCGACGCGCGATGAACGACGTCGAGTGATTCGCGGTCGTTCGCGTCCAGCACCGAAGCAGCGTTCTCGCGTACCGAATCGAGCGGGCCCGTCAGCAACGTCAGCGGGGTGCGGAATTCGTGCCCGACGTTCTCGAGCAGCCGAGTCTTCGCAGCATCGGCGTCGGCCAAGGCCGCCACCCGGCTGCGCTCCATCTCGAACGCGTGCGAGGCCGTCAGTGCGGTGGACAGGCGTTCGGCGACGACGACGCAGAACGAGGTGAAGGCATCGTCGATCACCCGATGGCTGCTCACTCCGATCAACAACGCCCCGACCGGCTGTACCCGACCGGCCATCGTCAACGGCACGACGACGGCCTGCGGAACGTTGCCGTCCACCTGCACGGTCGCGCAGGCGACCGTACCGTCGGCAACGCGAGAGATGTCGGCGCACTCCCACGTCGCAGCCTGGTACCCGGCGTCGCCGCCGGTCACGACACACTCCACCGGGCCGTCCGCATTCAGATCTTCGCGGAGGTAACCGGCGACGAGGGGAAACTCCGATGCTTCGGCCGCGAGCACACCCACTGCCGCACGGCAGATGTCCACGGCACCGTCGGTGTCGTTGCCCGTCAGCGTGCCCAGGCTCAGCAACGCCTGCATGCGGCGTTCGCCGAGGAGCTGCTGGGTGACCTCCGACGTCGCGACGAACACGCCGAGGACCGCGCGCTCGGGACCGTGAATCGGACTGTACGAGAAGGTCCAGTACGTCTCTTCGAGGAACCCGTACCGATTCATCATGAACTGTTGGCGAGCACCGTGCACCGCAGTGCCGCCGTCGACGACCTGATGGGCCAATGCGCCGATCTCGTCCCAGATCTCTGCCCAGCAGTCCCTGGCCGGCTGCGCTGCGGCGGCGGGAAACTTGTCACCGAGAAAATCGGTGTACGAGTGGTTGAAGATCTGGACCAGGTGCGGCCCCCACCAGATCAACATCGGGATGGTCGACGGCATGACCGTGCGGATGGCCGCGATCAATTCGTACGGCCATTGCTCCACCGGTCCCAGCTCTGTGGAGCTCCAATCCAGCTCGCGAAACCGAGCCTCGGTGGCATTGTCACCGGGAAACAGCTCGTCGAGCCGAGCCGAACCGGGACCGGGTACTGCGGGATTCATGGCCTCGTCCTTAGTCACATGCGGCCGTAGGTCAAGGACGGGCGCAAACTCCTCGTCGATTCTATCCGAGCACCAGGTGGGCATGCGTTTCGCTCACCTGCGCCGGGGGTAATCGGCCGTTCATGCCCACCTCATCCAGTCTCCCGTATCCCCTGGGCGTCTCGCGTCTGTCCGACGACGGAGCCAACCTCGCCGTCTACTCCGAAACAGCCGACTCGGTGTCCGTCGTCGTGATGAACGAAGACGGAACAGAGCGCAGTACAACACCGTTGACGCTTCGCACCGGTCACGTCTTTCACGATCTGGTGCCCGACGTCACCCCGGGAACGCGATACGGTCTCCGCGTCGACGGCCCGTGGGATCCCGCCTCGGGACTGCGCCACAACCCGGCGAAGCTACTGCTCGACCCGTACGCCACGGCCGTCACCGGCCAGGTCGACTGGAACGAATCGGTGTTCTCGCATCTGCATGCGGAGCCCGAGACCCGCAACGACGAGGACTCCGCGCCGCACATGCCGTATTCCGTTGCAGTGCAATCGAACTTCGATTGGACCGGCGACGAGGCACCGCGCACTCCGCTGGACCGCACTGTCGTCTACGAGGTCCACGTGAAGGGCTTCACCGCCACCAATCCCGATGTTCCCGAGGACATTCGAGGAACGTACGCAGGACTGGCCCACCCCGCCGCGATCGCGCACCTGAAGCGTATCGGCGTCACCGCAGTGGAGCTGCTGCCCATCCACCAGTTCGTCCAGGATTCGCACCTGCTCGAAGAGGGCCGCCGAAACTACTGGGGCTACAACTCCATCGGCTTCTTCGCCCCGCACAACGAGTACGCCAGCACCGGCGACACCGGCGGTCAGGTGGACGAATTCAAGGCACTGGTCAAGGCGATGCACGAGGCCGGTATCGAGGTCATCCTCGACGTCGTCTACAACCACACAGCCGAGGGCAACCACCTGGGACCGACGTTGTCGCTCAAAGGAATCGACAACGGCTCGCACTACCGACTCGTCGACGACGACCGCAGCGCCTACTACGACACCACGGGCACCGGCAACAGCCTCAACGTCGGACATCCCGCGGCGCTGGGCCTGATCATGGACTCGCTGCGGTACTGGGTCACGGAGATGCACGTCGACGGATTCCGTTTCGATCTCGCGAGCACCCTGACCCGTCAGGACTCCGGCCTCGACGTCCACAGCGCGTTCCTCGATCTCGTACACCAGGATCCGACGCTCGCGCCGGTCAAACTCATCGCCGAGCCCTGGGACACCCAGGGCTACCAGGTGGGCGGGTTCCCGGCCCGGTGGTCGGAGTGGAACGGTAAGTTCCGCGACGACGTTCGTGACTTCTGGCGCGGAGAGGACGGCGCATTGTCCGCTCTGGCGCAACGTGTCACCGGCAGCCCCGACGTCTACGAGAGCACCCGGCGCCCGACGCTGGCGAGCGTCAACTTCATCACCGCCCACGACGGCTTCACTCTGGCCGACCTCAATTCGTACGACGAGAAGCACAACGAGGAGAACGGCGAGGACAGCCAGGACGGCGAATCCGACAACCGTTCGTGGGGATGTGGCGCCGAGGGCCCGACCGACGACGAGGGCGTCAACGCACTCCGCGCCCGCCAGCAGCGTAATCACCTTGCCACACTGCTCCTTTCGGCAGGCGTCCCGATGATCCTCGGCGGCGACGAACTGGGCCGAACGCAGAACGGCAACAACAACGCGTACTGCCAGGACAACGAGGTCTCCTGGTTCGATTGGAGCACGGTCGATCAGGATCTCGTGGACTTCACCACCCATTTGATCTCGCTGCGCGACGAGCATCCGGCGCTGCGTCCCACCTGGTTCCGGCACGACAGCGATTCCGAGGAGGACGGGGCAGGACCCGATACGGTCGACTTCTACCGCGCCGACGGTCAAAAGATGGTCGACGAGGATTGGTCCGACGGCAACGCACACAGCATTCTGATTCTGATGCGTGCGGGCGAGGGAGACGCGGCGTTCGCCTGGATGGTCAATGCCTCACCTGCGACAGTCGAATTCACGCTGCCGGAGGGCAAGTGGAGTCAGTCGACGTCGAGTGATCCGGATCAGGCGTACGAGGCGGGCGGACCGTCCATTCTGATTCGCGAGCATTCGTTCACGTTGCTGCAGGGCTGATCGGTCCATTGTTCGAGAATCTGTAGCCACTCCTCCGATTCGGAGCGTCCGGCCCACGCGATGTATCCGTCGGGCCGGACGAGGACGGCGGGGCCGCTGCCGGCACGGCGGACGATGTCCGTTCGAGTGCAGTCGTTTTCGCCGACCTGACCCCGACGGGCCCGAGCGATCAGGCGGCAGGCAGTACCTTCGTGAACAGCACAGCCCCGGTCGCGTCGCACAGGTTGACGGTCAGATCGCGCGAGTCCCCGTCGATGAGAACCTCACCGAAATGCTGAAACGCGTCGAGTGGCGACGCGTTCGGCTCCGGTGGCGCGTGCACGAACACTGCCTCCGGGCCGAAGGTGCCGTCCAAATCGTTGGGGCCGAACGCGCCGGCGTTGAGCGGCCCGCTGACGAATTCCCAGAACTCGCGAAATTCCTGGTAGGCCGCGCGCTCCGGCGAATAGTGATGCGCTGCTGTGTAATGCACGTCGGCGGTGAGCCAGACGGTGCCGGTGACGTCGTTCCGATCGATCGCAGTGAGCACCTGCGCGATGTCGGTCTCACGGCCCAACGGCGCACCGGGGTCTCCGTTGCCGACGCCTTCCTGCGCGTCCTTTCCGTCAGGAACGACGAGTCCGAGGGGCAGGTCGTTCGCGATGATCTTCCACGTCGCGGTGGAGCGGGACAGCTCCGCGATCAACCACTGACGCTGCGCCGAGCCGAGGATCTCCCCTGACGCAGCGGTATTCGCACCGTTCGCATCCTTGTACGTGCGCATGTCGAGGACGAAGACGTCGAGCAGCGGCCCGTAGGCGATCTTGCGGTACACCCGGCCGTCGACGGCTTCTGTGGGCGCGATGGGCAACCACTCGTGAAACGCCTGCAACGCTCTCTGCGACAGCAGGTCCACATCCTTCACCGTGTATTGCTCCAGGTCGAGGATCTCACCGGGGTACCAGTTGTTGACGGTTTCGTGATCGTCCCACTGGACCATCTGGGCGACCGACGAATTGAAGCGGCGGTAGTTGTCGTCGGTGAGATTGTAGGCGTATTGGCCGCGGTACTCGTCGAGCGTCTCGGCAACCTTGGACTTGGCCTCGCTCATGGTGTTTCGCCAGATGCGGCCGTCGGGAAGTGTCACGCGCTCCTCGAGCGGGCCGTCCGCATAGATGACGTCGCCGCTGTGCAGGAACAGATCCGGCTGCCTGTCGGCCATCGCCGAGAAGATGGTCATACCGCCGATGTCGGGGTTGATGCCGTAACCCTGGCCTGCGGTGTCGCCACCCCACAACAGGCGAATGTCGGATGGGCCGTCAGGAGCTGTGGAGAACATTCCGGTGACGGGTTCCGACGTCGCGCCGTCCTCGCCCTCGAGCGTGACCCGATAATGAACCTTCTGTCCCGCAGGCAATCCGGTCAGGCGCAGCACTCCCGTGCCGTCCGACTGCGGGGTCAGCAGTGGCCCGCGCATCGTCGTCACCGAGGAGAACGAGTCCGTCGCGGACGTGTCGACGATCATCGTCGCCGGAGTATTGGAACGTGCCCACACCAGCGCTCCGTCGGCACGCACATCACCGCTGGCGACGCCGTGTGTCAGCATCGGCCGGGTGCGAACCAACGCCGGGCTGCACGCCAGCACGGGCGTGGCAGCGGCACCGAGAGCGGCATATCTGAGGAGGGATCGACGGGTGAGCTGCATGTCCTCCACCGTCCAGCATCGACATGAACGGCCCGTAGCGCCGAGGAAGACAGACGATTTCCGCCACAAGCGCGTCGTACCGTGCGACGAGGAACGCGGCCGCAGGATCGGAAAACACAACCACCGATCCCGACCCTGCGGCGCTACCTCACCGAACCGCTGTGAGGCGTCAGCTCACCCCGGCGCGCACGTCCGGTGCCCCGAGCCTGGCCGCGTCGGCGGTCTCGTCGTCGGGCTGTTGCTGTGAATCCCGTTCTGCCAGAACACGAAGACGGTAGTGCTCGATCTCCTCGGCCCGGTGCTGATCGTCCCAGCCCAGAATCGGAGCCACCAGCCGAGCCACTTCCTCGGCTGCTGCTTCACCACGATCGGGAACCTCGATGGAGATACGGGTCCGCCGGGTCAGGATGTCCTCGAGATGCTGCGCGCCTTCGTGACTCGCGGCATAGACGACCTCTGCCTTGAGGTACTCCGGTGCGCTGTCGAGAGGCTTCCCGAGTTCGGGATCGGCGTCGATCAGATCCAGCACCTCACCTATCAGGGTGCCGTACCGACCCAACAGATGCTCGACGCGTGAGACCCGCATGCCGGTGCGTTCGGCCGTCAGATTGCGGGAGTTGTACGCCCCGAGGTAGCCGTCGGCCCCGACGAGTGGGATGTTCTCGGTGACGCACTTGGGCACTGTCCGTTCGAGTCCGTGCACCGCGGCATCCACTGCGTCCTTGGCCATCACGCGGTAGGTGGTGTACTTGCCACCGGCGATGACGGTCAGTCCTCGCACCGGGCTGGACACCGCATGCTCGCGGGAGAGCGTGCTGGTGGAGTCGGATTCTCCGAACAGCAACGGCCGCAGACCTGCGTAGACCCCGACGACATCGGCGCGGTCCAGTGGATCGGCCAGCAGCTTGTTCACGTGCCCCAGGATGTAGTCGATGTCGCTCTGGCTCGCGGCCGGGTGGGCGAGATCGAGCTTCCAGTCGGTATCGGTGGTGCCGATGATCCAGTGGCTTCCCCACGGGATGACGAAGAGCAGGCTCTTCTCGGTGCGCGTGATGATGCCCGTGGCGCTGTTGATGCGGTTGCGGGGCACCACCAGGTGCACGCCCTTGGATGCGCGAACCTGGAACTGTCCACGCCCGCCGACCATCTGCTGGACCTCGTCGGTCCACACACCCGCGGCGTTGATGACCTGCTTGGCACGCACCTCGAACGAACGACCCGTTTCCAGATCGCTCGCCACGACACCGACGACCTTGTCGTCCTCCCGAAGAAAGCCCGTGACGCGAGTGCTATTGGCGCACAACGCCCCATAGGCGGCCGCGGTCCGCGCAATCATCATCGTGTGCCGAGCGTCGTCGACCTGGCCCTCGTAGAACTTCACCGCACCGCGAATCGCCGACCGCTTACCGGAAGGGAAGGATTCGAGCGTCTTCTTCTTACCGAGGTGCTTGTGATGACTCGGTACGCCGCGTCCGGCACCCATGACGTCGTACACGCCGATGCCGAGCCCCACGTACGGACGGTCGATCACCTTTTCGAGCGGATATATGAACGGCACCGGCCGAGCGAGGTGCGGGCACAACGTGTTCAGCACGAGCGAGCGCTCTTTGAGGGCCTCGAACACCAGCGAGAAGTTGAACTGTTCGAGGTACCGCAGACCGCCGTGGAACAGCTTGCTCGAGCGACTGGACGTGCCGGCCGCATAGTCGCGTGCTTCGAGCAGTCCGACCTTCAGACCACGCGTCACCGCGTCGAGAGCCGTTCCCGCGCCGACGACGCCGCCGCCGATCACCAGGATGTCCAGCTCTTCGGCTTCCATCCGTGCGATCGCCTCGGCGCGCGAGGTTGGACTCAAAGCCGTTGTGGTGGAACTCATTCTTCATCAACCCAATCGAGAGTACGTGTCACTGCCTTCTTCCAGCCGGCGTACAGCTTTGCCCGCTGGTCTTCGTCCATGGACGGTGTCCATGTCTTGTCCTCGGCCCAGTTCTGGCGAATATCGTCCTCGCTCGCCCAATATCCGACGGCGAGGCCTGCCGCGTATGCCGCTCCGAGAGCGGTGGTTTCGGCTACGACGGGCCGCACCACGTCGACGTTCAGGATGTCGGACTGGAACTGCATCAACAGCTCGTTGACGACCATTCCGCCGTCGACCTTGAGCACCTCGAGGTCGACACCGGAGTCGGCGTTCATGGCCTCGATGACCTCGCGCGTCTGGTACGCAGTGGCTTCGAGTACGGCACGGGCCAGGTGGCCCTTGTTGACGAACCGCGTCAATCCCACGATGGCACCGCGAGCATCGGCACGCCAGTGCGGAGCGAACAGACCCGAGAACGCGGGCACGAAATACGCGCCGCCGTTGTCGTCCACCGAACGCGCGTCGGTCTCGATGTCCGCAGCCGAGGAGATCATGCCGAGGTTGTCCCGCAACCACTGCACGAGCGAACCCGTCACCGCGATCGAGCCTTCGAGCGCGTACACCGTCGGCTGGTCGCCGATCTTGTAGCAGACGGTGGTGAGCAGGCCGTTCTTGCTCATGACCTTCTCGGTGCCGGTGTTGAGCAGCACGAAATTGCCTGTGCCGTAGGTATTCTTGGCCTCACCGGGCGACAGGCAGGCCTGGCCGAAGGTGGCAGCCTGCTGGTCGCCCAGAATTCCGGAGATCGGCACACCGCGGAACGGTCCGCGTTCACGGCCGGTGCCGTACACCTCGGAACTCGACCTGATCTCGGGCAGCATCGACATCGGAATGCCCATGTCGGCGCAGATGCCCTCGTCCCACTGCAGGGTGTCGAGATCCATCAGCAACGTGCGCGACGCGTTGGTCGGATCGGTGTAGTGCAATCCGCCGTCGGTTCCGCCGGTCATGTTCCACAGCACCCAGGTGTCCATGTTGCCGAAACACAGCTCTCCCGCTTCGGCTTTGGCCCGTGCACCGTCGACGTTGTCGAGAATCCACTTGATCTTCGGCCCGGAGAAGTAGGTGGCCAACGGCAGACCGGTCTTGGCGGTGTACTTGTTGGCATCGCCGCCGCCGAGTGCGGTCGCGATGCGATCGGTACGGGTGTCCTGCCAGACGATGGCGTTGTAGATCGGCTTGCCCGTCTCGCGGTCCCACACCAGCGCCGTCTCACGCTGGTTGGTGATACCTACTGCGGCGATGTCCTCGCGCGTCAGATCCGCTGCGGCCATGGCACCGGCCGCGACGGCGCGCACGTTGTCCCAGATCTCCGACGCGTCGTGCTCGACCCAACCGGCCTGCGGGAAGATCTGCTGGTGTTCCTTCTGATCGACGGCGACGACGGTGCCCGCGTGATCGAAGATCATGCAGCGTGAAGACGTGGTTCCCTGATCGATCGCGGCGACGTACTTTCCTGCGAACTCGGTCATGGCTTCTCTCCTGTGGTCTGGGTGTCTGCTGGGAGTCGTGATGGCGGCTCGGGCGTCGAACCTTCTTGTTTGCGTAGGTTCTTCCCGATCAACAGGTCGTACAGGAACACTCCTATCGGTCCACCTACGAGAGGTCCGACGATCGGCACCCAGAAGTACAGGCCGCCGTATTGATCTCGCCACGCTCCACCGTAGCCCGTGATGTACGACGCCAGGCGAGGTCCGAAATCTCGAGCCGGGTTGATCGCGTAGCCGGCGTTGGTGGCCCAGGCGAATCCGATGGCGACGACGATGAGGCCCACGATCAGGGGAGCCATGTTGGCCATCGGTGCGGTACCGAGCGAATCGGTCACGGCCACGATGAGGAACAGCAGAATGGCGGTACCGATGATCTGGTCGATCAGCGCCGAGGACACACTCACCGGCAGTGTCCCGTTACCGGGCAGTGTCGAGAAGATGGTCTGGGTGGCGGTGGTGTGCCCTGGGTCGACCGCGTTGATCATGTCGTTGTAGTTCCAGCGCACCAGCAGCGCGGCCACGAAGGCACCTGCGGTCTGCGCGAGAATGTACGGCGCAACCATCTTCCAGCTGAATCCTCGGAAGAGTGCGAACGTGATGGTCACCGCGGGATTGAGGTGCGCGCCGGTGATACGGCCCGCGACATAGATACCGAACATCACGCCCAGCCCCCACGCCCAGGCGATCGAGTCGTGGCCGCCGAGGCTGCCGGACTCACCACCCGAGACCACCTGAGCGACGACGCCGACACCGAACAGAATGAGAATCATGGTTCCGGCGAACTCCGCGGCCATGTGCGCCGGTAGCCCCCATTCCGGTTCCTTACGTGCCATCTTTCAGCCTCCACACAGTCAGTGATACACGCCACATTGCGTGCCATTTGCCACGGTAGACGGCCTGCACTGCGTTTCACAGCTGATGCACATATGTGCAATTCGGTCGTACACTGGTGCCGGTGACGGACACCGGCATCACTCCCGAATCCGACCTGCGGACCGGCCATGCCACCCAGGCGGCGCGGCTGTACTACTTCCAGGACATGACGATGGCGGCCATCGGCCGTGAGCTGGGCGTATCTCGTTCGACAGTCTCACGACTCATCACGTTCGCGCGGGCGTCGGGACTGGTGGAAATCAAGATCTCCACCCCACTCGGTCAGGCCCCGCGGATCGAGCGTGCATTCGCCGATCTGTACGACATTCGTGCACACGTGGTGCCGGTCGCGGAGACGGTCGACGAACTGCAGCGTCTCGATCGGGTCGCGACCTTCGCCGGCCGACTACTCACGTCGTTCTTCGAGTCGGACATGGTGATGGGCGTCGCCTGGGGAACCACCGTCAGCGCCGTCAGCCGCAAGCTCGCCCCCAAACGGACCCACAACTCGAGCGTGGTGCAACTGAACGGGGCAGCCAACATGCGCACCACGGGGGTCTCGTATGCCACCGACATCATCCGGACGTTCGCCGACGCGTACGGGGCTGCGGCACAGGGATTTCCGGTCCCCGCATTCTTCGACTATCCGGAAACGAGACAGCACCTGTGGCGCGAGCGCAGCATCAGGCGCGTGCTCGAACTTCAGGATCGCATGAACCTCGCCGTCTTCAGCATCGGCGTCATGAGTGGAGCCGTTCCGAGTCACGTCTACAGCGCCGGCTATCTCGAACGCGAGGACAGAGCCGAGCTGCAACGTGACGGCGTCGTCGGCGACATCGCCACGGTGTTCCTCCGATCCGACGGCAGCTACAACCGAATTGCGTTGAACGACAGATCGAGTGGGCCGAGCCTCGATCGACTCAAGGCCGTCCCGCGCAGAGTCGCCATCGTGGCGGGAGAGTCCAAACTCGACGCCCTCACCGCCGCACTGCGCGGTGGCCTGATCACCGATCTGGTGATCGACGACATCAGCGCCGCGAAATTGGTGTTGCGCTCGCGCTGACCCATGTGAGTGGAAACTCGACCCCTGCTACGAACTTCCGCGCACGTGGGCAACCCTTGCGCTCGGCCGAATCTCGTGTCACTCTTGGTTCATGACAACAGGAAAGGCGGACACCGCCTCACCGAAGTGAGCGCCGTGCCGATGCCGTCGACATTCCCCCGTCGAGGCACATTCTCCGAAGATCCCGATTCCTACGCCGAAGACATCCGCGCGGTCTGTGCGCAACGCGACCGGTGGCTCGATTACGGACTGAAAGCCGGCCCAGCCGACAGATCTGTCGCGGAACATGCTGTGGCACAACTGTATCGATCTGCCGGGTTCGACGAGCCCGAGTTCCATTGGGTGCCGTCGCCTCGGGCTGCAGCGACCTTCATCGCCGGCAGACACTTGGCGAGAACACCGTCGATATCCACCGCCGGCACCGAGGTGGACGCCGCGATCGCGACCATGTTGTCCGACTCCCGGCACCGTATGGACCGCATCATCGAGCGCCGCCACATCGAATGGCCGCGGGAAAATCGGTGGTCGACGGTCAACGGCAGCAACGACTTTCGAGCCCGCGGCATTGTCGCCCGCGGTACCCCGATCGAGGCGGCCCTCGCCGGGATCAGCCCGGATCCCATCATCGACCGGACCGTCCGTGCGTCGTTGCACACCAGCCTGTTCGACGGAATTGCCACTGCCATCCGCACGACCACTCCCCGCCCGTTCGGCTCCATCACCTGGTACGGCCAACAAGAAGCCCATCGCGTCGCCTACTACGACGCTTTCCGTCGCCACGGCCTCGCCCGGTTCTCTTTCGAGGACGTCGAACTACTCGACGTCCAAACCGCCCTCATCGAGTCGACGGGGTGGTGGTGGGCGTTCGAGAACATCGCAGTGATGGCAGAACGGCCCACCTCCGTATACGTCGAACCGCTACCCGATTCACCGCACGGTGAAGTGCGGCTGCACAATTCGGAGGGCCCGGCCGTGGAGTTCGCCGACGGCAGCGCAGTCCACGTACTGAGCGGCACCGTCGTTTCGAGCTGGGTGATCGACAATCCCACGGTCGACCGCATCACCGTCGAACGCAATGTCGAAGTGCGACGAAGCGCCATCGAACGAATCGGCTGGGACACCTATCTGGAGCAGGCAGGCCTACGTCTTGTCGACACCGGCCAGGATCCGGGGAACCCGGGCTGCACCCTGGAGCTGTACGCAGCACCGGAGGGCTGGCAGGACGGGGGACGAATTCTGCTCGCCGTCAACGGTTCCCGTGAACGCGATGGCCGGCGTCGCCGCTACGGCCTGCGGGTCCCCGCCGCCTTCACCTCCGCCATCGACGCGGCAGGCTGGACCTACGGTCTGGCCGGAGCCGACTATGCCCGGCTCCTCCGCCGTACGTGACTCCGCACGAACTCCATCGATACCCACACCACAACTACCCACCCCAACGACCAACCACAGGTGACCCCATGAACTCGAACATCACGCTGGCCACTCTCACCGACCGCACCGGTTTGGATGTCTTCGACTACCTCGACAAGGAGATATCGGTGCCCGTCGTCAACGGGTCGCAGGCCCAGGGAGATCTGATCGTCGTCCCGCTCGCCGTACTCGACGGCATCGTCGTCACCACCGAACGGACACGACACGAGACCGTGCCGTTGTCCGGCATCGAACTACTCCGCAGTGCGGCGGGCGGCAATCCGCACAGCCTCGTCGCCGACGGCCGCGGATGCACGTGGTCGAGTCCGGTGCACGACGTTCGACGCCTCGCTCTGGGCATCCTGAGCAACTCGGAGACCGCCTACCTCATTCACCCCGAACACGGGGCCACCGGAATTGCACCCGGCCGATACGTCATCGGTCGTCAGCGCGAACGCGGCGGAGACGGCTGGTTCTCGTCGACGCAACTGATCGCGGACTGACACACCGACTGCGTGTGATCTGCATCGCATCACCCGGGCACTGATAGGTGCATCTCAGAAGGGGCGTCGGAGCAGTAAGTGTGACTCTATGTAGCACTAAGGTTCGCGTCATGACTGCTGTTGTCGCACAGACCGTCGCATGACCGGCGCCCCTTCGCCGGTGCAGAACCGTCTCCTCGGAATCGGACTGGTCGTGCTCATCGTGGTGTTCGTCGGGTGGAGTGTCACCTCGTACAACAAGACGTTCGTCGACGTCGTGACCGTCTCCCTCGAGACCGACAGCGTCGGCAACGCGCTGCCCCGCAATGCCGACGTCAAGGTGCGCGGCATGATCGTCGGCGAGGTCCGATCGGCTACGACCACCGACGGCGTCGTCACCTCGGAACTGGCGATCGAGCCGGACAAAGCGCCGATGATCCCCTCGAACGTCACGGCTCGCCTGCTGCCCAAGACTCTCTTCGGTGAGCGGTACGTCGCGTTGATTCCGCCGGACGGCAAGCCCGGTTCGCCCATCACCGAGGGCACCGTGCTGAAGCAGGATCGCAGCGGAAATGCCATCGAGGTGGGGCAATTGCTCGACGGCCTGCTGCCGCTGCTCCAAGCCGTGCCGCCACAGGATCTCTCGAACACCCTCGGCGCACTGGCACAGGGGCTCAGCGGCCGCGGAGAACAGCTGGGCCTGACGATCGATCGGCTGGAGAACATCTTCTCCGGACTGAACACCGAACTCCCCGCCATCCAGCAGGACCTACGCGGATTGGCGGACTTCTCCCAGACCTACGCCGATGCAGCTCCCGAGTTGGTCAGCGCTCTCGACAATCTGCGGACCACCGGCAACACCGTCGTCGAGAAGCAATCCGCGCTCGCGACGCTGTACACGTCGGTGTCATCCGCCTCGAACACGACGGCGGGCTTTCTCGAGGCGAACTCGACGCAGCTGATCGGTCTCGCCGCGAATTCGCGCGAGGCACTCGAAGTGCTGGCCGAGTTCTCCCCCGCCCTGGGTTGCACGGTCGCGCAGTTCGCCGAAGGGGCCCGACGCGGCAGGATCGTCACCGGCGTCGGCGACGAGTATCCCGGCATCAACGTCTCGATGCCGTTCGTCAATCCGAAGGGTCGATACCTGCCGAACCAGGACGAGCCACGGCTGTTCGAGCAGACCCGCGGACCGAGCTGCTACACCCCGCTCGACCGCAATGCGGGCGACTACTTCCCGCAGTACCCGGGTGGGTCACCCAACGACGGCTCGTACCAGGTACCGACCAGAAACCCGGGCGAACAGAACATCCCGGTGCTCTCGGCTCCGCAGCTCTCTCCTGTTCCCGCGTCGTACGCGGGCTCGGTCACCGAGCAGCAGACCCTGGCCGTCATCTACGGCGGTGCCACCGGAATCGCACCGGAGGCCGTCCCCTCCTGGACCACGACGGTGGGCGCGCCTGCGCTTCGAGGAACTCAGGTCACGCTCCGCTGACACCGCCTGATTGAATGGTCCGCATCCCCCGTCGACGAGCACGGCGGGTAACGATTCAGGAGTACAGATGCCAGTCGACACGAACGCCGCAGGATTCTCGATCCAGTCCTCCAACGACGGGCGCGCGGCCGTCATCTCGGTAGCGGGCGAGCTCGACGTCACCACCGCTCCGGCACTGTCCGAGGCCATCACCGCACAGACCGCGACCGGCCCGGCTGCACTGATCGTCGACCTGAGCGGAGTGTCGTTCCTGGCCTCGGCGGCCATGACCGTTCTCGCGACGGCGCAACAGGATCACGGAGAGTCCCTGTCGTTCTCGGTCGTCGCAGACGGACCGACCACCAGCCGGCCGATCAAGCTGATGGGCTTGGATCAGGAATTCACCCTGCACGCCGACCTGGCGTCAGCCCTCGCTGCCCTCGGCTGAGTCGGGGGCCGGGGATACGCCCAGTGCCATCACGGCGGCATCGTCGGCCAGCCCGTCGCCGAAGCTGCGCAGTAGCAACCGCAGATCGTCGACGATCGCTGCCGGAGTCGCCGGAGCGTGCGCCGTCGCGAATTCCAGCAGGGCACCGTCGTCGTCGTATCGGCCCCGGCCGACTCGCGCTTCGGTGAGACCGTCGCTGTAGAGCATCAGGGTGTCCCCTGCTTCGAGCGTGACGGTCGCCGGAACGAAGCGAGCGTGCCGAAGTATCCCGATCAGCTGGCCGCCCGTCATGGTCACGTAGTGGGCGGTGCCGTCGGCACGAAGGACCAGCGGTGGGGGGTGCCCGCCACTGGCCATCGATACCTCGAATCCGGTGTCCGTTCGGCTCAGAATGCCGAAGACTGCGGTGCAGAACTGCGCATTGGCGTCCCGAAACTCTTGTCGCAGAACAGAATCCAGATTCTGCAGCACCGCGACGGGGTTCTCGTCGTACACCGCTGCCGCGCGCAGGGTGTACCGCGTCAGCGACGTCACAGCGGCTGCCGATGCACCCTTGCCACAAACGTCGCCGAGAAAGAATCCCCAGCAGTCGTCGGACAACGGAAACAGGTCGTAGAAGTCGCCACCCACCTCGTCGCGGGACGCTGCCCGGTAGTGCGCCGCGGCGGTCATCCCCGACGGCGGTAGCAGTGCAGGCGGCAACAGCGACCGCTGCAGCGTCTTGGCCAACAGTTCTGCACGCGTGCGTGATTGCAGCAATTCGCGCTCGTAGGTGCGGCGATCGCGCGCGTCGAGCGCCGTGATGCGGATCAGTACCGGCCGGCCCGCTGCGTCGATCTTGACGTTCGCCGTGATGAACACCGGCAGCCGTCGACGATCTGCCGTCACCAGGTCCAGCGCAATGCCGTCGAGCTTGCCGTTCATCAACAGCATCGGCCCGAAGTGGGTCTCGTAGTGAATCCGTCCACCGACGGTGAGCAGCTCCCCGAAATCGGTGCCGACCAGCGCGTCGACCTCGAAGCCCAGCCAGGTTGCCAGCGTCGAGTTCAGTCGCGCGATCCGCATGTCGGGGCGCACGGACAAGTACCCGCATGGCGCATTCTCGTACAGGTCCTCGACGTCGAGGTCATCGATCACGACGGTCTCACGAAGTCCGCGATGGTCTCGGCCGTCAGTTCGGGTGCGGTGATCTGCGGGCAATGGCCACTGACGTCGAGCGTGATGCGGACGCTCCCCGGGATCTGTTCATGCACGAACCGGCCGACCTGAGGCGGAGCGAGCGAGTCGCGCGCACTGTCGATGATCAACGTCGGCACCGGTACTGCAGGCAGATCCGCCCGATTGTCGGACAGAAAGGTGGTGCGGGCGAACACCCGTGCGCACGCCGGATCGGTTCGGCACACGCTCGCGGTCCACATGTTCTCGAGTTCCGGTCGATCGGGTGCGTTCACGACCACCGATGCCATCGATGCAGACCAACCGAGGTAGTTGCTGTCCAGCGATTCGAGCAGTTCGTCGATGTCCTCTGCACTGAAGCCGCCGCGGTAGTCGCCGTCGTCGATGTACCGGGGGGACGGAGTCAGCAGAATCAGCTTGGTGAATCGATCGGGCGCAGCGGTGGCGGCCAGCACCCCCATCATCGACGCCACCGAGTGACCGACCAACGTGACGTCGGTCAGGTCCAGTTCCTGCGCTATCTCGACGATGTCGGCGGCGTACGTGCTCATGTGGGCGTATCTCTCGGCGTCCCAGGCCGCGGGGTCGGCTGCACCGGCCCCCACGTGGTCGAACAGGACGATCCGGAATCGCAAAGCCAGGATTTCGGTGACGCCTCGCCACAACGTCTGGTCGCAGCCGAAGCCGTGCGCCAGCATCACGACCGGGCCGTCGGCAGCTCCGACGACTTTCACGTTGTTCCTGATGCGCGCACTCACCTGCACAGTGTGTCATCCGGTACCGGAAGCGGGGAGTGAGACTGCCCGGACAGGGTATGACCCCTGTCTACAGAAACGAGAATCTCATGCGAGTGCTGGTCACCGGCGCAACCGGATACATCGGATCTCGGCTGATCCCCGTGCTTCTCGAACAGGGCCACGAGGTACACGCCGCGATGCGTGACCCCAAGAAGAAGTCGCGTTTCGCCTGGGGTGCGCACGTGACGGCAGTGCACTTCGACCTCGACGACCACGACAGCTTCGACTCCGCTACCGAGAACGTCGACGCGGTGGTCTACCTGGTTCACTCGATGGACGAAGGCGATTTCGTCGAGAAGGATCGCCATGCGGCGCAGTCGATGGCCGCTGCTGCGGAACGCAACGGGCTCCAGCGAATCGTCTACCTGTCCGGACTGATTCCCGACGACGGCACTCCGCTGTCGGACCACCTGCGCTCACGGCTGCAGGTCGAGGAGGCGTTCCTCGACAGTTCCGTCGATGCCACCGTCCTTCGGGCCGCCATTATCCTCGGTTCCGGATCCACGTCGTTCGAGTTGGTGCGGCGCATGACCGAGCGACTGCCGGTGACGCCGATTCCGACGTGGATGCGGAGGCAGGTGCAGCCGATCGCCGTCGTGGACGTCGTCGCCATCATCGCCCGCGCCCTCGGCGACACAGCCCGTCCCGGATCGTTCGACATCGGCGGCACCGAGACGATGAGCTACCCGGAACTCCTGCAGGCGTACGGCAGCGTCGCCGGTCTGCGCCGAGCACAGATTCCGGTGCCACTGCTGCCGACGGGGCTGGTCGGCCGCGCGGTCGCAGTCATCACCGCGATGCCGCCCGGCACCGTGATCTCGTTGGTGGAGAGCCTGACCCACGACATGGTCGTGCGACGCGGTAATGCCGCGACGGAGGTGTTCGCAGAACCGGATACGACGTTGCTCAGTGTGCGGGAGGCCTTGGAACGCTCCATCACGGTGGCAGCCGAGGAAGGTACGGACGCACACGCCGATCCTCAGGCCGCAGCCGACACCGATCCCGACTGGGCAGGCGGAGTCGTCGACATCGTCGACGGCACCGTGCGACAGCGTCCGTCCGGCATCGCGGGCAAGGTCCAGCTCGGGGCGACCCGCTAGCCGGTGTCGATGTCTGTCAGCTGATGTAGCTGTCAGCCGATGTCGCTGTAGCGATGAGCCCAGGGCACTGCTCGTTCCAACTGCGCTGCGAGTTGGACGAGCAGCCCCTCCCCGCCCAGCGGGGCGAGAAAGTGTGCGCCCATGGGCAATCCTGCGCTCGTCCAGTGCAGGGGAACGGACAGGGCGGGACGCCCGGTGACGTTGGCGGTCTGGGTGTACGGGATCCACGAGATGTTCTCGTCGATCATCTGATCCACGATGCCGGTGTACTTGAGCATTCCCGCAGTTCGGCTGCGCAACAGCAAGTCCGATGCCAACTGCAGCGGCTTCGCGAGCTCGAACGCCCCGATTTTCGGTGGCAGCTCGGCCAGAGTCGGGGTCAGCAGCAGGTCGTACGTCTCGAAGTAGGTGGCCAGGGCCCGCACGTGCACGTGTCGTCCCTCCACCGCATCGAGGTAGTCGACTCCGCTCGCGGATCGGCCGAGCGCGGCCATGATTCGGGTGTCCCGCTCGAATGCGTCGTCACCGCACCCGGTTCTGCGCTTGACCTCTTCCATTTCCCACGCCAGGTACGTGAACCAGGCGAGCAGGAATTCGCGGTTGAGCGCTGCGTCGTCGAACGGCGGGGCCTCGAGGAGTTCGACGGTATGGCCCAGTTCGCCGAGCGTGGTCGCCGCCGATTCCATCGCAGCGATCGCCTCCGGGGCCGGAGACGGATTCACCGAGGTCGCGGCGTACATGCCGATCCGTAACGGCCGCGGGTCGGTGTCCATCCGGGACAGGAACCCGTCGGGCGGCGGCGTGGACGAGTATCCCGACGTCGGCTCACCACCGGCGAGTACATCGAGCATCGCGGCGGTGTCGCGGACCGATCTCGACACCACGCCCTGCACTGCGGCCCCGTGCATCGGCTCGCCGAACGTCGGTCCCGACGGCACCACCCCGCGGCCGGGCTTGAGCCCGACCAGTCCACAGCACGCCGCCGGAATGCGGATGGAGCCGCCTCCGTCGTTCGCTCCCGCCACCGGCGCGATTCCGGCCGCGACCGCCGCGGCGGAACCACCCGACGAACCACCGGGAGTTCTGCTGCGGTCCCACGGGTTTCGAGCCGGGCCGAACACTGCCGGCTCGGTGATTCCCTTGGCACCGAACTCCGGGGTGTTCGTCTTACCGAAGATGACCAGGCCTGCGTCGAGCCAGCGCTGCACCACCGTCGCGTGTTCTGGCATCGGCAGCTCGGTGAGTGCACGCGAACCACTGGACGTGGGCAGCCCCGCGTAATCCTGGGACAGGTCCTTGATCAGAAACGGCACCCCGGCGAACGGACCTTCCAGCGTTCCCGCCAGCCGCTGCTCGGCTTCCTCGCGCATCGGGCGCACGATCGCGTTGAGACCCGGGTTCACCGACTTCGCCTGCTCCAGTGCGCAATCGAGAAGTTCACGCGGGGTGACATCGCCTGTGGAGACCAACTCGGCCAGCCCGAGGCCGTCGTACGTCCGATACTCGTCGATGCGCATGTGGCCACCTTAATTACGTGCGGCCCATCCGTGTGCGAAACGGTTTGCCTAAATGCATTAGGCAAATATACGGTTCGTATAGGAAGGCAGGTGCGCCAGCTGCCCTTACCTCAGCCCGACACTCCAGAGATCGAGACCACCATGATCACTACCGACATCTCCGACACACTTCTGCACGGCGCGGCCGAGCTGGAACGAACCAGCAACGGCGTACTTCCTCATCGCCTGCCACGCGGAGCTCGTCAGCGCTTCACCGACCCCCAGCTCACGATGGCGGAATCTCAGCCGTCCGGAGTTCGGTTGGTCTTCACCACGACCGCCACCATCATCGAGATCGAGGCAGTGGCGACCCGTCGCACATTCCTGGGCCTGCCGCCGCGGCCGGCCGGGCTGTTCGACCTGCGAATCGACGGCGTCCTCATCGAGCGCGTTTCGACGACGGGTGGCATCACCACGACCATCGACATGGCGACGGGGTCGGTCACCGATCAGGTCGCGCCGAGTGGTGTCGCGCGGTTCTCCGGGCTGCCCGCAACCGACAAACACGTCGATATCTGGTTGCCGCACAACGAAATCATCGAACTGGTCGGGCTGCGTACCGACGCAGCTGTCTCACCCGTCGTCGACACCCGACCGATCTGGATCGACTACGGCAGCTCCATCAGTCAGGGGTCCAACGCCACAGGGCCCAGCACCACCTGGACGGCCCTCGCCGCCGCGACAGCCGATGTGCAACTGCGCAATCTGGGTTTCGGCGGAAGCGCACTGCTCGATCACTTCGTAGCGACGGCCATTCGGGACGCGCCCGCCGACCTCATCAGCCTCGAGATCGGGATCAACCTCGTCAACTCCGACGTGATGCGGCTACGCGCATTCACCTCCGCGGTGCACGGATTTCTCGACACCATCCGCGACGGTCACCCCCACACCCCACTGTTCGTGATCTCCGCGCTGCTGTGCCCCATCCACGAGAACACCCCCGGCCCAGGTGCATTCGATCCGGCGGCATTGGCGTCGGGCACGGTGAAATTCGCGGCGACGGGTGATCCCGCCGAGGTGCGTGCCGGAAAGCTGACTCTGACCGTGATCCGCGAGGAACTCGCCCGCATCGTGTCCGAGCGCGCCACCGAGGACCCCCACCTTCATTACTTGGACGGCCGAGAACTGTACGGAGACAACGATGTCGAGGACCACCCGTTGCCGGATAGGCTGCACCCCGACCAGTCGACGCATGAGCTGATCGCCCACCGCGTCGTCGACCGAATCTTCCCGCGAACTCGAAGTTAGGGACGGATTCCGCGGATATTCCGTCCCTAACTTCGAGTTCGGCGGGGTCGATCACCCCGCGGAAATGTCCGACGGGTGTTGCGCGAGCGGGGACACCTCGATCGTCATGTACGGGAACAGCGGGAGATTCCACAGGATGTCGTGAAGCCGCTCGTTGTCCCGGACGTCGAAGATGCTGAGGTTGGAGTACTGGCCGACAATGCGCCAGATGCTCACCCACTCCCCATCCCGCTGCAGTTGCTGCGAGTACGCCTTCTCCCTGGAGAGGGTGTCTGCTCGTACGTCCGCATCGAGGTCCTGCGGCAATGCGACGTGCATCTTCACGGCAAAAAGCATGTGGCTCAGCCCTTGTCGAGTACGAAGTTGTACGTCACTTCTTGGCCGCCGTCGACTTCCCGAGGATCGAGGATCAGTTCGGGCTTGACGGCGTTGGCGACGTCGTCGTCGTTGTGTGCGTCGCCCGGGAAATAGAGCTGGGTGGTGATCTGCTGATGCCCGGCAGCCGCAACTTTGAGGTGCAGGTGTGCAGGACGCCACGGGTGCCAGCCGGCCGCGGAGATCAGCTTGCCGCAGGCCCCGTCGGTCGGGATCTGGTACGGGGCGGGCTTCATCGTGTGGATCCAGAAGTTGCCCTGATCGTCTGCCGTGACCGTGCCGCGCAGATTCCACTCCGGGATTCCGGGCGCGAACTGCGAGTAGAAGCCGTCGGAATCGGCGTGCCAGATCTCGATGACCGCATGCGGCAGCGGGCTACCGTCGACGCTCGTGACCTGACCTTGGAACAGCAGCGGTGTGCCCTGTTCGCCGTCGCGAGTGGGCAGGATCGCGGCCGACCCGAGTTCCGGGGCATTCGGAACGTAGTACGGACCTTCGATGGTGCCCTTGCTGCCTTCACGGGTTTCGCCGGCAACTTCTTCGACGACGTGCTCTACCCAGACGTCGAGGAACAGCGGCCACTCACCGGTCTGACCGACGTTGATCAGCCAGGCCTTGAGGGCGTTGTACTCGTCGTATGTGACCTTGTGTTCGCGAATCGTGTCATGGATTGCCGAAATAACCTGTCGAGCAAGCAGACTGACTCGCTCCGGCGGGGTGTCGGCGGCTGCCTGCTTGTCGGAGGTGAAACGCTCGGTGGCGTTCGCCCCCGACGCGGCTGCGGTGGCCACCTCGGTAGCGGATTCCGTCGAGGGTGCGTGGTCGATGCTCATGGAGAACTCCTTGGCTCACAGTTGCGTTCTTGGGGGCTGAAGATCAGTGGTCGGTGCGGTATTTCGCGAGTTTGTCGGGGTCGATACGCACGCCGAGGCCCGAGCCCGGCAGTACGTGCAGTTCGCCGTCGCGGATGACGAGGCTTTCGGTCAGCAGGTCGTCGCTCATGTCGAGGAAGTTCGACAGCTCGCCTGCTCGGCGTGAGGTGAGGTCGAAGGCCGCGCCGAAGGCGACGGTGCAGGCTGTGCCGAGCTGGCCGTCGATCTGGTTTCCCATCACCACGTCGACACCGAGCCCTTCGCACAGGTGATGAGTGCGGAGCGAGCGGGTGAATCCGGTGCGAGCGGTCTTGATACTGACGGCCGTTGCGGACCCACCGAGGATCTCACGAGTGACCTCCGCCGGGGTCGTCGCCGATTCGTCGGCAACGAACGGAACATCGAGTTGCTGTACCAGCCAACGACGCCCGAGGACGTCGTCTGCCGGGCACAGTTCCTCGGCAAGAGTGAGCCCCAGATCCGACATCTCTTTCATGGCACGCGCAGATTCGGCAGCGGTCCATCCGCGATTGCCGTCGACGTACAGTTCGACCGTCTCACCGAGCCCCTCTCGCAGTGCGCGGACCACGGCGGTGTCGAGCTCTACGGGCCGTCGCCCGACTTTGACCTTGAAGACTCCGATGCCGTATGTCTCTCGCATCCGACTCGCCTCGTCGACCATCGCTGCAGGCGTGTCGAATCCGAGCATGTGGCTCACCCGCATACGGTCGGTGTAGCCGCCGAGGAGTTCGGTGACGGGTAGGTCGAGTGTCTGCCCGAGCGCATCCCAGATGGCCATGTCCACGGCAGATTTGGCAACCGGATTACCCACTGTACGAGCAAGTTTGGCATTGACCACCTCCCTCGAGGTGAGCGGCAGTCCCACGACGGCCGGCGCGAACAGGGTCTCGATTACCGCCACCACCCCGCGCTGGGTCTCGCCGTACGTGAACGGCCGAGGCGGAGCATCGGCGACTCCGACGACACCGTCGTCGGTATGAACGCGTACGAGAACGTGGTCGGCCGCATCGACCTCGCCGCTGGCGAACTTCAGCGGCTTTCGATACGGAATCGAGTACGGGATAGCCTCCACAGCAACGATTTTCACAACGCCTCCTTCGACTGAGCAGGCGGTACGGATAGTTCGAGCGGAGGGAGCACTCCCGCGTCCTCCAACGCTGCAACCAGCGCATCGACGAGTGCCGACGGTCGGTCGCGGTGCCACGCCAATGCCAGGTCGATCGTGCTCGCTCCGGCGATGTCGCGGAACACGACGCCGGTCAACTGCAGGGCGCGGACGGATTCGGGAACCAGTGCCACACCCAACCCGGCCGCGACGAGGGCCAGCAGAACCGAGGTGTCCGGGGCTTCGTGTTCACGACGAGGACTGAAACCCGCTGCGCGACAACTACGCACCACGGCGTCGTTCATCACCGAGTGCGTGTCCGCATACATCACGAAATCCTCGTACATGAGGTCGGCCATGCCGAGCGCTGCCTCGGCGGCGTACCGGTGATCTACGGGCACCGCAAGCAGCAGCGACTCGGTGGTGATGGTGCGTACGACGAGGTCGTCACCTGCCACGGGTGGCCGCAGAACCGCGACGTCGAGCTGCTCCGACCGCAATCCCTCCACCTGAGCGGGGGTCAACAGATCCCCGTGAATTTCGAGCGCGATCCCGGGAAGGCGCTGCTTGATCGCACGGGCGATCGGCGGCAACTGATCGAATGCCGCCGTGCCGGTGAAGCCGATACGTACCAACCCGTACCGGCCATCGGCGATGCGTCGGACACCGCGGTTGCTGCGTTCGAGATTGTCGAGGTTGCGGACGGTCTCGCGGTAGAAGAACTCCCCCGCCGGAGTCAGGCTCACTTGACGCGTGGTTCGGGTGAGCAGGGTGACGCCCAGTTCGGCCTCGAGCTGTCGGACCGACTGAGACAATGCCGGCTGCGCCAGATGCAGGCGTTTGGCTGCCTGACCGAAGTGACAGGTCTCGGCCACGGCGACGAACTGATGAAGATGCCTCAGTTCCATCGATTGCCTCCTGTCGGTTCGTATCACGCTCAGGCGTGACCCTGCCCACAGTAAGCCCGCAATCCATTGATGACAAAGACCTATTTGCAGCTCATTGATAAGTCAGAGCGATCAATTCCTCGCGGTGCACACGCGCCCGCCGATCAGAATCCGATCGGCAATCCGGCGTAGTTCTCCGCCAGTCCCATGGCACCCGCCTCGCTGGACGCCACCCATTTCAGTTGCGAGAGTTGCAATTGCGCGTCGAAGGGGTCGTCGCCGGTATGCAGCATCGTGGTCATCCACCACGAAAAATGGGTGCAGCGCCAGACGCGTCGAAGGGCGTCGTCGCTGTAGCTGTCTGCGGCCCGCGAATCGTTCTCCTTCAGCTTCTGCGCCAGGGCAGGCGCGAGCAGAGCCACGTCGGCTACCGCGAGGTTGAGGCCCTTCGCTCCGGTGGGCGGCACGATGTGCGCGGCGTCGCCGGCCAGGTACAGGTTGCCGTGTCTCATCGGTGTCTGCACGTAGCTGCGCATCGGCAACACGCTCTTCTCGGTGATGGGGCCGGGGTTCAGAGTCCACCCGTCCTGACCGTGACCGAGCCTTAACGCCAACGCATCCCAGATGCGGTCGTCGGACCACGTGTCTATATCGGTTCCGTTCGGCACCTGCAGATACAGCCGGCTGACCGTCGACGACCGCATCGAGTGCATCGCGAAGCCGTCCTGATGCCAGGCGTAGATCAGTTCGTCCGTCGAGGGGGCGACATCGGCGAGCACACCGAGCCAGGAGTAGGGATAGACCCTTTCCCAGGTGTTGCGCACCGAATCGGGCATCGCCGCCCGGCTCGGCCCGAAGGAACCGTCGCATCCCGCAACGACTGTCGCGTCGATTCGCACCGCGTTGCCCGACGCGTCGGTGAAGGTGACGTAGGGCGCGTCGGATTCGACGTCGTGCAACGCCGTGTCCGAGACGTCGTAGTAGATCTGTTGGCCGGCCTTCTCGCGTGCCACCACGAGGTCCTTGGTGACCTCCGTTTGCCCGTACACCCAGACACTCCGGTCGACGAGATCTCGAAAGTCGATGTGGTGCCGCTCTTCCGGCCACTGCAGGTAGATGCCTCGATGCTCGTCGCCCTCGCGGTGCAGACGCTCACCGAGCCCGTGTTCGTCGAGCAATTGGACCGTCGAGTGTTCGAGGACTCCGGCCCGGATTCGGGAGAGCACGTATTCCTGAGTACGTGACTCGATCAGAATGGAGTCGATCCCCTGCTCGTCGAGCAGGTGGGACAGCAGCAGACCCGCGGGCCCTGCACCGATGATGGCAACCTGTGTACGCATGCAAGCAGTAGACCCCGGGATCTCGACCCGAACAAGACCGCACTTCCACTCGGTGAAAACGGCCGACTACCCGCCGAGACTTCGTCCGATCCCGTGGGCCGCAACCTGAAGTGCGGCAACCAGTCTCACTCGATCGCGGCCCAGCTTGGGAACCACGATTCCCAATGCGGCGACCACACTGTCGCCGGCATGGACCGGCACAGCCACCGAACACGCACCGAGTGTCATCTCCTCGACCGTCTGCGCGAAGCCCTCGCGACGCACTCGACGCAGCTCGCTCTCCAGCTGCCCAGGATGCGTCACCGTGTACGGGGTGAGGCGATCCAGGGAGCGCATCACCTGCTCCTGCACCTCCCGCGGCGCGTACGCCAGCAGGACTTTGCCGACGCCGGTGGCGTGCAGCGGCAGCCGAGCGCCGACGCGACTGACCGCGGGAACCGATGCGTGGCCGGCCAACCTGTCGAGATAGAGCACTTCGCACCCGTCGCGGATGGCCAGGTGCACCGTCGCAAGGGTCGCTCCGTAGATGTCGTGCAGAAACGGTGACGCGATATCGCGGAGATCGGACTGATCGGGTGCGAGCAAGCCCAGCTTCCACAACCGCCTACCGACGACGTAGCGCCCGTCGTCGCCCCGGACCAACGCGCCCCACTCCACCAGTTCTCGCACCAGCCGATGCGCAGTGGCGATGGGTAGGTCGGCACCGGCGGCCAGGTCGGTCAAGGTCAGCGACGGAGCTTTCTCGTCGAACACACCGAGCAGGGCCAGCAGGCGCGCAGCCACCGAGACTCCGGGGTCCCGAGCATTGCCAGCCACCCCAAGGACGATAGCCGCCCCCACTCGCCGCCGAACTCGAAGTTATGGATGAAAACGGACTCGAATCCGTCCATAACTTCGAGTTCGGCGGGAAATCAGACAGTGGCAGCCGCAAAACCGATTCGATTGAAACGCTTTTCGCGCGCGATCATCCGCATCGAGGGGTCCTGAGCGATCAGCTCGGCAAGTTCTCGGTGCAGTACCGCGCCCACTCGATCACAGAATTGCTGTGATTCGTCTGCGGCGTCGGGCAACTCGGGAACGATGATGTCGACGACACCGGCCCGGAAGAGATCGAGCGAGCGCACTCCCTGCTTGGTCGCCATCTCGGCGGCGTGAGTGGTGTCGCGGTGCACGATGGCCGAGGCACCCTCGGGCGGCAACGGCGAGAGCCAGGCGTGCTGAGCAGCGAGAACTCGATCCGCCGGCACCAACGCAAGGGCACCGCCGCCGGTTCCCTGCCCCAACAGCAAGGAGAGCGTGGGGGTTTCGAGGTCGACCATGTCTGCGATGCACCGCGCTATCTCCCCGGCCAGGCCGCCTTCCTCCGCCTCCTTCGAGAGCGCCGCGCCGGCAGTATCGATGACGGTGACGAGGGGAAGCTTCAAATCCTGCGCCAGCCGCATGCCGCGTCGGGCCTCACGCAGAGCCGCGGGGCCGAGTGGCGTCTTCGTCGTCTGACTCCTCCGGTCCTGGCCGAGCAGAACGCACGGCATGTCGCCGAACCGGACGAGCGCCAGAATGAGGCCTGGATCGGACTCGCCCTGACCGGTTCCGTTGAGCGGTAACACGTCTGCCGCTGTGTTGAACAGCAATTCGCGCACCCCAGGCCGATCGCTCCTGCGTGAGGCCAGAATGGAGGTCCATGCCGGCACGTCCTCGATCTCCCACTCGAGAGCATCGGAATGCCGGACGCGACACGACGGCACGTCGGTCATGATGCGTAGTGCCCGGTCGACGATCTCACCGAGCTGCTCGGGCGGACGGATGGCGTCGATGAGTCCGTGCGCCTGCAGGTTCTCCGAGGTCTGCACGCCGGCGGGGAATTTCGCGTCGTACAACGCCTCGTAGACACGGGGGCCGAGAAATCCGACGAGCGCACCGGGCTCGGCAACGGTGACGTGACCGAGCGATCCCCAGGATGCGAAGACGCCGCCGGTGGTGGGGTGCCGCAGATAGACGATGTACGGCAGATTCGCCGCCTTGTGTGCGGTGATCGCCGCGGTGATCTTGACCATCTGCAGAAACGCGACGGTGCCCTCCTGCATGCGCGTTCCACCCGAGGTCGGCAACGCGAGCAGTGGAAGCCGCTCGGCGGTGGATCGGTGCACCGCGCTGACCAAACGTTCACCGGCGGCCACTCCGATGGATCCAGCCAGAAAGGCGAACTCGCCCAACAGGATTGCCACCGTGCGTCCGCGCACGGTCGCGGATCCGGTGAGAACGGATTCGTCGAGTCCGGTCTTCTCACGCGCCGCAGCCAGTTCGTTCGCGTACTCGTCGTCGATGACGTAGTCGGCAGCCGGGCTGTCCCACGACTCGAAACTCCCGGGATCGATCACCAGATCGAGGAGTTCGAGCGCGGTCATCCTCGTCATCGGATCGCTTCTTTCAACCAGTCGCGGACGAGTTCATCGTCGGCTCCGAGAACCGGCGGTGCCAGATGTCGGTTCTCGGTGACCTCCGTCCCGTCGGATTCGAAGAATCGCAGCGGCGGCCCGGGCAGGGTCACCGTGCCCAGCGTCTCGTGCTCGACGTCGATGAGCAGGCCCTGAGACTTGGTCTGCTCCCACTCGTACACTTCCTGCACGTTGCGTACTTTGCCTGCGGGGACACCGATTTGGTCGAGAAGCGCCAACAACGGCTCGGTCTCGTAGGTACGGAAGATCTTGGACACGAGTTCGACGACGTCGTCGCGACTGTCGACGCGTTGCGGGTTGGTCGCCATACCCTCGAGGTCGGGATCGATACCGAAGCCCTCACAGAAGCGATGCCACAGACCCTCGCTGCCCACCGAGATCTGCACGGCTCCATCGGAAGTGGGAAAGAGGCCGTACGGACAGATCGACGGGTGGTGGTTGCCCTGCGCCTCACCGATCTCGCCTGCGACGGTCCACTTGGTGCCTTGAAAGGCGTGCACCCCGACGACGCTGGCCAGCAACGACGTTCGAACCACCTTGCCTCGGCCGGTGCGGTCGCGCTCGCGCAGCGCAGCGAGAACACCGAAGGCTCCGTACATTCCGGCGAGCAGGTCCGCGATCGGGACCCCCACGCGCTGAACATCGTCGGGACCGGAGCCGGTGAACGACATCAACCCGGCCTCGCCCTGAGCGATCTGGTCGTAGCCGGATCGGCCACCCTCGGGGCCGTCGTGTCCGAATCCACTGATCGACAGCACGACCGTGCGCGGGTTGATCTCGGCGATGCGCTCGGGCGAGAAGCCGAGCCGATCGAGCACTCCCGTGCGGAAGTTCTCGAGCAGAACATCCGCGCGTTCGATCATGCGCTCCAACG
The DNA here is from genome assembly GCF_002258465.1 of Rhodococcus sp. 05-2256-B1. Lineage (NCBI taxonomy): Bacteria > Bacillati > Actinomycetota > Actinomycetes > Mycobacteriales > Nocardiaceae > Rhodococcus > Rhodococcus sp. 05-2256-B1. The sequence continues at coordinate 54,296 of NZ_NOZA01000021.1, read as the reverse complement.
CTTCTCGGCCATCGTCGGTTTTGAGGTCCAGCGCGATCGACCGCTTGTTGCGGTTGGCCGAGAGGAAGTACGTCGATTCGCGCTCCGCGTCACGCGGGGTGACGAACGGCGGGCCCCACACCCGGGTGTCGTCGCCGCCCTTGGGGGTCTCGACCTTGATGATGTCCGCACCGAGATCTCCGAGCATCATCGCCGCGTGCGGGCCGGCCAGGGCGCGCGTCAGATCCACCACCACGGTGCCGTCGAGCGGTCCGGTTCTGCCTGTCGTGTTGAGGGGCATCGAATTGATCCTTACGTCGAAAGCGATGAGGGGTGGCAATTGGCATATTGACTCAGTGGCCTAGCCAATTTCATTGGACCAGCGATCCGAGGGGAAGTCAAGATCGAGTTCTCGGACGTCCGCGCAGCTCGAGAGCTAGAGCCAGCCGGGCACGACCAGTACCGCCCAGGCGATCAACGGGCCGATGACGACGACCAACGCGCTATATTTCAGAATCTGTTTGTAGAAGACGTCCCGGTCGATGTCCTGGGCGTTGGCCAGTACGAGAGCGCCGTTGGTGGAGAAGGGACTGACGTCGACGATCGTCGAGGCGATGGACAGGGCCACGATCACACCGATGGCACCGACCTCACCGGCAAGCAGGAACGGAACGGCCAGCGGAATGGTGACACCGAGGATGGCCGTCGACGACGCGAACGCCGAGACGATGGCACCGATATAGCACAGCAACAGAGCCACGAGCAGCGGAATGCCGATGCCGGCAACCGCATCACCGACGTACTCGACCGTGCCGGCTTCCTGCAGCACGCCCACGAACGTCAACACGCCACCGATGAGCAGTACCGTCGACCAGCTGATCTGGTTGATCGCACCCTTCTGTGCCTTGGGCGACGCCAGAGCGAGGACCACGGCGACCGTCATCGACACGAAGCCGACGTCGAGATCGAGGACGAGCGAGAACAAGGCCAGCGAGGCCAGCCCGACGAGCGTGAGGATCTGATCGAACGTGATGGCCTTGACGGCGGTGGCCAGGGGTGGCGCGTTCTCGACCGTGACCGTCTGACCGGACGGCTTGGGCGTCGACGATCCGAAGCCGCGCATCACAGTCCTCGAGCCACCCCCGCCCACTCCGCCCGAATCTCCCTCGGGGCGGGTGCCGTCCTCGTCGTGCACGCTACGTCCGAGAAGTGCGCGTCCGCCCAGGAACATGAACAGCAACGCACCGATTGCCGCGTTGAACAACAAGCTGCCCAGGAACAAGGTGAGTGGGCTGTTGACCAGACCCGCCTTCTGAGCGATGTTGTTGACCGTGACGCCGTAGATGCTGATCGGCGAGAACCCGCCCGCCTGTGCGCCGTGAATGACCATCATGCCCATGAGCAGGGCATTGATCTTGTACCGCGCCGCGAAGCCGAGTGCGATCGGTGCGACGATGGCCACGGCTGCCGGTCCCAGCGCTCCGATGGAGGTCAGCACGCCGGTGATACCGAACATGACCCACGGAATCAGGGCGACCCGGCCACCGACCAGCCGCACCGCACCGCGGACCAGGAGGTCGACCGTGCCGTTGTTCTGGGCGATCGCGAAGAGGTAGGTGATACCGACCAGCGTCAGGAACAAACTGCTCGGGAAGCCGGCGATGATGTCGTCGGTGCCCATGCCCACGGCAATGGTTCCGACGAAGAACGCCGCCACGAACCCCAGCGCGCCCATGTTCACCGGGAACACGGTCGCAGCGAGGAACATGACGACGAGCGCAATGATGGGTATCAACTCGGTCGACATCGAAGGTCTCCGGTTCGTCTGAGGTTGTCCCCCGAGCGGGCGCTCGGGTTCCGTGGCCAATTGGACTAGCCACTGAGTCTTTACAGACTGAACCAGTGAAGTGGATCACTTGTCAACAGTTGCTATGACCCGAGCCACTACCTACCCGACGGTTAAGGTGGGGGTCCAGAGGAGCAGAGAGCGAGTGACACAGTGGCTGAGCAAATTCGCCCGGTGACCCGACCACGGCTGTACGAGGTCATCGTGGAGCAGCTGTGCAAACACATCGCCGATCGCGACATGAAGCCCGGCGATCGACTCCCGCCCGAGCGTGAACTGGCGGGTCACCTCGGCGTCAGCAGAGCCTCACTGAGTCAGGCCCTCGTCGCACTCGAAGTACAGGGCATACTGGCCGTCCGCCACGGCGACGGAGCGGTACTGGTGCGACGGCCCGTGGGAGACATGGCCATTCGCGCCCTGCGCGAACACGCCGATCGACTGCCCGAGGTGATCGAAGCCCGCGAGGCACTCGAGGTCAAGCTCGCCGAGCTCGCCGCAACCCGCCGCAGCGACGCCGAAATGGCGGCGATCGACCACGCCCTGTCGGTGATGGCGTCGGAAATCACCGACGGAAGTCGCGGCGACTCCGGCGACGAGCTGTTCCATCACGCCATCACCGAAGCCGCACACTCGCCGCTACTCGCCCGCCTCATGGGTGAAATCGCCGGCCTGATTCGCGAAACTCGAATCGAATCATTGTCGCAGTCGAACCGCCCGCAGACTTCACTGGAACACCACCGCCGTATCGCCGACGCTGTGCGACAACAGAATTCGGTCGAGGCCGGACGCGCGATGGCCGAGCACATCCGCCTCGTCTCGGACGTTGCACTACTCCGCTCCGCAGACAGCTAGAGAACTCACCCGTCGCAGCACATGGTTGACATCCGTGGCCACGTCGGTGCATCGTTATTGGCACAACGCCAACAACGCGTCGTGCGCTCCGACCCGAGGACCCTCCATGACTGCACTCGCAGACCGCACCGACGACGTCACCACCGAGCTCGCCGACGTCCGACAGCTCGCCCGCAGCTTCTTCGAGAAGGAGGTCGCGCCGCACCGCGAGGAATTCGCGGCGGCCGGACGCCCCAGCCGCGAGGTCTACCGGAGTGCGGGCAACCATGGACTCCTGGGAATGTCGATACCCCAGCAGTACGGCGGAGGCGGCGGCGACTTCCGCCACGAGGCGGTGCTGTTCGAGGAACAAGTCCGCGCAGGCGACTCGGCCATGCAGTTGGGTGTGCACAGCGGCATCGTTCCGCATTACATCCTTGCGTACGCAACCGAGGAGAAGAAGCAGCGCTGGCTACCGAAGCTGTGCTCCGGCGAGTGGATCGGCGCGATCGCGATGACCGAACCGGGAACCGGCTCGGACCTCCAGGGCATCACCACCCGCGCGGTGCGCGACGGCGACGACTACGTGGTCACGGGCGGAAAGACGTTCATCTCCAACGGAGCTCACTGCGATCTGATCATCATCGCCGCCAAGACAGATCCAACCGCCGGAGCCCGCGGACTATCGCTGCTCGTGGCCAAGGTCTCCGACGACACCGAAGGCTTCCACCGCGGACGGGTACTGCACAAGATCGGCCAGAAAGGCCAGGACACAGCAGAACTCAGCTTCGACGGTCTACGCGTTCCGGCTGCCAATCTGCTGGGTGAAGAAGGTCGCGGCTTCGCGCAGTTGATGCAGCAGCTTCCCCAGGAACGGCTGATCTGCGGTATTGCCGCCGCTGCGATGATCGAGGCCGCCGTCCAACAGACCGTCGACTACACCAAGACACGAAACGCGTTCGGCAAGACACTGTTCGACCTGCAGAACACCAAGTTCGAGCTCGCCGAATGCGCCACCATCGGACGCGTCGTCCGCACCTTCGTCGACGACGCAGTGGCCCAACATATTTCGGGGTCACTGGACGTGACGACGGCCGCGATGGTCAAGTACTGGACCACCGATCGACAATTCGAGGTGGTCGACCGCTGCCTGCAACTCTTCGGCGGCTACGGCTACATGGAGGAATACCCCATCGCCCGCATGTTCGTCGACGGTCGCATCGCCCGTATCTATGCCGGTGCCAACGAAGTCATGAAAGACCTCATCTCTCGCTCTCTGTAGAACCCGCACCGACCCGAGGATCCGATGAACAGCCCAGCCGCACTGCACACTTCCACCATCACCGGCGAGATCGGTACCGACCGTATCGTCGTGCTGACGATCGACGATCCTGCGCATTCCACGAACACCATGAACGCGGCATTCGGTGAATCGCTCGAGCAGACCGTCGACTGGCTCGAGACCGAACTCGATGCGTACGACGGCATCATCGTCACGTCGGGCAAGGATTCGTTCTTCTCCGGTGGCGACCTCGAATTGCTGCGCGACGCCGGTCCGTCCGACCATGCAGCCATCGCGGATGCGCTCGATTTCACGAAGGACAAGTTTCGGCGGCTCGAGACGCTCGGCAAGCCGGTCGTGGCCGCACTGGGCGGCACCGCACTCGGCGGCGGTTTCGAGATCGCCCTGGCCTGCCAGCATCGAATTGCGCTGAACAACAGCAAGGCTCGCTTCGGGCTGCCCGAGGTGACCCTCGGGCTTCTCCCCGGGGCCGGTGGCGTCACCAGGACGGTCCGCATGTTCGGCATCGTCAAGGCTCTGACACAGGTGGTGGGCCAGGGCCAGCGATATCGGCCGGCGCAGGCCCTCGAGCTCGGACTCATCGACGAGGTCGTCGACACCCACGAGCACATGATGGCGCAGGCACGTTCCTGGATCAGCGCCAATCCCGGGGCCCTCCAGACCTGGGACAGGGCGGGATTCACGATCCCCGGCGGTACGGCGTCAGCACCGGTTGTGGCCGCGCAGCTGCCGGCACTCACGGCAACAGTGCGTAAACAGGTCAAGGGCGCGCCGATGCCTGCCCCCATCGCAGTGGTTGCCGCGGCAGTGGAAGGATCGGTACTCGACTTCGACGCCGCCTCGCTCGTCGAAACCCGCTACTGCACGTCGCTCGCCTGCGGGCCGATCTCGGGCAACCTGATCCAGTCGATGTTCTTCGATCTCGGCTCCATCACCAAAGGCGCTTCCCGCCCTCCGGCCGAACCACATCGAGTTCCCGAGAAAGTGCTGGTGATCGGGGCCGGAATGATGGGTGCCGCCATCGCCTACGTCGTCGCCTCGGCCGGGGTTCCGGTGATCCTCCGTGATGTCTCGATCGAATCCGCCGAGCGCAAGAAGAGTTATGCACGTTCGGTTCTCGGTAAAGCTGTCGCGAAAGGCCGCGCAAGCCAGGTCGATGCCGATGCGGTGCTCGCGCTCATCACCCCCAGCTCCGACGCGGCGGACGCCGAGGGTTGCGACCTGGTCGTCGAGGCAGTGTTCGAGGATCCCGCCGTCAAGCAGGGTGCTTTCGAGGACGTCGACAAGTACCTGACCACCGACGCGCTGCTGTGCTCGAACACCTCCACCCTCCCCATCACCGCACTCTCGCAGTCTGTTTCGCGAACCGCCGACTTCATCGGCACGCACTTCTTCTCCCCCGTCGACAAGATGCCGTTGGTGGAGATAGTGGTGGGAGAACACACCAGTGATTCCGCTCTTGCCCGCGCATTCGACTTCGTCCGTCTGATCGGCAAGACACCCATCGTCGTCGGCGACAGTCACGGCTTCTTCACCACCCGCGTCATCGGCCGATTCATGGACGAGGCGATCTCGCTGGTCGCGGAGGGCGTGCATCCGGCCACCGTCGAGCAGGCCGCACTCCAGGCCGGCTACCCGTCCGGCGCACTTGCTCTGATGGACGAGATTTCGTTGACCCTGTCGCGGCACATCCGCGAGGGCATGGCCGAGGCCGCTCGCGCGGACGGTCGCCCCTGGATCGTCTCGAATTCGTACGCCCTGGTCGATCGCCTCGTCGACGAGTTCGACCGTCCGGGACGCAAGGCGGGGCGCGGGTTCTACGAGTACGCCGAGGACGGCAGCAAGGTCCGGCTCTGGCCGGGCCTGGTGGAGCACTACCACCGCCCCGATCACGGAATTCCGTTCGAGGACATGATGGATCGCATGCTCGTCGCCCAATCACTGGATTCGGTCGCGTGCCTCGACGAGGGCGTTCTCCGAACCGTCGCCGACGCCAATATCGGTTCCATTCTGGGTATCGGCTTCCCTGCCTGGACCGGCGGTGTGCTGCAGTTCGTCAATCAGTTCGACGGCGGTCTCCCGGGATTCGTGCACCGAGCCGACGAGTTGCGGGCGCGATACGGCGACAGGTTCGTCGTACCCGCGTCGCTGCGAGCACGCACCGAGCGGTACCTCTGAGATCGCGCTCGCTCGGTTCGGTGCGATCATGACAACCATGCCGGCTGCAAGCACACCCAAGTGGAATCGACTGGAACCGGACGAGCGACGGACCCAGATCCTGGCCGCCGCCGTTCGCTTGTTCGGCGACAAGCCGTACGCCGAGGTCTCCATGGCCGACGTGGCTGCGGCTGCGGGTGTTGCACGCGGGCTCATTCATCACTACATCGGCAGCAAACGCGATCTGTACCTCGAGTGTGTACGTTTCCTGGTCACCGTGCCGCCGATCGAGGACGTGCACTTGCCCACGGGCTCGGTCGAGGAGAGGGCTCGCGGGAGTGTGCACTGGCTGGTGGGCGTCATCGAGGCACACGGAACGGCGTGGGTGTCGGTGGCGAGCGGCTCGGGCGTGGACCAGCAGGTGGCGCAGATTCTGGACGAGGCGGACGACCTTGCGGCCGAGCGTGTCTTGGACGCAACGGCTTTCGAGACACACCGCGGCGACAGACGCATCGCAACGTCGGCAGTGCGGGCGTTCGGCGGCATGGTGAAGGCGGCAGGCCGCGAGTGGCTGGTGCGCGGCACGCTGACCCGGGACCAGGTGGAAACACTTCTGACAGACGTGCTCGTCACCGTTCTCTCCACCGCACGCTCTCTCGACAACGCCCCAGAACGGTAGCTGGGCAATCCTTTTCACGGTTCATATCCCGTCGATCACCCACGGCTTCGCTATTGACACCACGCCAACAAGGTGGAACTGTGACCGTATTCACTCGGGCGTACCGCGCCCCCTCTCGCACAAGGGACCTCGCCATGTATCTCACTCAAGGCCTCCATCGCTCCGCAGCCACCACACCCGATCGCGCAGCAACGGTGTTCGGCGATCGCGTGCGCACCTTCTCGGAACAGATCGATCGTGTGGCGAGGTTGGCGGCCGGTCTGCATTCCGTCGGAGTCGAGAGCGGCGATCGAGTGGCAATGCTGGCGTTCAACAGTGACCGCTACTCCGAGTACCTGCTTGCGGTCCCGTGGGCCGATGCCGTGCTCAATCCCGTCAACATTCGGTGGTCACCCGTCGAAGTTGCGTATGCACTCAACGACTCCGGGACCAAGGTACTCATCGTCGACGACACCTTCGGGGCGATGGTTCCGGCTCTACGCGCGTCGTGCCCCGACCTGGCCACCGTCGTCTACTGCGGGGACGGCTCCACCCCTGACGGCATGGTGTCGTACGAGGATCTGGTGGCATCCCACGGTCCCGTTCCCGATGTACGACGCAGCGGCGACGCCCTGGCCGGCCTCTTCTACACCGGCGGCACCACCGGATTCCCCAAGGGCGTCATGCTCTCCCACGCGAATCTGGTGACCTCCGGCCTGGGGACGGTGGCCACCGGACAGCTGCTCGACGATGCGTCGGTACTGCTCCACGCCGCACCGATGTTCCACCTCGCCGATCTGGCTGCATGGGTAGGGCAGGTCATGCTCGGTGGCACCCATGTCATGGTTCCGTTCTTCGAACCGACAGCGGTACTGGGCGCGATCGCACAGCACTCCGTCACCGATGTGTTGCTGGTTCCCACCATGATTCAGCTGCTCGTCGACGACCCCACGTTGAGCCAGTTCGACACCTCGTCACTGAGCCGTGTGCTCTACGGAGGATCGCCCATCTCCGCCGGTGTTCTCGAGCGGACCCTCGCCAGGCTTCCACAGGCCCGCCTCACGCAGGCCTACGGCATGACAGAACTCGCCCCGGTCGCATCTCTGCTGTGGCCGGAACATCATGTTGGACAACGTATCGGCTCGGCGGGACGCGCAGCCCCACACTCGGAGATCTGCATCCTCGGCCCGGACGACGAGCAGCTCGCCACCGGTGACGTCGGCGAAATCTGCGTCCGCGGCGGTCATGTGATGCTGGGCTACTGGAACAAGCCGGAGGAGACCGCGGCCGCCGTTCGAGACGGCTGGATGCACACCGGCGACGTGGGCTACCTCGACTCCGACGGATTCCTGTTCGTCGTCGACCGCTTGAAGGACATGATCATCACCGGCGGCGAGAACGTCTACAGCGCCGAGGTGGAGAGCGCGCTCAGTCGTCATCCCGCCGTTCTGGCCTGCGCCGTGATCGGCGTTCCGGACGAGGAGTGGGGTGAACGAGTTCATGCGTGTGTCGTTCTGGCCGAGGGACTCTCACCCACGACAGCCGAGTTACGCGAGCACACTCGCACCTACGTTGCCGGATACAAAACTCCGCGCACCATCGAGTTCGTCACGGCTCTTCCCATGAGCGGGGCAGGCAAAATCCTCAAGCGCGACCTGCGTGACGCCTACGTGGCCAAGGAATCGGCCGACGCAGTTCTGTGATCGCGCGACGGCGAATGCCGTCCGTCGAGTCCTCGAGTCACAGTCCGGCGCGCTCGAGAATCTCGTCCCAGTGGATCTCGGCCTCGGCCTCACCCATGCCAGCGGACGCGATGCGCTCGTAGTCGCCGATCAGTGAATCGGCGACCCGCTCATAGCGTTCGATCCATGCTTCCTTGTCGTCTCGCCAGTATCCGACGACGGCCATGCGGCGGGCAGGGAATGCGATCTCACTGCGGAAGTGCTTACGTATGCCTCTACCCGCCGACGCCTCACCGCCGAACCAGACGTACCCGTTTCCCGTCGGAACTCGAAACGTGCGCACAGCATCGACGAGTTGCGATGGTGCGCGGCCGTTTCCGGCCACCCGCCAGTCGATGGTGACCGAGGCAGCCGATCGAACGTCCAGTACATCGTCGTCGTGCGCAACCTCGACGATCGCATGCGCGCGCAGGCCCGCGGGCAGTTGTTCGAGGGCACGGCACAGCGCGGGTAGCCCCGGTAGATCGGCGATCAACAACATCCACTCCGTGTCGGCGGGCGGCTCGTACCACGACCGGGTTCCCCACATCCCCAGCGCCGTACCCGGCTCGGCCGAGCGGGCCCAGGCCGCAGCCACCCCGCCGAGGTGGTCCACGAAGTCGATCGTGATCCGGTCGCCGTCCCAGCGCCGGACGGTGTAATTGCGGCATTCACGAACCACGTCGTCGTGATGCGCGAGAACGCCGTCGCGTCGGATCATCTCGGGCGGTACGTCCTCTCCGTCGGCCGGAAAGTACAGGTGCACGATTTCGTCGGGCACTCCACTCGACTCGAACCCGCGCGCATCGGAAGCATCGAACACGACTCGAATCAGCGACGGCCACAAGCGGTTCGCTTCGATTACTCGCGCTGTGAGGTAACCGCCCTCGTCACGTCGGCCGGCCATGACGAGGCCTTCAGCTCTGCTCTGCCGGCTCGACGAACATCGTTTCGATGTCGTCCATGATTTTGCCCAGGCCGATCGGGTCCGACGAATTCCACACGCTCGCCGAGACCCAGTGCACCCGATTCTGCTGCACCGCAGGCAGTGCCGACCACAGCGGTGCAGCACTGATCGCGTCCCGTTCACTGTCGGCACCCTGGTCGGTGTACACGAACAGGGTGTCGGCGGAGTTCAGAATGTTCAGCGTCTCGTCGGTGATGTCGATACGGAACACACTGGGATCCTGCTGGCCCTCGGGCTGCGCCAGGCCCACACCGCGGAAGGCGATGCTCTCACCCGTGCCGACGCGAATCGAGTACTCCCCACGCTCGCTCAATCGAACAGCGGAGACCGGCTTGTCGGCCAGGCCCGCGTCGGCAACCCGCTGCTTCAGCGCGGCCATGCGATCGGTCAGCCCCTGCATGAGGTCCGTTGCCTCGCTCTGCCTTCCGAGCACATCCCCTACGGCCGCTACCCCGTGCGAGACGTCCTCGAGCGACACCCCGTCGTTGTAGGCGAAGCCGTAGGTCGGCACTCCGCTGGCCGCGAGCTTGTCGTAGATCTCCTTGTTCCAGGCCTTCTCGCCTTCGCCGTCGTACCCGGCGACCACCACGATCAGGTCGGGGTCCTGAGCCAGGATTCCCTCGACGTTGGGATCGAAGCCGCCACCCTCACCCGCAATGTTCGCGATGTCGCCGATGCGCTCGTCGACGTGCGCGGGTAGCGCCAGCGGGTTGAAGGACGCGGCCACGGGATTCACCTCGAGCGACAGCATCAGTGCCAGTGAGATGGGGTCGGCGGCGACGACCCGGGCGGGTCGCTCGGGAACCTCGACCGGGCCGAAGTAGTCCTGCACCGTCCTGGTGCCGGCGGCCTCGGCTGGACCGGACGGTTCCGACGTGGCGCTCGAGCATCCGACCAGAGCCAGAGAGAGTGCGCCGACGAGCGTGTACAGCCCAGCAGAGGCGGAACGTCTCATCCGGCCGGTTGCCCGGCCGTGGAACACGAAGAATCGAGGCATGACTGGGGAGCCTAGCCTAACTTCTAGCGGCGGTGGTCACCGCCGACAAGCAACGGCACGATGCTCCGGTGCGCGAAGGCCAGCAGATCGTCGTACGTCTCGAGTGCAGCGCCGGCTGCCGGAGTCAGCAGAATCGAATGCACGACGCGGACCACGATTTCCGGGGCGTCGGGTACTGCGAAACTGTCCGAGTCCAGCCCTCCCCGGGCGATCTGGGCGGCAGCGTCTATTGCAGACGCGAGCAGGGTCGACGCATTGGTCGTCAACTGTTCGAGTACCAGCGCACTCTCGGAGTCGAACATCTTGAGCAGGACGGGGTTGGTTCGCACCGACTCGATCGTCGTCGCGAATCCGTGCGCGGCACGATCCGCCCGAGACGATTGTTCGGCGGCCGCTGCCGCCACCGCGACGAACAGTCTCGTCGACTCACGTGCCATGACCGCGCGCACCAGCTCGTCCTTGGATCCGATGCGGCGATAGACCGTCACCCGGTTGATCTTGGCGCGCTTGGCTACGTCCCCGATGGTCGTTCTGGGGATGCCGACCTCACCGAACAACTCCAACGCGGCATCGAGGATCGGCCCGTCGTCACCGTCTGGATGCATCGTCCGATCTTAACGGCACCCTCGATAATCGAATGCAACATTGCAACACTACCTGTTGCTATGTAGCATCACTGCATCAGCATCTCGACGAATGGAGCTCGAATGTCTCGTGACCGAGCGATCGACCCGAATGCGCGCCACCTGGACGAGTCCTACGCGATCGTGGCCCGCGCAGTGACGTTCGACTGGACCGGCGTTCCGCTGCAGTACATTCCGCACGAGTGGTACGCCACGCACTTCTGGAACGTGATGCACCTGGTGCTGCCCGAGGGCGAACGGGCGATGGCCGACGTGTTCGCCCTCGCGCTCCCGTACATCGACGACCGCAGACTGCACGAGGAGGTCGTCGGATTCGTCGGACAAGAAGCCACGCACGCGTCCTCCCACGAGAGCTTTCGTACGTACCTCGTCGCGCACGGCGTCGACATCGAGCCGATCCTGCAGCGCATTCGATTCGCGGTGGGCGTCGTGTTCGGCGATCACGGACTGACCGGCCGCGCAGGCAAAGCGTGGCTGAACGAGCGCCTCGGGATCTACGCCGCAGCCGAACATTTCACCGCAGTAGTGGGCGAATGGCTGTTGGACAACACCGAATTCGATCGCCTCGGTGTCGATCCGACGATGCTGGACCTGCTTCGCTGGCACGGGGCCGAGGAGCTCGAACACCGCAACGTTGCCTTCGACGCATTCCAGTACGTCGACGGGGGTGCGTTTCGCCGCGCCCGCACCGCGGTGATAGCCAGCGCGGGGTTGGCCGTGCTCTGGTTCAGCACCGCCGCGTACCTGTACAAGAACTCGGCAGCCACCCCGCGCACCGGGAAGCGCCGACTTCGCACCCCCTGGCCTCTCGCCTTCGCACGAGCATCCCGCAAGCAACTGATACCTGGCCTGTCGTTTCTGTTCGTCCAACTCGCCCTGTACATCCGACCGGGTTTTCACCCATCGAAGATGGGCGACATCGACAAGGCCGTGCGATACCTGGCGACGTCACCTGCAGCACTGGCGGCCCAGCAGTGACCACCGAAACAGCCTCGAGGCACAGCCATCTGGGTGAGATCAAGGTGACCGACCCCGGCCGTGGTCTCCGAGCCATCGCTGCGGCGTCTCGGGTGTACGCAAGACTGGTCACCGACTCGTCCGTCGTCACCGCCCTCTCCCCGGCGCGACCGCGCCGATGCGTCGGCTACGAATTCGAGACCACCATCGACGAGATCGTCGACGAGGCCGAGGACGTGCGCTCACTTCTACTGCGTCGCAGCGACGGAAGCGCAATGCCGACCTGGTTGCCCGGTGCACACATCGACGTGACCACACCGGCAGGCTCGGTTCGGCAGTACTCGCTCGCAGGTCGGCCGGCAGGAGGCGATCGATATCGCATCGGTGTCCGCAGGATCCCCGGCGGCGCGGCCTCCACCGAGATACACGGTCTCGTTCCAGGAGACACCCTCCGAGTCCGTGGACCCCGCAACGCATTTCCCATGGCCGCCGCCGAGCACTACTTGTTCGTCGCGGCCGGCATCGGCATCACGCCCATTCGGTCCATGATCGAGCGCGCCGTCGCCGACGGCGCACGGTGGACCCTCTACTACCACGGGAGATCTCGCGCGAGCCTGCCGTTCGTCGCCGAACTGCAGCAGTCGGCGCTCACCTCCCGCGGTCACGTGATCATCAAAACCGATGACGTGGATGGACTTCCGAGTCCGTCGGACATCGTCGATCTCGGGACGGGATCCTCGGCCCTGTACGTCTGCGGCCCCGCGGCACTCTCGCGCCGGCTGCGCGAGGAGGCCACCCGAAGTACCGCCGTTCGAGAGTTCCACACCGAGCTGTTCGCGCCCGCCCCCGTGGTCGACGGCCGTCCGTTCGTGCTGAAGCTCGCACGGTCCGGCGACACCGTCGAAGTCGGCGCACAGGAGACCGCCCTCGACGCCCTCCGACGAGTCCGTCCCGATCAGCCGTTCTCGTGCCGCCAAGGTTTCTGCGGTGCCTGCGTCGTCGGCCTCACCGGCGGACGCATCGACCATCGCGATCGCGTGCTGAGCAGCGTCGAACGCGAGAACTCACTCACCCTGTGCGTGTCACGCGCCGCGGTCGACGGCGACGTCGTCGTTCTCGATCTGTAGAAGGAGCCACACATCATGACCGACAACGACTCTGCCGCGGCGCACATCGACGTCGCCATCATCGGTGCCGGCTTCGGCGGTCTCGGAGCTGGAATACGGCTCGAACAGGAAGGCCGCGGCGACTTCTTGATCTTCGAGCGTGACAGCGCGGTCGGCGGGACGTGGCATGTGAACACCTATCCCGGCGCCCAGTGCGACATTCCCTCGGCGCTGTATTCGTTCTCGTTCGCACCCAACCCGGACTGGACCCGCCTGTATCCACTGCAGCCCGAGATCGAGCAGTACCTCAACGACTGCACCGACCGGTTCGGTATCCGGAATCGAATCCGGTTCGGACACGAGGTGCTCGACGCGACGTGGGACGACGACCGGGCGCGTTGGATCGTGCGAACGAGCGGCGGAACATGGACTTCTCGGATTCTGATCGGAGCCCTCGGCCCGTTCAGTGAACCCGCCACTCCCAGTATCGACGGTCTGGAATCGTTCGGAGGCAACGTCTTTCATTCGGCCCGATGGAACCATGACCATTCGGCCGAGGGTAAGCGTCTCGCCGTCATCGGCACCGGCGCATCGGCGGTGCAGTTCGTACCCCGACTCGCTCCGTCGGCCGCACATCTGACGCTCTTTCAACGCACGCCCACGTGGATCCTTCCCCACCCGGACCGTCCCATCTCCGAGTCCGGCAGATCCGCGCTGAGGAAGTTTCCGGCGGCTCAGCGCGCCATGCGTCGTACGTTCGATCTGTTCCAGGAAGCTCTGGTGCCCGGCCTGATTCGGCACCGCGCCCTGCTGACGCCGTTGACCGCACTGGGCCGGGCTCACCTACGCAGACAGGTGAAGGATCCCGTACTCCGCGAGAAGCTGACTCCCACCTACACATTCGGCTGCAAGCGGCCGACGTTCTCGAACAAGTTCTACCCCGCCCTGTGCCGCGACAACGTCACCGTCGAGACCACCGCCATCTCCCGCGTCGTGCCCGAGGGCGTCGTCACGACCGACGGAACGGTCCACGAGGTCGACACCATCGTTCTCGGAACAGGTTTCACCGTCGCCGGGCATTCAGGCTTTCGGCGCATCGTCGGTCGTGGCGGTCGGTCGTTGGCGCAGACCTGGCCCGACGGAGAGATGTCGTCGTATCGAGGGACGACGGTGCACGGCTTTCCGAACTTCTTCATGGTGCTCGGCCCCAACTCGGTGGTGTACACCTCGCAGGTCGTCACCATCGAAGCACAGGTGAACTACGTTCTCGCAGCACTGCGGGCGATGGACGACAAGCGCTTGGCCGCAATCGACGTCACCCGCACTGCACAGACGGAATTCGCGGACTACACGGACGAACGGTTGGCCGGTTCGGTGTGGAACTCGGGTGGGTGCAGCAGCTACTACCTGAGCCCATCGGGCCGCAACGTCACCTACTGGCCGGGTTCGGTACGCAACTTCACCCGTCGTATGTCGACCATCGAACTCGACCACTATTCCTGCCGCAGTGCCACTCTCGATGTGCCGGGCACACTCGCCGTCACCGAGGAGTCCGCATGAGGAACCACATGGACCTCACCGGCAAGGTCGCACTGGTGACCGGCGGTGCACGCGGCATCGGTGCCGCGACCGTAGCAAAACTGGTGGCCGCCGGTGCATCCGTGGCAGTGGTGGATCTTCACTTCCCGACCGACGCGGCGGGCGCTGCACGGGTGTTGCTGTTGACCGGGGACGTCACGGATCCGGAGGCGATGACGGAGTGCGTGCAGGCGACGGTGCGCGCCTTCGGCGGGATCGACATCGTGATCGCCAACGCCGGCATCACACCGCCGCCTGCCACCATCAGGACCGTCGACCGCGCGGTATTCGACTCCGTCATGGCGGTCAACTTCGGCGGTGTGCTCACCATCGTCCGCGCCGCGGCGGACGAGATCGTGACCAGTGGTGGGCACATTCTGCTCGTATCGTCCTGTGCTGCATTCACTCCTGGCATGGGCGGGTCTGCCTACATGGTCAGCAAGGCAGCCGTGGAACAGCTGGGCCGCGCGCTACGCATCGAACTCGCAGCGGTCGGTGCATCGGCCGGTCTGGCGTACTTCGGGGTGGTCGACACCGATCTGGCGCGCCACACCCTCGACAACGATCCGATGGGGCAGCGGATCGGTGCATTTCTCCCCTGGCCGTTGAGCCGTCGACTCCCGTCCTCACGGGCGGCGGACCTCCTGGTCGACGCGGTCCGTACGCGTCGAGCACGGCTGATCGCCCCCGCAGTGTGGGCACCGTACTTCTGGTTCCGTGGGATCCTCAACCCGATCCTGGAGTGGAAGCTACTGCGTGACAACGCAGTCGGCGATATCATTCGCGACCTCGAACACAGCCGGGCGCACTGACACCCGGACGGGCCCGTTACGCGTCGACGCTGGGAACCGCGTCCAGCGGAGGCAGGGTCCGCGCACACAGCTCACGCGCATCCGCGTCGGACATCCCGAGGGCGAGCAGCACGCTGTGCGCCATGTTGTCGACGGCGTCGACGTCGCTTCGTTCCGGCTGTTCGAGCAGTAGTTGCCCCATGCCCAGCAGTGCCCCCGCTGCCAGGGCCAGAGCCAGCTGGGTGTCCTGCACGCGGAAGTGCCCGCTCAGCACTCCGGCTTCGATGTCACGCGAGGCCCGCGGACCGAGACCGTGCTTCGAGGTGATCAACTCCGGCCCGGAGTGGATGAGCACTCGGCTCAGATCCGGTTGTTGCCGGAACAGTCGGCCGGCGATGCGGAACGACCGGGTGAACGCTTCCGCGGGATCGTCCTCGTCGTCGCTCAGCGAGTCCAGATAGATGCCCAACAGCTCGAGGGCACCGTCTACCGCAGCCTGGAACAGCTGCTCTCGGCTCTCGAAATGGTTGTAGAACGACCCCATGCCGACGTCTGCGGCCTGAGTAATCTCGGCAATCGGCACGTGCAATTCGCCGCGGGCGATGAAGCTCTGCGCGGCAGAGATCAGGGCACCGCGCGTGCGCGCTTTGCGTCGCTCGAGGCGATTCGGGGTTTCGGTCATGGTCCCTACTCCTGAGTGCATTTGTCGCCGCCTTGACCCTTCCTCACCGCTGACGAATTTGTCAACACTCTTGACTGACCGATTAGTCATAGGTGACGATAGTGTCACCAACGAGGGAGGGCTGATGGGACACGACGTCGACGGCCACAAGAACATGCATGTGGATCAGGGCGCGCTTCCAGGCGAACACCCGGGGAAAGCCAGCGATCCGATCATCAAGGTGCGCGACATCGCGTGGCTCGAGTTCCGCAAACCCGACCTGGCCAAGGCCGAGGCATTCGCGGTGGCGTTCGGTTTCACCGTCTCACTGCGCACGTCCGAGGAGATTCACCTGCGCGGCACGCACGTCGGTTCGCCGTGCGTGATCATCCGACGCGGCAAACGAACGCGGTTCGTCGGCGCGGCATTCGCTGCCGCAGAGGACGCCGACGTCGTCCGCCTCGCCGATGCCACCGGGCAGCGCGTGCACCGGCTACCCGACACACTCGGCGGCATCGCCGTCACTCTGACCGATCCGGGCGGACAGCCTGTGCAGATCGTGTCGGGCTACACCGAACATCCTGAACTCCCGGGCCAGGACGCACACACCTACAACTTCGGCGATCCACGCAACCGGATCAACGCCACCCAGAGGCCCCCGCGTCAGCCGGCGCGCGTTCAACGGCTCGGGCACGTGGTGCTGCAGCGAGTGGACTACCTGGAGAACCTGAACTGGTATCTGCACCACCTGGGTCTGATCGTCAGCGATTTTCTCTACTACGACGGCCAACGCGACCGTGGGCCGGTGATGAGCTTCATCCGCTGCGATCGGGGCAGCATCCCGTCCGATCACCACACGCTCGCGATGACTCTCGGCCCGTCGAATCGCTACGTGCACTCGGCGTACCAGGTGACCGACATCGACGCCATCGCCGCCGGTGGCGAATTCCTCACCGAGCGTGGGTACAAGCATTCCTGGGGCATCGGCAGACACATCCAGGGCAGTCAGATCTTCGACTACTGGCGCGATCCCGACGGTTTCCTGGTGGAGCATTTCAGCGACGGCGACATGTTCGACAGCTCGCTCGAACCTGGCTGGGCACCGATGACGGCATCCGGCCTCGCCCAGTGGGGCCCACCGGCATCGAAGGACTTTCTCGGTATCGCCCCGAGCAAAGCCTCTCTGCACGAGCTCAAATCGATCCTGTCCTCCCTACGCACCGACAACGAGTTCGACACCGAACGCCTTCGTGGCCTGATGAAAGTGGCTTCCTCATGAGCATCGCTGTACTACGCACCGCCGACGCCTGGTGGGTCGAGACCCCGGCCGGGGCGTCGCGCATCGACACGTCGGCAACCACGACCGCCGAGCTTCTCGCCGATCGCGCCGCTGTGGACGCAGCGCGTACCGGCACCGATGTGGTTGCAGTGGAGACGCTTTCGCTCCTCTCCCCGGTCACCGCACCGTGCCGGGTAGTGGCGAACATGACCAATTTCGTCTCGCACGTCAAGGACTCGGGAATGAACCCCGACACGGTGCCACTGACGTTCTTTCGGAAGACGTCCGGTTCGATCAGCGGCCCCACCGACGACATCGTCAAGCCGACGCACGTGAAACTCCTCGACTACGAAATCGAGATCGGCCTCGTGTTCGGCAAGACGCTGACCGTCGGCACCAAGGTCGACGCCACCAACGTGGCCGAGTACGTCGCCGGACTCGTCATCACCAACGACGTATCGGCGCGAGATGTCCAATTACCGAAAACCCAGTTCTACGAGGGCAAGTCGTACCCCACGTTCACGCCGGTCGGCCCACGACTGCTCCTTCTCGAAGCCGGAGAATTCGACCGGTTCGGCGAGCTGACTCTGACGCTGCGCGTCAACGGGACTGTGCGACAGGATAGTACCGGCGCCGACATGATCTACCGTCCCGTCGAATCACTGAAGGCGCTGAGCAAGTTCCAGCGGCTCGACGCAGGCGATCTGCTGCTCACCGGCACTCCCGGCGGCACCGCGCTGAAGGCTCCGGCCAAGCCGATCGAGATGATCGGATCCCTGATCCCGCCCGCGCTCAAGTGGAAGGTGTTCTTCAAGAAGCAGGCCAAGAATCCCGACTTCCTGCAGGACGGCGACGTTCTCGAACTGACGTGCTCCACCCCCGACGGTTCCCTCGACCTGGGAGTGCAGCGCACCCGGGTCTCGTACCGATGACCGAGCGCGAATCCGACGGCACCCACCACCCGGTGGTCGTCGTCGGATCCGGCCCGACGGGCATGACGGCCGCTCTGCTGTTGGCGCAGTACGGCATCCCCTGCCTGGTGCTCGATCGCTGGGCCGACGTCTATCCGCAGCCGCGCGCAGTACATCTCGACGACGAGGTGTACCGAATTCTGCACGACATCGGTGTCGCGGAGGATTTCGCCGGCATCTCACGTCCCGGCCGCGGGCTGCGACTGTGCACCAAAAATCTGCGCACCCTGGCCGAGTTCGAGCGCGATCCCGACGACAGACCGCACGGCTACCCCCAGGCGAACATGTTCGATCAACCGGACCTCGAGCGACTCATGCGCACACACATCGCCCGATACGACACGATCGAGATGCGCGGCGGGTGCGAGATCACCGACGTGCAGAACCTGAAAGATGCTGTCCGAGTGTCGTACACATCCACCGAGGACGACACCCCACACTGGGTGACCGCGGACTACGTGCTGGGGTGCGACGGTGCCAACAGCATCGTGCGCCGGTCCATCGGGTCGAAGATGGAGGATCTCGGGTTCGCGCAACGGTGGTTGGTCATCGATATCGCCACCGATGCCGAACTCGGTCAATGGGACGGCGTTCACCAGGTGTGCGACTCCGAACGATCCGCCACGTACATGCGAATCGGTTCCACCCGCTACCGCTGGGAATTTCGGATGCTCGACGGCGAAACCCTCGACGAGTTCGAGGATCTCGCCGCCGTCCGGCCGCTCATAGCGCCGTGGCTGCGGCACGTCGACGACCCCTCGATGGAGCTGATTCGGAGCGCCGAGTACACATTTCGGGCGCAGGTCGCCGATAGCTGGCGGGATCGACGCGTGTTCGTCCTCGGCGACGCGGCGCACTTGACTCCACCGTTCATCGGACAGGGAATGGGCGCGGGTCTGCGCGATGCGCGCAACCTCGTCTGGAAGATCGTCGGGGCCCTGGATGGGCACGTCTCCGATTCGGCACTCGACAGTTACGAAATCGAGCGAAAGGCCCATGCCACAGCCATGATTCGGATGGCCGTCGCCATGGGCTGGGCGATGACCGGCGGCAGTCAGCTGACCGGAATTCTGCGCACCACGCTCGCACCGGCTCTCGGCCACCTGCCCCTCATCGGAGCGAAGGTGTCCGACAGCGCCACTCCTCCGCTCACCCGTTCCGATTTCGTCCAGCGTCCGGCAGCGCAGATCCGTTCGGTGGTAGGCGCGCTGTGCCCCAACAGCTCCCTGGACAACGGCGCCCGACTGGACAACGTCGCACCGGGACAATTCCTGTTCGTCTCGACCACCCCGTTGACCGTCGAACAGCGACGCGAGGTCGATCGTCGTGGGGCTGTCGTCGTCGAGGTCGCGGCCTCCTCCGAGCTCGGATTGTGGTTGCGGCGCGGTCACGCGGTAGCGGCTGTCGTACGACCGGACCGAACCGTCATGGCGGCGGGTAAGTCGGTGCCGGCCTTGCACACCCGAGTTCCGAGCACCAGGTTGCGACGAATCGATCGAACCACTCCCACGGCGGCAGTCGCCACCCCGAGAACCAGAAACACCGCAACGAAGAGGCGTAGATGAACACCGCACTTGTCACCGGAGCCACGTCCGGTATCGGCCAAGCTGTCGCCGAACTACTGCTCGCTCGCGGCTACAGCGTCATCGGCACGAGCCGCAGTTGTTCCACCGTGGTCGACCCCATCCCCGGCGTCGAGTACCGAGATCTCGATCTGACCGACCCGGCCTCCATCCGGACGTTCGTCGACGGTCTTGCCGACGTGGAGATCGATGTTCTGATCAACAATGCGGGCGAAAGCCAGTGCGGCCCCGTCGAGGAACTCCCGATCGAGGCGGTCACCCGGCTGTTCCAGCTCAACGTGTTCGGTGCCGTCGAGCTCATGCAAGCCGTGCTGCCGGGGATGCGCGAACGCCGTCGGGGCAAGGTCGTCAATATCGGCTCGATGCTGGCCAGCTTCCCGTTGGCCTATCGCTCGTCGTACGCCGCGACCAAGGCAGCGATCAAGGGCTTCTCGACGGCGGCCCGCTTCGAGCTCGCGCCCTACGGGGTGGACATCACCACCGTCGAACCCGGCTCCATCGCCACCGGACTCTCTGCCCGCCGCACGAAGTACTGCGGACCGCATTCACCGTACCTCCGCGACTTCACAACGGTGATCTCGCACCTCGACGCCAAAGAGGCACAGGGTATCTCCGCGGACACCGTGGCCGAGACGGTCCTGAAAGCCGTCGAGGACAAGAAGACTCGACCCCTCTATGCCGTCGGCAGCAACGCTCCCGCGGTGTTCATGGCGCAGCGACTGCTGCCGCGCACCGTGCTCGAGAAGTTCACCGCCCGGGCGTACGGACTGCCCACCAAGCGACCGGTGACCTAACGGAACAGCCCTGCGACGAACGGGATCGTGTCGGCCTGTGATTGCACGAGCGCTCCGCTGTGATCGGCGTCGTAGGGCCGGAAGGTCACCGGCTGACCGTTGGCGGTGAGCCTGGCGACGTACGCGGCGGTCGTCGGGAACGGGACATCGGTGTCCCGCAGTCCGTGGCCCATGAAGAACGGCTTGTCGAAGCCGGCCTCGGGCATGGCCATGTAGTCGTCGAGTACTGCGGTGAAATTCGGCAGGCTGGTCAACGGCGCAGTGAAGAAATCACCGACCTTGACGCCCTCGAGCTGCTCCTCGAGGTCCGCGACACAGGCCGTCTCGGCCAGATCCGCGTATTTCTTTCCGGCGGGAGTGAGGATATTGTCCAGGCCTAGCTCGGGGTGCGAATAGCGAAGAGCAGCAGCGATGTACGCGACGTACGCGGTCAGACCGGCCGGGAGCGCCACCGGCGGCATCCCCGGTCCACCGATCGAGACGAGCTTCTCGATGTACGCGGGAGTTCCGGTGCCCACTGCGCCGCGATAGTCCAGATCCGGTCCACCGAATTCGGTCGCGTAGCGCGCGGTGTAGATCGCTGCGCCGCCGCCCTGAGACTGACCGACCGTCACCCACTTGCGCGAGAGTTGATCGCTGTAGTTGCGGCCTGCCTTCACCATGTCGACCACGTTGTGCGCCGTGGTCCGCCCGTCCAGATATGCCTGCAATCCTTCGGTGCCTAGGCCGGCATAGTCACTGGCCACAACGGCGTATCCCTGCGCGAGCCAGTTGCCGAGGTACGGCAGATCTCGTTCGGCCAGCGCCGGTCCCGCGACCGACGGCGCGCACGAGTCACCGAGCCCGGAGGTGCCGTGAGCCCACGAGATCACCGGCCAACCGCCCTCGGGCGCAGTGCCCTGCGGAAGGAAGACGGTGCCGGTGCTCAGGGCCTTCTCGCCGAACGTGTCGGTGGTGACGTAGGTGAGCACCTCGGCCGAGGACGAACCGGGGATCCAGAATTCTTGCGGTAGAGCGCGACTGGAGACGACGTCGCCGTTGCTCTGGGTGATCGTCGGCGCTGCGGAGGCAGGGGCGGTCAGCAGGCCAGAAGCCATGCTCGACGCCAGCGCCGTGACTACTGCAAGGGCACCGATCCGACGACGAGCGATCACTGGGTCTCCGTTGCGTTCGAGTGTGCGCCACCGCGTTCGTCGATGCGCGCCACCTTGTAATACACGACCGCGCCGATCCAGACAACGAAAAACGTGCCGACGACGAGTTGGCCCGCGAGGTTGAGGTCGATGACGGCCAGTGCGTCCCACACGCCACCGGTCAGCTCGAACTGCTCGGCAAGCAGCGTCAGCAGCTGGACCGTCCCGATCACCAACGCAACGAAGACCGAGAGGCCCGTCATCGTCATGTTGTAGTAGATCTTGCGGACAGGAGTCACGAACGCCCAGCCGTACGCCTTGGACATGAAGATGCCGTCGATGGTGTCCATCGTGGTCATGCCCGCAGCGAACAGGACCGGAAGCGCGATGATGGCCATCGGTGGGAGCCCGCCGGCGATAGCGGTGGTGCCGGCAATCGCGAGTAGACCGACCTGAGTGGCGGTGTCGAAACCGAGTCCGAACAGCAAGCCGAGCGGGTACATCTGCCACGAATGGTTGATCATCTTGTCGTAGCGGCCCCGAAATAGTCGATTCATCAAGCCGCGCTTGGCCAACAGCTCGTCGAGCCCGGCCTCGGTGACGTCACCGCGTTTTGCGCGCCGCCAGACTCCGACGATGCCGGCGAGGACCGCGATGTTCAGCGCGGCGATGAGGTACAGGAAGGTTCCCGACACCAACGTGCCGATGATGCCGCCGACCCCGGCGAACGCGTCCTGAAACGCCGTCGCCTGCGACGCGACGAAGGCAATCGCAGCGACGAAGACGAACACGACCGTCGAGTGCCCGAGCGAGAAGAACAGCCCGACGGCCAACGGCCGCTTGCCCTTCTGCAGCAGAAAGCGGGTGGTGTCGTCGATGGCGGCGATGTGATCGGCGTCGAACGCATGCCTGAGACCGAGGGTGTACGCCAGTACGCCGGCTCCGGCGTAGACGAGAGTGCCGTCGGCTCCGGTGAGGCCGTGGATGCTGGGAATCGAGTCGTAGTGGGTGAACAGGCCCCAACCGATCACATGCAGAGCGGCGATGAAGCCGGCCATCGCCAGCAGTCGCGGCACCTCGTCACGAGTGAATCGACTCTGCCGTCGGCCGATCTCGACGGGCGAAAGTTGGGTCGTCATGTCGATCATTGTCTCCGATAACGACGATTTGCTCTTCCTGTGCGCGGCGCAGAGGTGACCTCAGCGCCCACTATTCGTATCTGCAGGCGGAATCCCGCTTACGTAGTCGAATTGTGGGCGCTGAGGTCAGTGCAATACCCCCAATGCCGCCAATGCCATTGCTCGAAGCACCGGTCGAGCATTGCGCGAAGGCGTGCGGCCCGCGCTGTAGGGCGTGGAGTTGATGAGTCCGAATACCGCGTGCGCGGTAGTTCGGGCATCGGCCTCGTTCAGTTCCGGGTCGACGGCACACAGGGTCGACACCCACAGCTCCACGTATTCGCGCTGCATGCGGCGCACCTTGCGTCGCGCCCCCTCAGGGAGGCTCTGCAGGTCGCGATCCTGAATCCGAATGAAAGCCGGTGTCTCGAAGGCGAAGTCGAGGTGGAAATCGACCAGAGCCGACACCGTCTCTTCATCGACCTTCCGCGAGCCGACCACCTCGCGACCGCCGTCGAGCAGATACTCCGAGATTCCGACCATCAGTTCGACGAGCACCGCCTCCTTGTTCGGGAAGTGGCGATAGACGGCCGGTCCACTGATGCCGACGGCTGCACCCAGATCCTCGAGCCGCACCGACGCGAACCCGCGTTCGGCGAACAGCGATGCCGCGGCATCGAGCAGTTGCTGCCGACGTTGGGCTTTGCGTTGCTCACGCACAGTGGCCGGCTTGACCTCGATCTCCTGCACTGCCACCCCCTCGAACCTGGACTCTCGGTTAATCGTAGTTTACTATCATGTCAGTTATCAACCATTAACTGAACCCTGTGTGACACCGACGTCCAACCCCTGAAGGCGTGCATCTCATGGCGATCGATACCGCTGCCAACCGCGCAGATCATCAGCTACTCACGCAGCAGCTCTCCCAGAAGCTCGCCGTGGCAGCACTCGGCGGTAGCGAGAAGTCCCGGGAACGGCACATCGCCCGCGGCAAGCTGCTCCCCCGCGACCGGGTCGACGAGCTGTTGGATCCGGGTAGCCCGTTCCTCGAGATCGCACCGCTGGCTGCCAACGGCCTGTACGACGACGAGTGCCCCGGGGCAGGCGTGATCGCAGGCATCGGTCGCGTGGCCGGTCGAGAGTGCATCATCATTGCCAACGACGCCACCGTCAAAGGCGGCACGTACTACCCGATGACGGTGAAGAAGCATCTGCGCGCGCAGGAGATCGCCCTGCAGAACACACTGCCGTGCATCTACCTCGTCGACTCCGGTGGCGCATTCCTGCCGCGTCAGGACGAGGTATTTCCTGACCGCGACCACTTCGGACGCATCTTCTTCAACCAGGCGACGATGAGCGCCAAGGGAATTGCGCAGATCGCCGCCGTGATGGGCTCCTGCACCGCGGGCGGGGCATACGTGCCTGCAATGAGCGACGAGGCCATCATCGTCAAGAATCAGGGAACCATCTTCCTCGGCGGCCCGCCCCTGGTGAAAGCTGCGACCGGCGAGGTCGTCACCGCCGAGGAACTCGGTGGCGGAGACCTGCACTCGAAGGTCTCCGGAGTCACCGACCATCTGGCAGACGACGACCGCGACGCATTGCGCCGCGTCCGGAAGATCGTCTCCACCCTCGGGCCCCGCACGCCGCGGCCATGGGATGTCGTTCCCACCCGCGACCCGATCGTCGACCAGAGCGAGATCTACGACGTAGTCCCCACCGACCCACGCACCCCGTACGACGTGCGAGAGGTGATCACCCGGGTGGTCGACGCAGGCGAATTCGACGAGTTCAAAGCCGAATACGGCAAGACACTCGTCACCGGATTCGCCCGCCTCCACGGCCATCCCGTCGGGATCATCGCCAACAACGGTGTGCTGTTCGCCGAATCTGCGATGAAGGGCGCGCATTTCATCGAACTCTGCGACAAGCGCAGCATCCCACTGGTGTTCTTGCAGAACATCACCGGCTTCATGGTCGGCCGAGACTACGAAGCCGGCGGCATCGCCAAGCACGGCGCGAAGATGGTCACCGCAGTGGCCTGCGCCCGCGTTCCGAAGATCACCGTCGTCATCGGCGGCTCGTACGGTGCAGGCAACTACTCCATGTGCGGCAGAGCGTATTCCCCGCGCTTCCTGTTCATGTGGCCGAACGCGCGAATCTCGGTGATGGGCGGCGAACAGGCCGCGTCCGTCCTTGCCACCGTCCGAGGTGACCAATTGGATGCGTCGGGTAATCCGTGGTCGGAGCAAGACCAGGAGGCCTTCAAAGCTCCGATTCGTGACCAGTACGAAAGTCAGGGCAACCCCTACTATTCGACGGCCCGGCTGTGGGATGACGGCATCATCGACCCCGCCGACACCAGAACTGTTCTTGGACTGGCACTCTCGGCGTGCGCCAATGCGCCGCTCGAGCCGGTCTCCTACGGCGTTTTCCGGATGTGAGAGAGATGACCACGATGTTGGACACCATTCTGATCGCCAACCGCGGTGAGATCGCGGTACGCGTCGCTCGAACGTTGCGCCGCATGGGCATTCGGACCGTCGCCGTCTACAGCGATGCGGACGCCGACGCCCGGCACGTCCGCGACGCCGATACCGCGGTACGACTCGGCCCCGCCAGCGCACGCGAGAGCTACCTCGACATCGACAAGGTGATCGCCGCCGCGAAAGCCACCGGCGCACAGGGAATTCACCCCGGCTACGGATTCCTCTCGGAGAACTCCCACTTCGCTGCGGCCTGCGTCGAAGCCGGAATCGCCTTCCTCGGACCGCCGGAGAAGGCCATCGAGGTGATGGGCGACAAGATCGCCGCCAAGGCCGCGGTCAGCGCCTTCGGTGTCCCGGTTGTACCCGGCATCTCCCGACCGGGACTGTCCGACGAGGACCTGATCGCCGGTGCCCCCGACGTCGGCTTCCCGGTCCTGGTCAAACCGTCCGCAGGTGGCGGCGGCAAGGGCATGCGTCTGGTCGAGCGCGCCGAGGATCTGCCTGCCGCGCTGGCCAGTGCCCGCCGCGAGGCGGCCTCCTCGTTCGGCGACGACACGCTGTTCCTCGAGCGATTCGTGCTGCGGCCCCGGCACATCGAGGTGCAGATCCTCGCCGACGGTCACGGCCACGTCATCCACCTCGGTGAGCGTGAATGCAGCCTGCAGCGACGCCATCAGAAGGTCATCGAAGAAGCGCCGTCCCCACTGCTCGACGCGCAGACCCGAGCGCGTATCGGCGAGGCTGCCTGCAACACCGCTCGCAGCGTCGACTACTCCGGTGCCGGCACCGTCGAGTTCATCGTCTCCGCCGACCATCCCGACGACTTCTTCTTCATGGAGATGAACACTCGACTCCAGGTGGAACACCCGGTGACCGAGATGGTGACCGGCATCGACCTCGTGGAGTGGCAGGTCAGGATCGCCGCCGGCGAGCCACTGACGCTGAGTCAGCACGATATTCGACTGACCGGACACGCCATCGAAGCCCGCGTCTACGCCGAGGATCCCGGCCGCGAGTTCCTCCCGACCGGCGGCACCGTCGTCGGGTTGCGCGAGCCCACCGGCACGGGCATCCGCGTCGACTCCGGTCTCGCCATCGGCACCGAGGTGGGCAGCAATTACGACCCCATGCTCTCGAAGGTCATCGCGCACGGCCCCGATCGGACTACAGCGCTGCGCAGCCTGGATCGTGCGCTGGCCGATACCTCGGTACTCGGCGTCGTCACCAACATCGAGTTCGCTCGATTCCTGCTCGCCGACACCGAGGTCCGTGCCGGCAATCTCGACACCGGCCTACTGGACCGCCGCGTCGAGGATTTCGTTGCCGCCGACGCCCCCGACGAGGCGATGATCGCCGCAGCCACCGTCGCCTGGCTCGATACGTGGCAGGAGGCGGGCCAGGACATCTGGGCAACGCCGTCGGGCTGGCGGGTGGGAGCGCACGCACCGTTCCAGCTCCGGCTGACATCCGGCACTCGGACCGCGCACGTGTCCATCACCGGGACCCTCGATGCGGCGACGGTCGTCGTCGACGACGAAGAACCGCGCCGACTGCGGGCCTCCGCTACCGAGGATTCCATCGACCTCGTACTCGATGATCGACGCGATTCGATGACCGTAGCCCGAAACGAATCGTCCACCTGGGTATCCAGCTCACGCGGCACCTGGAGAATCGATCGAATCGCCGAACCCAATGTGCGCGAGGACGACACGCAGTCCGGCGACGCAGAGATCCTCTCGCCGATGCCGGGTTCGATCATCGCGATCGGAACGACCTCCGGTAGCGCCGTCACCGCAGGCACGGCCATCGTCGTCGTCGAGGCGATGAAGATGGAACACACCTTGACCACGCCCATCGACGGCACCGTCGAACTCACAGTCGCAGTAGGAGATCAGGTCCGCGTCGACCAGGTCCTCGCCCGCATCGTTCCCACCGACACCGAAGAGGACAAGTCATGACCGAACATCTGTCGTCGTCCAATCTGCCCGACGAATACCAGCAACTGGTCAAATCCGTGGCGGACTTCACCCGCACCGTCGTCGCGCCGGTCTCGGCGAAACACGATGCCGAACACTCCTTTCCGTACGAGGTGGTCGCAGGGATGGCCGAGATGGGCCTCTTCGGTCTGCCCTTCCCCGAGGAGTACGGCGGCATGGGCGGCGACTACTTCGCCCTGTGCCTGGCACTCGAAGAGCTCGGCAAGGTCGATCAGAGCGTCGCGATGACACTCGAGGCAGGCGTCTCGCTCGGAGCCATGCCCGTCTACCGCTTCGGCAACGACGAGCAGAAGCAGCAGTGGCTGCCCAAGCTCACCGCGGGCAAAGCCCTCGCGGCCTTCGGTCTGACCGAGCCGGGTGCCGGTAGCGACGCGGGCGGCACCAAGACCACCGCCAAGCGCGACGGCGGTGACTGGATCATCAACGGCAGCAAGCAGTTCATCACCAACTCCGGCACCGACATTACCGAACTGGTGACCGTCACCGCTGTGACCGGCGTCGACGAGACAACAGGACGCAAGCAGATCTCGTCGATCCTGGTGCCCACCGACACTCCCGGGTTCGTGGCCGAAGCGGCGTACAACAAGGTCGGCTGGAATGCCTCGGACACACACCCGCTCAGCTTCACCGATGTACGAGTCCCACAGGAGAACCTGCTCGGCCAGGAAGGCCGCGGGTACGCGAACTTCCTGCACATCCTCGACGAGGGCCGGATCGCGATCGCTGCCGTATCGGTCGGTGCGGCTCAGGGTTGCGTCGACGAGAGCGTCAAGTACGCCAAGGAGCGCGAGGCATTCGGCGCTCCGATTGCCCGCAATCAGGCGATCTCGTTCAAGATCGCCCGCATGGAGGCACGCGCACACACCGCACGGACGGCGTATTACGACGCGGCGGCACTGATGTTGGCGGGCAAGCCTTTCAAGAAGGCCGCGTCTATCGCCAAGCTCGTGGCCTCCGAGGCTGCGATGGACAACGCCCGCGACGCGACGCAGATTCACGGCGGCTACGGGTTCATGAACGAATATGTCGTCGCCCGTCACTACCGCGACAGCAAGATCCTCGAAATCGGTGAAGGCACCACCGAGGTTCAGCTGATGCTCATCGCCCGGAGCTTGGGGCTATGAGCGACAAGCGCATTCGGCAACGCGGCCTGTGGTTCGAGGAGATGGAGCTCGGTACCGTCTACGAACATCGCCCCGGCCGCACCATCACCGAGGCCGACAACACATCGTTCACCACACAGACGATGAACACCCAGGCCCTGCATCTCGATGCCGCCTACAGTGAGACAACATCTTTCGGTCAACGGCTGGTGAATTCGATGTTCACGGTGTCCACCCTCGTCGGATTGTCGGTGACGCAGCTGACCCAGGGCACGATTGTCGCCAACCTCGGCTTCTCCGAGGTCTCCTTCCCGAAGCCGCTGTTTCACGGCGACACCCTCTACGCGGAGACGGTGATCTCGGACAAGCGCGAATCCAAGTCCCGCCCCGGCGAGGGAATCGTGACGTTCACCCACACCGGTCGAAATCAGCACGGTGACGTCGTAGCGATTGCCGTCCGCAAGACTCTCGTCCGGATGCGGCCCGAGGACGACGCGTCGTGACCTGGATTCCCCCTGGCCCGGCGTGGCTGTTCTGTCCAGCTGATCGACCCGAGCGATACGAGAAGGCAGCGGCCCGAGCCGATGTCGTCATTCTGGATCTCGAGGACGCTGTCGGTGCCGCGGACAAAGCCGGCGCTCGCGAGTCCGTGGTGTCGACACCGCTGGACCCGTCGCGCACCATCGTTCGAGTCAACGCGCACGGCACCGAAGACCAGGCTGCCGACCTCGACGCGTTGCAGCGCACCGAGTACACGACCGTCATGTTGCCCAAGTGTGAATCTGCCGGTCAGATAACAGCTCTGGCATCACTGAATGTCGTCGCACTGATCGAATCCCCGCTCGGCGCGATGACGGTCTTCGACGCACTCGCAGCCGACAATGCCATCGGTGCCATGTGGGGTGCCGAGGATCTGGTCGCTGCGATGGGCGGGAATTCGAGTCGACTGGGCGACGGCCGCTACCGCGATGTCGCACAGCATGTTCGATCGCAGACATTGCTGGCCGCCAAGGCGCGGGGACTGTTCGCGCTCGATTCGGTCTACCTCGACATCCCCGATCTCGACGGGGTGCGCGCCGAGGCCGACGACGCTGTAGCCGTGGGCTTCGACGGCAAAGTGGCCATCCACCCCAGCCACATCCCCGTCATTCGCGAGGCCTATGCGCCCACGGTCGAGGAAATCGATTGGGCCACAGCCGTACTCGACGCCGTCGAGCACAATCGCGGGGTGTTCGCCTTCCGAGGTCAGATGGTGGACGCACCGGTGCTGGCGCATGCTCGACGCATCGTCGCCCGCCGACCGATGTAGTTGCAGACGCCCATTAACGGCAGGCGCTGTACGGTGGCTGTACCAGCATCGGCACGGAAGGCGCAGCAATGACGGCGAAGGACCCCGCCCTGACGGCGCTGGCCCAGAACTGGCTGGCGTTGTCGGTCCTGCACGGTCGCATCGAGAGCCGTATCGAGAAGGCTCTGCAGGCCGGCCACAACCTCAGCGCTCGCGAGTATTGGCTGCTCGACGTCCTGGCACGTCAGCACGACGGGGTGGGCGGACACCTGCAGATGAAGCAGGTGGCCGACGCCGTCGTCCTGAGCCAGAGTGCAACGACCCGTCTGGTCACCCGCCTCGAGGACCGCGGGCTGCTCACCCGGTACCTCTGCCCCACCGACCGCCGCGGCATCTACACCGACGTCAGCGACGAAGGACTGGCTCTGCTCGAGGCAGCGCAGCCGACCAACGACGCGGCCCTGCGTGAGGCCCTCGACGAAGCAGCACGCGAACCGGACCTCGTACCCCTCGTCGACGCCGTCCGCCGATCCGATAACTGACGTCAATCCAGCTGTTCGACGACCATCCGAGTCGTATCGGCGACAAGGGCGTTCATGGCCGGTGAGTCCTCCGCGCCCGACGTCGTAGCACTGAGGACGACGAGCAGGATCCTCTGACCTTCGGGTCCGAGCACCAGGCCCGCGTCGTTGGAGACACCGTAGCTACCGGTTCCGGTCTTGTCGGCCGACGTCCACTGCGGGGGAATGCCCGCGCGGAAGCGGGCCGTGGAGGTTTGTGTGCCGGCCATCCAGTCCAGCAACTGCTGTCGTGATGCCTGCGTCAGTACGTCGCCGTCGAGCAGGGTCCGATAGCCGGCGGCCATCGAGTTCGGAGTTGTGGTGTCCCGAGGGTCGTCCGGGATGGCCGTATTCAACTCCGGCTCGATGCGATCGAGGCGGAATTCGGTGTCGCCGAGCGATCGCGCGAAGTCGGTGAGCGCCGCTGTGCCACCTACTTCACGTATCAGCAGATTGCCGGATGTGTTGTCGCTCTTCGTCAACGCAGCGGAAGCGAGATCTGCGATGGTGACGACCGAGCCGGGTGCCCAATCGACGGCCGACTCGGGCACCTTGTCTTCTGCGGCGATTGTTCTGGTGTCGGTCAGCCGCAGCCTGCCTGCGTCGACGGCGGCGAGTACGGCCCCGACGGCATACACCTTGAACGTCGAGCAGAACGCGAAACGTTCGTCACCGCGATAACTCTGGATGGATCCGGACGTGAGATCGAGTGCGCTGACGCCGAGCCGAGCGCTGTCCCTCGCCTCGAGCTGAGAATATGGCTGTTCGGCCATAGCCTGATCGGTCGCGGTCCGAGATGTACTCGCTGCGGATTGCGGTGGTTCGGTAGTGGCCGTCGAGGAGCACGCGACGCCTGCCGTCAACGTTGCCGCCGCGATCACGGTGATCAGTCGGGTGGATGTCGAGGTACGCATGGGGTCATGCGATCACAGAACCGCCGGTACCTAGCTACTGGCCCCTCGGCCTTCCATTCCGCTTTCGGCCCAGCAGCTGTTCGCGGGCTCGAGCGCCTGGTGGCGAAAGCCGACCACGCGGGTGCGTGGAACCTTCAGCTCCATTATCGTTACTTCTGGTACGTAACGGAGGCCTCAATCGACCTCGAACGAGCCGCCCGGACGACAACAATCAGGAGGCACTTCATGAACGCCACCACACGCGCGATATTGAGCCCGGTCGTGGGTGCCATCGTCGCGCTGGCAATTCTCTGGGGCGTCGGCGGGGACATCCCGCTCTGGCGAGCCGCATC
Organism: Rhodococcus sp. 05-2256-B1; assembly: GCF_002258465.1. Taxonomy (NCBI): domain Bacteria; kingdom Bacillati; phylum Actinomycetota; class Actinomycetes; order Mycobacteriales; family Nocardiaceae; genus Rhodococcus; species Rhodococcus sp. 05-2256-B1. The sequence continues at coordinate 22,539 of NZ_NOZA01000021.1, read as the reverse complement.
GATGGTTCTGGTCGGTGCGGGCGTCGTCTTCGGACTGAATTTCGCCTGGGAAGCCAATCCCTGGACCGAGAATCCCACAAGCGACGAGCACGAGCAGGTCACTGCCCGATAGAGGAACACTGCGGGAGGATCACTCGACTTTCGACGGTGCCTCCCGCACTGCAACCGCCTGAGTAAAGCTTGGATTTCCCACGCTCACGGCCGTGCGTTCACTGCGCGGTCCATGTCGGATCGCGTTTCTGTAGGAATGCGGTGATTCCTTCGACGACGTCCTGCGTGGTGGTGAGTCGATCCAATTCCTGACGGTTCTGTGCCCACGAATCTTTCTCGTGCGCGATGGCACCGTCGGTGATACGTCGGGCCAGACGCTTGGATGCGCGCACCGCCAGCGGAGCGCCTTCAGCACAGAGCCGAGCGAGTTCGAGGGCGGTGTCGAGGACCTCGGTCGGGGCCACAACTCTGTTGACCAATCCCCACCGTGCGGCTTCCTGCGCGGAGATCGGCTGTCCGGTCAAGATCATTTCCAGGGCAATGTGTTCCGGCACCGCGGACATCAGCCGAAAAGCGCCACCTGCACCGGCGATGAGACCACGCCGGATCTCGGGCAGTCCGAACACGGCCGTGTCCGACGCGACGACCATGTCCGAGACCAGAGCTATCTCGGTTCCTCCTCCCATCGCCGACCCGTTCACGGCCGCGATGACCGGGACCGAGATCGGGTGTTGCACAATGCCGGCGAACCCCCAGTGTTCGGTCTCGGGCGGGGTCACCGCGCCGGGTCCTCCGGTGCCGAGGGCCTTCAGATCGGCACCGCCACAGAAAGTCGCCGATCCCGCGCCGGTCAGGACGATGGCTCGGATGTCTCGATCTGCCTCGGCGGACTCCCACGCCTCCCCGAGCAACGTGTGCACGCGGGCATCGATGCTGTTGGCAGCTCGCGGTCGGTTGATGGTGACGACGAGTACGTGACCTTCCCGCCTGGTCAGGACGACAGGTTCGGCGCTAGCTGCTTCGGACACGAATGTTCCCCTCGATGGTGTCGACAGTGACTGTGGTCCCGATGATTTCGCGTGCCGGGTCGGTTCGATACAGAGACAGCGCACGGGCGCTGGCCGTGTCCCCGGGTGCCGTCTGTGCGGCGACGCGTCGCCCGCGCTCGTCTCTCGCGACGAGGAACGCCTGGTTCGGTTCCTGCTGCCGAGAATGCTCGACGGACACTGTCTCCACCACGAGAGTCCCGTCCTGTACAGGTGCACGAGGCGGTGAATCCGGCCTCAGCACTGCGGGTTCGGGATTTCCGAGGTAGCCCTGTGGGTGCTGGTCGCCACCGAGCAGCACCGAGTGGTGATACGTCATATAGCCACCGTTCGCGTGCACCAGTGCGCAGTTCTTACCGCCGCGAATCTCGCGGACGGATGCGGTGATCGAATGCAGCGAATGGCTACTGAGGGGACCACCGAAGGACGAATGACCACCGGTCACACTGGGTACCAGAGATTTCGGCGTTCCGAGATGTCGGGTGGCGAGGGTCGGCACGATCGGGAAGCAGCTGTACACGTCGACCACGTCGAGTTGTTCGACTCCGATCTCTGCGGCGCGCAAGGCGCGGTCCATCGCATCCTCCATCGCTGGAGACCGGCCGAAATCGCTGCGGTCGAGAATGTCGACCGAATCCTCGGCACCCGCACCACCCCAGACGAACACGATGTCGCCCTCGGGAACACCGCGTTCTCGGGCTTCGGCCAAGCTGGTCACCACGATGCACGCCGCCTGGTCGACGAACGGCATGGCGTTCATCGACAACGGATACGGCTCGCACACGATGCGGTTCTTCGGCGACGGCGTGCCGATGTCGGCAGCCGTCCGCACTCGCCCGTTCCACGAGTACGGGTTCTTCTGGGCAACAACCGAAAACTCCGCATACAGGTCGCTGCACTCGGCCAGTCGAGACTCCGGATCCAGTCCGGCCTCGAATCTGAACCGGCTCTCGAACAACGGATAGATCCGAACCGGAGTGATCAGTCCGGCCTCTTGCATTGCGGCACTTCCGAGTTGATCGAGGTCGAAGGTGGGCGGACCTCCCGGGTCCGCGCTCCATCCCCCATCCCGCACGGGCTCTCGCCCCGCCTTGACCAAGGCACCCATCGAGGCCTGCGCTTCACCGCCCGCGATCACCGCTACCGTCGACTCCCCGGACGCAATGCGCGAGGCTGCGCGATCGAGAAGGCGCGCGGGCCACTGGCCACCGATCGGCGCGTCGAACACATCTGTGGGGGTCGCACCGAATCTACGGGCCAGCGCAGCGGCGGGACTGGCGTAAGCCCAGCTGGCGATGTGGCAGAACGTGATGCTGTCCGCTCTGCGAATCCACGGCTCCGACGTCGGCGAATCCTGGAGTGCCTCGGTGGCAGCGCGCGTGATCAGTTCCATGGGTTCGACGCCCATGGGTTCGCCGCGGCCGCTTGTCTCACCGATAGCCACGATCACCGGAACACGTCTCGGATCCACCGTCGACGCCTCGTGGCGTACTGAACTCATGACCGGGAACCTATTACAGACACAGATTGTCCGCAATGCCGGGTAGGTGCCACAATCCCTGGGTGATCGACAAAGCCAGGAGCCGGCGGGGCAGGCCGCGTGATCCCGATCTGGAGGACCGCGTCTACGACGCAGTGCTCGAGGTCTACTGGGAGAAAGGCTGGTCCGGTTTCACGCTCGACGCCGTTGCTCGCCGCGCGTCCGTCGGCAGGGCGGCGCTCTACCGACGCTGGGAATCGAAGGGGGCCTTGGTCGTCGATGCACTGGAAGCGCGGAGTCCGCTCGCGACACCGATCGACCTCGGCAACCTGCGGGCGGATCTCGTCGAATTGGCGGTGCAGCTTTTGCAGGGCTACCGAGGAACGGCCGGTCTCGTCAGCCTGCGCGTCGCCCTCGATGCGCGGGTGCACCCCGATCTACTCTGGCACATGATCGACACACTCAACCGAAGCCGACTGGTTGCGGCCCGGCTGATCGTGCACCGAGCCCAGAAACGGGGCGAATTACCCGAGTCGGCCGATACCACCAGGATTCTCGAACTCGTGACAGGAGCGGTTCTCAGCCATGTCATCTTCTCGCATCACACCGATGCCGATCGAGGCGACACCGAGGACCGCGTCTACGCAGAAAGTCTGGTCGACGCGGTCCTCGGTGGTGTGTAGCTACCGTCGTGCGCGTTTTGCGTACCTGGAGGTGCGCAAAACGCGCACGAGGGAAGCTGCTCAGAACGCGTGCGCACCGACCAGAGCCGGCATCGGCACCACGAAAAGGTCCGCGGTGGCGATGCGTCGAACGGCGCGGTGCAGGGTGACCGATTGCAGTAACCCGTTGGCGTCCACCGTGTAGTCGACCTCGAGCACTCCCGCGGCGGTGCCGATCCGAATTGTTCCTGGACGGCCGGACCCTGCGTTGGCAGTGACGACCCCACCGATGACCGTTGCCGCTGCGGCCACGGCCACCGCGGAGGTCAGTCCGATCGCCGGGTGCGGGGCCATCATCGACAGCATGCGCACCGAGATGTCGTAGTCGGCGGCAGCGACGTGCTCGCCCGTGGTGGTCACGTACTCCCGCGGTGGCCCGACGATGCCGACCTTCGGAATGGCATGCGAGACAGGTTCTTCGGGCTTGCTCAGCCCCATCCGCAGAGCGGCCTGTCGGCGTAGCGCGATCAGAGTGGGGACGTGAGCGGCGACGAGGTCGTTGGGCTCCGACCCGGTCAGTCCGAAATCGGCGGCGTCGAACAATGCGGCGGGCGCACCCGCTCGAACGAACGTTCCGCGGAACTCGTTGCCGCCGAATGCGACTCGATCGACCTCGGCACCGGTGGGAAGCATCGTCACTCGGTCCGACGCCGGATCGGTGAAGGTCAATCCCACCGGGACGCCGAGAGCCGTGGTGCCGGGGACGGACGCGTCGCCCTCGGCAGGAATGCGTCCGCCGGGGGTCGCGATCTCCGCCGCCAGAATTGCGCCGGTGTTCTCGTTGCGCATCCGAACCACGGTGACGTGGTCGTCCACAGCGACGAGACCGGTCTGCACGGCGTAAAGGCCGATTGCCGTCGCACAGTTTCCGCAGTTGCTACCCCACTCCACGGTGCGGTTCTCGATGGCGACCTGAGCGAACAGGTAGTCGACATCGATACCGGGTGCGCTGGAGCGTCGAACGATGGCGGCCTTGGAGGTGGTGGAGCTGCCGCCCCCGACCCCGTCGAGCTGACGCGGGTCACCCGATCCGAAGGCCGCGGTCAGGATGTTGTCGAGACCGCCGGCGTCGGCGATGTACGGGTCGATGTCGACCGCGTTGAACAGCCAGCACTTGCTGGTGCCTCCACGCATCCACGTTCCACGAAGAGTGAACATCTGGTGTGCCTTCCGATCAGGATCCGATGCTTCCACCCTGCGACAGAGGATGGTCAAGCACAATTACGAAATATGTTCAGGCCGTGCAGGAGCGCTTAACGCGCGCGTCCCGGTCAGAACAGCTCGGGCACGACCACCAGGATCAACCAGCACAGGGCCGGCGCGATGGCGACGACGATTCCTGCATTGAGCAGCAGCTGACGGTAGAAGCGCGGGCGCTCGATGTTCTGAGCGTTGGCCAGCACGAGCGCACCGTTGGTGGAGAAGGGCGAAACGTCGACGACGGTCGCCGAGATAGCCAGAGCAGCGACGACTCCCACGACCGGCAGTGCACCGGTTCCCAGCAGCGGCATGGCCAGCGGAATGACGGCGGCCAGGAGGGCGGTGGAGGACGCGAAGGCCGAGGTGATGCCGATGACGTAGCAGAGCACGATGGCCACGATGATCGGAGCACCGATGGTGATCGCCATTTCGGCGAGGTGATCGATGGTGCCCACTTCTTGCAGGATGGAGATGTAGGTGACCATGCCGGCGACCAGCAGAACCGTCGACCAACTGATGTCTGCGATGGCTTCGTTCTGCTTCTTCAGATCCGTGAACGCCAGGACCGCTCCGGCTCCGATGGCGATGAAGCTGATCGGCAGGTGCAGTACCAGAACCAGCACCAGCAGTGCGCCGATGAGGAAGAGCGTGAGCTTCTGGACGAACGTGACCGGTGCCGGGGCGTCGACCAGCGTGGTTGTCGTCGGACGCGTGAGCACCTGAGTGCTGCCGCCTGTGCTGCTGCCACCACCGGTGCCGCCGGACGGGACGGACGTCTTCACCGGCGATCCGCCGACCGGGCCACTGCCGGGAGCGGGGTCGGTGGACCCGGTCGCGGTGTACTCGAAGCCCTTCATTCGGGCCAGGGCTGCGTAGCCGACGACCGTCATCACCGAGAGCAGCAGGTTGATGCCGTAGCTGGCGAAGAACAGGGCCCACGGGCTGAGGGCGAGGCCGTTGCTCTCGACGATGTCGCGTACCAGCACTCCGGACACCGAGATCGGGGAGAACGCTCCTGCGTGTGCACCGTTGATCACCATGATGCCCATGACCAGCGGGCTCATGCCGGTTCGGGCCGCGAATGCCATGGCTGCGGGCACGATCAGTGCGACGGCGGCGGGACTGAAGGTGCCGAGCGCGGTCAGCACGGATGCGACGAAGAAGAACACCCACGGAACCACCGTCACTCGGCCGTGCACCGCTCTGATGCAGCTGTTGACGAGCAGATCGATAGTGCCGTTGCGCTTGGCCATCCCGAAGAAGTACGTGACACCGACGATCGTCAACACGATCGAGCTGGGGAACGCCGTGAGGATTTCCTTGTCGTCGTATCCGAGCGCGAAGTATCCGACCACGAAGGCACCGATGAAGCCGAGGATGCCGATATTGATCGGAAAGAAGGTTGCGATCACGAACATCGCGACCAATGCGATGAGCGGGAGGATCTCGATGGAGGTCATGTGCGTCTTTCGGTGGCTGGGTAAGTGCTCGGTTACATCTGCACTCGAACGTTGTCCCTGTCACATTATTGACGCCGGCCTTTTAGAACAATATCGTTTTGCTACCTAGCCGTTTAGCTGAGCTGAAAGACAGGCGCATGAACCACACCTTCGACGTCGTGACGTTGTTTCTTCTTCTCGACATCGCCGAGGCCGGATCGCTGACCGCCGGTGCCGAGCGGGCGAACATGACCCCCTCCGCGGCGTCGCAGCGCATCAGCAAACTCGAACACGGCATCAAACAGCCGGTGTTGACGCGCCTGCCACGCGGCGTACAACTCACCGAAGCCGGCGAAATCCTCACCAGCCGCGCCCGCTTGTTTCGACGGGAGATGCGGGCCGCGAGCGGCGACCTCGAAGCAATTCGGGGGCTCGAACGCGGTTCGGTTCGGCTCGGCTCGTTTCCCACGGTCAGTGCGTCGCTGCTCTCCGACGCACTGAAGGACTATCACTCACGATGGCCCGGTGTGGACGTTCGCGTGCGATCGGCGGTGCGCCCGCAGTTGCTCGACATGCTGCATTCGAGCGAAATCGACCTGGCGCTGCTGTGGAGCTACGCCTGGACGGAAGAGGCCGAACGATCGCTGTCACTCGAGCCGCTGATGGAAGACCCGACCGTGCTGCTGCTGCCGATCGACGACGATCGGGTGCAGCACGATGTGTCGCTGCACGATCTTCGTGACGCGCGATGGATCATCCGCAGCAACGACCACCCGGCTGCCGAAGTTCTCTATCGCAGTTGTCGCGTAGCAGGATTCGAGCCCGACGTCGTCTACGAGGCACACGACTATCAGGAGATCGAGGCCATGGTGGCTGCCGGTGTCGGCATCGCCATGGTGCCCGGGTTGTCGGTGATTCACCATCGACCCGACGTCACCACCATCGACTTCCCCGACACGGATCGGGTACCGACGCGCGTCATCTACATCGCGTCACTCGCCAGGCGTCAGTACACCCCGGCGATGTATGCGATCTCGACCGCGCTGCGCGGTGCCGCCGAGCGCATCGCGGCTGCGACTACAACAGTTCCCTGATCGCATTCTCGAAGCCGGTGACGTGTTCGAGGGTCAGTTCGGCAGCGGTATCCGCATCGCCGTCGATGATCGCCTGAAGCAACACGACGTGCTCACGGACATGGCCGGCCACATTCGGGAGTCGGTCGAGAAACAGGCACCAGATGCGCGTGGCGTGCGCGTCGAGGCTGACCAGAATGTCTTCGAGGTGAGGATTGCCCGACGCTCGATAGATCTCTCGATGCACCGCAACATCTTTGCGCAGCACCTCGCGTGAATCGTCGGTGTCGTCGATGCTCGCGATGGAGGCCGCGAGCTCGGCCAGCCGGTCTCGGGCCGCCCGTGTCGCGGTCCGCGCCGCACGAGCCGAGGCCGCCGGCTCGAGCTGCTTGCGGATCTCCGAGATGTTGGCCAGGTCGGTCATGTCGACGGCGGTCGCGAAGGTTCCGCGTCGGGGATACGCGACGACGAGACGCTCACGTTCGAGTCGTTTGAGACCCTCACGAATCGGTGTGCGCCCCAGCCCCAATTGCTCGGCCAGGCGGTCGTCGTTGATCGGTTCACCGGGACGAATTTCAAGCATGATCAGCTGCTCACGCACTATTTCGTAGGCTCGATCGGCATTGGTTCCGACAAACTGCGTTGCATCCATCACCGGCTGAATTTCGATCGTCATCTTGTCTGCTCACTCCCGGTCGACGCCCCGCCCTTGACGGCTCTGCTTTGTGATCTTACTCTATTGGCATCTTGATATATCAGTTCCAGATCATTGATCTTCCAGAAGGGCGGCCATCTTGACGCAGGACTTCGCACCGACGGCGACGGCACCGCACCCGAGAGGCGTGACGAACCGAGTACTCGCCGATCTCGACCCCGAGGTGCACCGCGCGATCAGTGCCGAGCTCGGCCGCCAGCAGAACACCTTGGAAATGATCGCGAGTGAGAACTTCGCACCATTGGCCGTCATGCAGGCGCAGGGTTCGGTACTGACGAACAAGTACGCCGAGGGCTACCCCGGCCGGCGCTACTACGGCGGATGCGAGAACGTCGACGTCATCGAGCAACTCGCGATCGACCGGCTCAACGCCTTGTTCGGATCGTCGTTCGCCAACGTACAGCCGCACTCGGGTGCGCAGGCGAATGCCGCTGCCATGGCGGCACTGCTGCAGCCGGGCGATTCGATTCTCGGTCTCGCACTCGCCCACGGCGGACACCTCACGCACGGCATGAAGCTGAACTTCTCGGGCAAGTTGTACGACGTCTCGGCCTACCACGTCCGCGAAGACGACCATCTCGTCGACATGGAAGAGGTGGAACGCCTCGCCCACGAGCACCGTCCCAAGCTGATCATGGCCGGGTGGTCCGCCTACCCGCGCCACCTCGACTTCGCCGAATTCCGCCGCATCGCAGACGAAGTCGGCGCCTACCTGATGGTGGACATGGCGCACTTCGCCGGCCTGGTCGCCGCCGGACTGCACCCGTCACCGGTACCGCACGCACACGTGGTCACCTCGACGACGCACAAGACGCTCGGCGGACCGCGCGGCGGCGTCATCATCACCAACGACGCCGCGCTGGCGAAGAAGTTCAACTCCTCGGTCTTTCCCGGTCAGCAGGGCGGGCCCCTCGAACACGTCATCGCCGGCAAGGCCGTCGCCTTCAAACTTGCTGCCGAAGAGGACTTTCGGGAACGGCAGCAGCGCACCCTCGAAGGCGCGAAGATCCTGGCCGATCGACTGCTGACCGACGACGCAGCAGCCGCAGGCATCGACGTGGTCTCGGGCGGCACCGACGTCCACCTCGTTCTCGTCGACCTGCGCAAGTCCGAACTGGACGGCAAGCAGGCCGAGGACAGACTCCATCACGTCGGAATCACCGTGAACCGCAACGCGGTTCCGTTCGATCCACGGCCACCCATGGTCAGCTCCGGAGTCCGGATCGGCACCCCTGCCCTCGCGACCCGCGGCCTGGACGCCACGGCGTTCGCCGAGGTCTCCGACGTCATCGCCCACGCGTTGCGTCCCGACACCGACGACCGCGGACTCGATGCACTGCGAATCCGGGTCGAAGCCGTCGCCGCGCAGTTCCCCCTCTACTCCGACCTGACGGAAGGCTACCGATGACCGCCCCCGCAACCCCTCCGGGCGCACATCTGCCCGACCACCCGGACTTCCTGTGGCGCAACCCCGAGCCGAAGAAGTCGTACGACGTCGTGATCATCGGCGGCGGCGGACACGGCCTGGCCACCGCGCACTACCTCGCCAAGAACCACGGCATCACCAATGTTGCTGTGCTGGAGAAGGGGTGGCTCGCCGGCGGAAACATGGCGCGCAACACCACCCTCATCCGGTCCAACTACCTGTGGGACGAGAGCGCGCGCATCTACGAGCACTCGCTGAAGCTGTGGGAAGGGCTCGCCGACGACCTCGACTACCCCATCCTGTTCAGCCAGCGCGGCGTCCTCAACCTCGCGCACAGCCTGCAGGACGTGCGCGACAGCGTGCGACGCGTCGAGGCCAACCGACTCAACGGCATCGACGCTCAGTGGGTCGACCCCGACGAGGTCAAGAAGCTGTGCCCGATCGTCAACATCTCCAGCGACATTCGCTACCCGGTGCTCGGTGCGACGTACCAGCCACGCGCCGGCATCGCCAAGCACGACTACGTCGCCTGGGGATTTGCCCGACGCGCCGACGCGGCCGGTATCGACATCATCCAGAACTGTGAGGTCACCGGCTTCACCACCGACGGCAACCGCGTCACCGGGGTGAAGACCACGCGCGGCGACATCGCCACCGGCCAGGTCGCGCTGTGCGCAGCCGGGCACACCTCGACGCTGACGGACATGCTCGGCATCAAGACTCCGCTGCAGAGCCATCCGCTGCAGGCCCTCGTCTCGGAGTTGCTCGAGCCCGTGCATCCCACGGTCGTCATGTCGAATGCCGTGCACGTGTACGTCTCTCAGGCCCACAAGGGCGAACTGGTGATGGGTGCAGGCGTCGACTCCTACAACGGCTACGGCCAGCGCGGTGCGTTCCACATCATCGAACGGCAGATGGCGGCTGCGGTGGAGTTGTTCCCCGTCTTCGCTCGCGCGCATCTGCTGCGCACCTGGGCCGGCATCGTGGACGTCTGCCCCGATGCCTCCCCCATCGTCGGGCGCACGCCGTTCGACAACGTGTTCCTCAATTGTGGTTGGGGTACAGGCGGATTCAAGGCCACCCCCGGTGCCGGTTGGTGCCTGGCCGACACCATCGCCAACGACGAGGTGCACGAGTACATCGCACCGTTCAGTCTGGACCGATTCGTCACCGGCGCGCTGGTGGACGAGCACGGTGCCGCAGGCGTGGCTCACTAGCTTCTCCGCCCCGACACACGCAGCACCCGAACGAGAAATCATGGAGTGGCAATGCAATTGATCGAATGCCCGTGGTGCGGGAGTCGAGAAGAGACCGAGTTCCACTACGGCGGCCAGGCGCACATCGCCTACCCCGAGGATCCCTCGGCTCTGACCGACGAACAGTGGGCGCACTTCGTGTTCTTCCGCGACAACCCCAAGGGGCTCTTCGCGGAACGGTGGAGCCACAGCGCGGGCTGTCGGCGTTGGTTCAACGCCGTGCGGGACACCGCCACCTATCGAATCCACAGTGTCTATCGCCTCGACGACCCGAAGCCGGTGAACCCATGACCGCATTCCGCACCGCATCCGGCGGCCGCATCGACCGCACGAGCACCTTCGACTTCACGTTCGGCGGCTCGGCCCTGCAGGGCCACCCGGGCGACACGCTGGCATCTGCGTTGCTCGCCAACGGCATTCATCAGGTCACCACCAGCATCAAGCTCGGCAGGCCCCGTGGATTCACCGCCGCATGGGCCGAGGACACCGGCGGACTCGTACAGATCGAGGAGCCGTTCCCCGAGCCGATGCTGCTCGCCACGACGATCGAGCTGTACGACGGCCTGGTCGCTCGGGGCATCCCCGGACAGGGGCGTCTCGCCGAGATCTCCGACTCCGCCAAGTACGACGCCATGCACGCCCACGCGGACCTGTTGGTCGTCGGCGCCGGCCCGGCCGGTCTGACGGCCGCCCTGGTCGCCGCCCGTAGTGGCGCTCGCGTGGTCGTCGTCGACGATCAGAGCGAGTTCGGCGGCTCCCTGCTCGGCTCCGACGACGTCATCGACGGACGGCCGGCCCTGGACTGGGTTGCCGACGCGGTGGCCGAGTTGTCGACCTTCCCCGACGTGACGTTGCTGCGCCGCACCACCGCGTTCGGTTCCTACGACGACGGCTTCGTGCTCGCCCTCGAGCGCCGCACCGATCACCTGGGCTTGGAAGCTCCTGCAGCGCTGAGCCGTCAGCGAGTCTGGCGTATTCGCTCGCGTCACATCCTGGTGGCCACCGGTGCCCACGAGCGGCCCGTCGTCTTCACCGACAACGACCGACCCGGAATCATGTTGGCGCACAGTGCACGTACGTTCCTGCATCGCTACGGCGTGACGGTAGGAACCGAGGCCGTGGTGTTCACCACCAACGACAGCGCGTACAAGGCAGCCGTCGATCTGCACGACGCCGGGGTCCGCATCGCGCGCATCGTCGATGCCCGCTCCGAGGCACCGGAACACTGGCTCGGCCTGTGCCGCGAGCGCGGTATCGAGGTGCGCACCGGTAGCGTCGTGTCCGGCACCCGCGGCGACACCCGCGTGACCCACGCACTGGTCTCCGGTGCAGACGGTGCCACCGACACCGTGGCGTGCGACGTACTGCTCGTCAGCGGCGGTTGGAACCCCGCCGTCCACCTGTTCAGCCAAGCCCGCGGAAAGCTGCGCTACGACAGCACACTCGGAGCGTTCGTTCCCGCGGACGACATCGAGGGCATCAGTGTCGCCGGATCGGCCTCGGGAGTGTTCGATCTGGCCGGATGCCTCCGCGACGGCAACTCGGCCGCGGCAGGCGTGCTGACCCGTCTCGGCTTCGACATCACCGAAACATCGCCTCCAGCAGCCGAATCCGTGCCGATAACCGAGTCACTGGTGCTGTGGCGGGTGCGCGACGACTTCGGAGCCGACAGCCAGTTCGTCGACGTGCAGCGTGACGCGACGGTGGCCGATCTGGTCCGCGCCGTCGGTGCAGGCATGTCGTCGATGGAACACATCAAGCGCTACACCACGATCGGCACCGCGCACGATCAGGGCAAGACCTCCGGTATGGTGTCCTCGGGCATCGTGGCGGAGCTGCTCGACAAGCCGGTGGAGAACCTGGGCACCACCACCTTCCGACCGCCGTACACCCCGGTGGCGTTCGCCGCGTTGGCCGGCCGCAACCGCGGCATAGCCTTCGACCCGGAACGGGTTACTGCAGTTCATGATTGGCACGTCGCACGCGGCGCGGTCTTCGAGGACGTCGGACAGTGGAAGCGGCCCCGCTACTATCCACTGCCCGGTGAGGAGATGCACGACGCCGTGCTCCGCGAGTGCGCGGCCGTGCGTGCGAGCGTCGGCATGCTCGACGGTTCGACACTGGGCAAGATCGACGTGCAGGGCCCCGACGCCGGTGTGGTACTGGACATGTTCTACACGAACATGATGAGCAACTTGAAGGTCGGCATGGTTCGCTACGGCGTGATGTGCGGTGCCGACGGCATGGTGATCGACGACGGCACCGTGATGCGGTTGGCGGACGACCGATTCCAGGTGTTCACCACCACGGGCGGCGCAGCAGGAATGCTCGACTGGATGGAGGAATGGCTGCAGACCGAATGGCCGCACCTGGCGGTTCGGCTGACGTCGGTGACCGAGCAGTGGGCCACGTTCCCCGTCGTCGGACCGCGCTCCCGCGACCTCGTCGGCGAGATCTTCCCCGAGCTCGACGTCTCCAACGAGGCGTTCCCGTTCATGGCCTGGCGTGACGCCTCGGTCGACGGTGTGCCGGTACGCGTGGCGCGCATCAGCTTCTCCGGTGAACTGGCCTTCGAAGTGAACATCGATTCTTGGCACGCCCACGCACTGTGGTCGCGGCTGATCGATGCGGGCGAGAAGTACGGCATCACCCCGTACGGCACCGAGACCATGCACGTGCTGCGGGCCGAGAAGGGCTACCCGATCGTCGGCCAGGACACCGACGGGACCGTCACCCCACAGGACCTCGGTATGAGCTGGGCGGTATCGAAGAAGAAGCTCGACTTCATCGGAAAGCGCTCGTTCGACCGTGCCGAGAACCGGAACCCGTTGCGCAAGCAGTTCGTCGGGCTCCTGCCCGTCGATCGGGAGACCGTCCTTCCCGAGGGCTCGCAGATCATCGAGCACTCCGAGAGCGGCGTCCTCCCCGAGCTTCCGGTTCCGATGCTCGGCCACGTCACGTCGAGTTACGCCAGCGCAGAATTGGGCAGGCCGTTCGGGCTGGCCCTGCTCGAGGCCGGGCGTGACCGACTCGGCGACATCCTGCACGTCCCGGTGGGCGACACCCTCGTCGCCGTGGAAGTCACCGGCTCCGTACTCGTCGACCCGGAAGGTAACCGCCGTGATGGCTGACCGACTCGCCGCCAGAAGCCCACTCGCAGAAACAGTTCTGCCGGACTCGTCTGCTGTACGCATCGTGGAGGAGCCGTTCCTGGCCGGGATCGACCTGTGGGTCGACCCGAGCGGGCCGGGCGGTGCCGCTGCCTCGACCGAGCTCGGCACCGAGTTGCCCGGCCCCGGACGCGTCGCCGAGGGCACGAACACCACCGCGATCTGGCTCGGCCCGGAGGAGTGGCTGGTGATCGGGGCGGGCCTCGATCCGGTCGAACTCGAACACCGTCTCGGCTCGGCCGTTCGTGAGCATCGCGGTGCGGCAACCGATGTGTCCGCACAGCGAACCAGTCTGCGCCTGAGCGGTTCCCGGGCCCGCGACGTGCTGGCGAAAGGGTGCTCGATCGATCTGCACCCCCGCGTCTTCCCGGCCGGGTCGACGGTACAGACGATGCTGGCGATGGCAGGCATGATCCTCATTGCCTGTGACGACACCGGAACGGACTATCGAATCCTGGTGCGCTCGTCGTTCGCACGCTATCTCGCAGCCTGGCTGACCGACGCGGCCGAGGAATACACCGACGCCGGCTGAGTCGGACCACCGAACCCGACGCGAGAGAAAAGGTGACCGCAGTGCTCACGACCGTCTCCACGGCAACCCGGGCAGCCGATGCCCGCGACCAGTTGCTGACCCGGTTGACGACCTCGCATCCGGTCGTCTGCGGGATCGTCAACGTCACCCCGGATTCGTTCTCCGATGGCGGCCGCTTCCTGGACTCGGATCGTGCTGTGGCGCATGCTCTGTCGATGGTCGACGCGGGTGCCGAACTGCTCGACATCGGCGGTGAGTCGACCCGGCCGGGGGCAACCCCGCCCACCGTCGACGAGGAGATCGCCCGAGTCGTACCGGTGATCGACGCCCTGTCCAGGCTTACCTCGACACCGCTGTCGGTCGACACCTCACGGCCAGAGGTGATGCGACAGGCGGTACGCGCCGGGGCGAGTGTCATCAATGACGTTCGTGCTCTTCGTCTTCCGGGCGCACTCGCCGCAGCTGCCGAACTGGACGTTGCCGTATGCCTGACGCATATGCAGGGCGAACCGGCGACGATGCAGCATTCCCCTCGGTACGGCGATGTCACGACAGAGGTCCGCGAGTTCCTCGACGACCGGGCCGCCGAATGCATCCGGGCCGGAATCCCGGCGTACCGCATCCTGGTCGATCCCGGATTCGGATTCGGAAAGACTCTCGAGCACAATCTGCAACTGCTGCAGGGCCTTCGGGCGCTCACCGCGGCCGGCCGACCGATCATGGCGGGTCTGTCGCGGAAGGGAATGATCGGTGCCATCACCGGACGAGAGGTCGACGGCCGACTCGCCGGATCACTCGCCGCCGCGATCTTCGCGGCCCAGAACGGGGCGTCACTCCTGCGGGTTCACGACGTCGCCGCCACCATCGACGCACTGGCCGTGATGCGGGCAGTGAGGTCGCTCGACGTACTGCCCTCACACCCAGGTCAATCCACGACGAATGCCGAGGCCACCTCATGACCGCATCCCTCTCCTCCGCCCGTCGGCTCTTCAGCGCCGAGCACGGTTGGATGGCCGTCGACCCGTTCGGTTCACCGGCCCAGACTCCGAGCCGTGTGGGGGTGACGCCGGCAGCGTTGGCCGACGCGGCCGACATTATCGGCGTCGATCTTCCGTCGGTACGTACCGTGCTCGCCGCCGGTGATGCGTGCGGCACTATCCACACCTCCGCCGGCTCGGTCACGGTGTACGCCCCGGCGAGCGGCATGGTCACGATCGTCAACCCCGCTGTGCGCGAGGACCCGTCGCTCGTCGCTGCCGATCCGCTCGGTGCCGGCTGGCTGTTCGCGGTCCTGACTCCCGCGGCCTCGTCGTTCGACGACCTGACCATGCGCGAGCCGACCGGCGCAGTGCGGACGACCTCATGACCATCAGTGTGTTCGACCTCTTCTCCGTCGGAGTCGGCCCCTCGAGTTCGCACACCGTCGGACCGATGCGCGCGGCCGCCCGATTCGTCGACGATCTGCGGACCATGTCTGCGTTCGACGACGTTCGAGAGCTGGCGGTCGATCTGTACGGCTCGTTGGCCGCGACCGGAGCCGGCCACGGCACCATGACCGCCGTACTGCTGGGGCTGGAAGGCCATGCGCCCGAGACCATCACGACCGAGGTCATGGAAGAACGGCAGGCATCGATGGCGGCCACCGGCCGAATCGTCTTCGGTGGTCACCGAGAGATCGACCTAGCGGTCGATGACATCGTGCTGCGTCCGTTGACGGTACTGCCGTTCCACCCCAACGGGATGAAACTGACTGCGCGCAGAGCGGATTCGACCGAACTGCACAGCGAAGTGTACTTCTCCGTCGGTGGCGGCTTCGTGGTGACCGAGGCCGAAAGCGTCGAGGCCGTCGCACCCCTCGTCTCCGCGAACGGATTCGCGTCGGCCAAGGAACTACTTCAGCTCTGTGAACGTCGGCGCTGCAGCATCAGTGACGTCATGACCGAGGTCGAGCTCGAACGCCGCACACACGAGGAGATTCGGGACGCGTTGCTGCACATCCGTGACGTCATGGTCGAGTGCGAGGTTCGCGGCATCTCCCGCGACGGCTACCTTCCCGGCGCCCTGGGAGTGCGGCGTCGAGCACGGGACTGGTTCCTGCGGCTCGATGCCGAGGATCCGAACCGTTCGAGCGAATTCGCCGAGGACTGGGTCAATCTCGTCGCACTCGCCGTCAACGAGGAGAACGCGTCGGGCGGACGAATCGTCACAGCACCCACCAACGGAGCGGCCGGCATCATCCCGGCCGTGCTGCACTACGCGACCCGCTACACCGCAGCCGGGGTCGCCGATCCCGACGGCAGCACGGTGCGCTTTCTGCTCACCGCCGGCGCAATCGGGTCGCTCTACAAGGAGATGGCGTCGATCTCCGGTGCCGAAGTGGGCTGCCAGGGTGAGGTGGGTTCGGCGGCGTCGATGGCCGCAGCCGGTCTGGCCGAGGTACTGGGCGGCACACCCGAACAGGTGGAGAACGCCGCCGAGATCGCGATGGAACACAGCCTCGGTCTCACGTGCGACCCTATCGGCGGACTGGTGCAGATTCCGTGCATCGAACGCAACGCGATCTCGGCCGGTAAGGCCATCAATGCGGCTCGGATGGCATTGCGCGGCAACGGCACCCACCGCGTCAGCCTGGACCAGGTGATCGAGACAATGCGGTCCACCGGGGCCGACATGCACTCGAAGTACAAGGAGACCTCCAGCGGCGGCCTCGCGATCAACGTGCCGGTGAACTTCGTGGAGTGCTAGAGGCCGAGAACTTTCTCCACCGCCACACAACGACGAGGGGCCCGTACCGATTCGGTACGGGCCCCTCGTCGTGTGTCGGCTCAGCTGAAGATGACCGTCCGGTGTCCGTGCAGCAGGACGCGATTCTCGCAGTGCCAGCGGACCGCTCGCGAGAGTGCGAGTGCCTCGGCGTCCTGTCCGACGGTGGCCAGACGAGACGGGTCGTGAGTGTGGTCGATACGAATGACCTGCTGCTCGATGATCGGGCCCTCGTCCAGGTCGGGGGTGACGTAGTGCGCCGTCGCTCCGACCTGCTTGACGCCCCGGTCGAATGCCTGGTGGTAGGGCTTCGCGCCCTTGAAGCCGGGCAGGAACGAGTGATGGATGTTGATCGCCTTGCCGTGCAGGGCTCGACACGTCTCGTCGGAAAGCACCTGCATGTAGCGGGCCAGCACCACCAGGTCGACCTCGTACCCGGCGACGAGGTCCAGCAGGCGTTGCTCGGCCTCGGCCTTGGTACCCGGGGTGACGGGAACGTGGACGAACGGCAGCCCGGCAGCCTCGGCCATCGGCCGCAGCACCTCGTGATTGCTCACCACGGCCACCAGTTCGCCGCCGAGATTCTGTGAGCGCCAACGGAAGATGAGGTCGTTGAGGCAATGCCCCATCTTGGACACCATGACGAGCACGCGCGGCTGGCTGCAGCCGTTGAAGGTATACGTCATCGCGAATCGATCGGCCACCTCGCGGAAGCTGTCCGTCAGCTTCTCGATGTCGGTGGCACCGCTGGCCACGAACGAGGTGCGAAGAAAGAACGAGCCGTCCGTGGAGTCGTCGAACTGTTGGTGTTCGGCGATGTCGCAGTCGTTGTCGAAGAGGAACGCACTGACGGCCCGGACGATGCCCGGCCGCTGGCCGCAGCTGAGCGTGAGGGTGAAGTTCTCGGTCATCGAATCTCCTGGTACTGGTGGGTCGTCAGCTGCGGATCTTGGCCATCTCGGGGTCGACGAGAGGCTCGGCCACGACGGTGGCGGACACGAGCCGATCGAAGTATCGAATCTGTACTGCTGCACCGGGTTCTGCGCTACCGGCAGGAACCCAGGCGTAGGCGATCGGCGCACCGACGGTGTGCCCGAACGAGGCGCTGGTGACGTAGCCGGCGGGTTCGCCGTCCACCAGGACCGGCTCGTGGCCGAGTACCACCGACGTGCCGTCGTCGATCTTCAGGCAGACCAACTTCTTGGAGACGGTGTCGTCGGACATCTCGAGTACGGCGTCGCGGCCGCGGAATTCGCCCTTCTGGGGGCGCACCGCGAAGCCGAGACCTGCCTCGTAGGGGTTGTGCTCGGTGGTCATGTCCGAACCCCACGACCGGTAGCCCTTCTCCATGCGCAGGCTGTTGAACGCAGCGCGCCCACCGGCGATGATCCCGAACTCGGAACCGGCCTGCCACAACATGTCCCACAGTCGCTGGCCGTAATCGGCGGTGGTGTACAGCTCCCACCCGAGCTCGCCCACGTATGACAACCGCATCGCGGTGACGGGCACTCCCCCGATACGAACCTGCTTGCAGCGGAAGTACTTGAAGTTCTCGTTCGAGAAGTCGTCCTGGGTGAGCTTCTCGACGACGTCGCGGGCGTGGGGACCCCACAGACCGATGCAGCACGTGGATCCGGTGATGTCGTCGACGGTGACGCTGCCGTCGCTCGGCGCTTCGCGGCGGAGGTAGTCGAAGTCGAGGTTGCCGTTGGCACCGACCTGGAACTCGTCGGCCGACAACCGCGCCACGGTGAGATCGCTTCGGACGCCGCCCTTCTCGTCGAGAGCCAGCGTGTACGTGACAGCTCCGACGGACTTGTCCATCTTCCCGGACGTCAATTCCTCCAACAGTGCCAGCGCACCGGGTCCGCGAACGCGCAGACGCTTGAGCGGGGTCATGTCGTACATGGCGACGGACGTACGGGTCTTCCACGCCTCGGCCGCGGCAATGGGCGAATGGAACATCGACGCCCACTCGTCGCGCTCGGGCGGCTGCCACTCGGCGGGAAGCTGGTGCACCAGATCGGCATTGGCCTCGTACCAGTGCGGGCGTTCCCACCCGCCGCCTTCGAGGAACACGGCACCGAGCTGATGCTGCCGCGCGTTGAAGGGACTGACCCGAACGTCACGCGGGGACAACCGCGGCTGCGAGGGATGCAGCACGTCGTAAATCTCGACGAAGTTCTGCTGCGAGGTTTCGCTGACGTACGAGGGATCGAGCTGGAAATCCTCGAAGCGGTTGACGTCGCATCCGTGGAGCTCCACCTCGGAGCGTCCGTCGACCAGCAACTGTGCGATGGCCCGGCCGACTCCGGCCGAGTGCGTCACCCACACGGCCTCGGCGATCCAGAAGCCCTTGACGTCCGGGGATTCACCGAGCAGCGGTCCGCCGTCGGGGGTGAACGAGAAGACTCCGTTGAAGCCGTGGTCGATCTTGGCGGTCTCGAGGCAGGGCAAGAGGAGCTTGGACTGCTCCCACGACGGGGCGAAGTCCTCCTGCGTGAAGTCGAGCATGGACGGCATCGCCTCGTCGGTCACACCGTCTCCGCCGGGCAGGGTCTTGGTGTCGACGGGCATCGGGCGGTGCGCGTAGGTTCCGATGCCGAGACGGTCGACGTGCTCGCGGAAGTACAGGTCCTGATCCTGATGACGAAGAATGGGCATGCCGGCCTCGGCCGCTTCGGTGTTGCGTCCCACCAGTTCCGGGATCTGATCGGTCTTGGCGTACTGGTGCGCCAAGGGCAGCAGCGGCACCTTCATGCCGACCAGTTCGCCCACATCGGGGCCCCAGAAGCCGGCGCAGGACACCACGATGTCGGCCTCGATGACGCCGTTGTCGGTTGCCACACCTGTGACGCGGCCACCCGTCTGTTCGATTCCGATGACCTTGGTGGAACCACGGAACACGGCTCCGCGCGATTCTGCGCGACGGGTGAGTGCCACGACGGCACGGGACGCTTTGGCAAGACCGTCGGTCTCGACGTACAGACCGCCGAGAACTCGCGAACGGTCGATCAGCGGATGCAGTTTGGCGCATTCGGACGGGTCGATGACAGATCCTTCGATGCCCCAGGACGTGGACCAGCCCTGCTTGCGATGCAGGTCGGCCAGTCGCTCCTCGGTGGTGGCCACTTCGAGGCCGCCGAGCTGATTGAAGCACCACTGTCCGTCCACCTCGAGGCCCATGAACTTCTCGACCGTGTATCGGGCGAGTTCGGTCATGGTCTTGGATGCATTGGTCTGGAACACCAGACCCGGTGCGTGCGAGGTGGATCCACCCGTGAGAGGGAGCGGCCCCTGATCCAGCACGGTGATGCGATCCCAACCGCGTGCGGTGAGCTCGTCGGCCACGTTGGTACCGACTATGCCGGCGCCGATGATGACAACTCTCGGTGAACCCATGGTGGTCCTTCCGTATCGGGGGTGGAGAGATGGAGCTCGGCCGAAGCGGTCCACGGCCTGCACGACAACTAACCAGAGATTGATATATCAAGAGTATGGGCAGGGATGGTTGTGGTCAACCCCCGAAATACCGATGGTGCGGGACGCATAGTTTCGCGTCCCGCACCATCGCTCACTTCACTTGCCGGCCTTGACTTTCGGCGGGGCCTTGGGGTTCTTGACGATGAACGGATCGTTCGTGACGTCCTTGTACAGCGAGACACACGTCCCGATCATCACCAGTACGAACGGCGCCGCCACGATGATGGTCATCGTCTGCAACCCGTTGAGAGCGTCCGAACCTCCCGTCCACAGCATCAGGATCGCGATGCCGCCGGTGACGACACCCCAGAAGGCGACGACCCCACGGGACGGATCCAGGGTGCCCCGTTGCGACAGCGTGCCCATCACGATCGAGGCAGCGTCGGCACCACTGACGAAGAAGATGCCCACCAAGACCATCACCAACACCGACGAGATGCCGGCCAACGGGAAGTGGTCGAGAACCGCGAACAGCTGCGACTCCGGCTTACCCAGGGCCACCAGATCCTCGGTTCCCTTCTGCTGCTCGCCGATTGCCGCACCACCGAAGATCGAGAACCAGACCAAGCTGACCGACGTCGGGATGAGAATGACGCCGATGACGAACTGGCGGATGGTGCGACCGCGACTGATGCGAGCGAGGAACATACCGACGAAGGGGGTCCACGAGATCCACCAGGCCCAGTAGAAGATCGTCCAGGACGAGAGCCAGGACTCGGTCTCGGGGCCACCGGATGCCGCCGAGCGCGCCGACATGCCGGCGATGTGCGCGGCGTAGTCGCCGAGAGTGGTGGGCAGCAGATTCAGGATCAGGACCGTGGGGCCCGCGACGAACACGAAGATCGCAAGCACGAGTGCCAGCACCATGTTGATGTTCGACAGCCACTGAATTCCTTTGGAAACCCCGGACACTGCCGAGGCCACGAACGCAAGTGTCAGGATGGCGACGACAGCCACGAGCAGAAGCGTCCCCGCTTGATTGACCCAGCCGAGAACCTCGATACCGGAACCGATCTGGAGTGCGCCGAGGCCGAGGGATGCCGCGGTGCCGAACATCGTGGCGAAGATCGCCAGAATGTCGATGACCTTGCCGATGGGGCCTTCGGCGCGGCGGCCGATCAGGGGGATGAACGAGGAGCTGATGAGCTGCTTGCGGCCCATCCGGTAGGTGCCGTAGGCGATGGACAATCCGACCACCGCGTACATCGACCACGGATGCAGTCCCCAGTGGAAGATGGCCGTCGAGAGTGCGGTTCCCACAGTCGAATCGGTGATCCCGGGCGGCGGGGTGACGAAGTGGGTGAGCGGCTCGGCCACTCCCCAGAAGATCAAGCCGATTCCCATGCCGGCGCTGAACATCATTGCGATCCAGCTGACGGTGTTGAATTCGGGCTTCTCACCGTCCTTGCCGAGCGGAATCTTCCCGTATCGACTGAGTGCGAGCCACAGCGCGAAGATCACGAATCCGGTGGCCGAGAAGATGAACAGCCAGCCGACGTTGGTCACGACCCAGTCGAGTACCGACGCGTTGACGGACTTCATGTTCTCGGTGCCGAGGATGCCCCACGCCAGAATCGCGATCACGATGGCGGCGGTGATACCGAACACCACCTTGTCGGTGCGCGGCTTGCCCTCCTCTCCGTGGTGATAGACCTCGAGGGGGCCGTAATGATGAGGGGCATGTTTCTCGGGTGCAGCGACGCGAGTTTTGTCGCCCCGGGGTTTGCTGTTCGTTGTCACATCGTTCTCCCTCCGGCTCTCGCCGAATAGGTGTGTCGCCCGTGCACGCAGCGTGGGTGGTCGGATAGGTGCGCGACTCGTTGCTCTCTGCGCAACTACGATTTGTTTGGACTCGAACAAGACTGAGCCGACCCAGGGGCTATGTCAATAGATGGCTGGTCATTTCGACGCGTTAATCACGGTTCTCCGAATCGGACAACGCCTCTGAACAGCATCTAC
Organism: Rhodococcus sp. 05-2256-B1; assembly: GCF_002258465.1. Taxonomy (NCBI): domain Bacteria; kingdom Bacillati; phylum Actinomycetota; class Actinomycetes; order Mycobacteriales; family Nocardiaceae; genus Rhodococcus; species Rhodococcus sp. 05-2256-B1. Next base: position 284 of record NZ_NOZA01000021.1, on the reverse strand, counting down.
GCAAGTGCAAATGCCAAAAGTTGTCCGCATTCGATACTCGCTTTTAACATTCGATACTGTCCGGTAACTGATATATTAAGCCGATTCCACCACCGCCGGCGGCCTCGAACGCCGCTCCTTCACCTCACTCAGGAGTACCAACCATGCCGCAGCAGGTCCGCGCCGTCGTCGCCAAGAGCAAAGGCGAGCCCGTCTCGATCGAGACGATCACCATTCCCGATCCCGGCCCGAACGATGTCGTGGTCACCATCGCCTCGTGCGGGGTGTGTCATACCGATCTGCAT
>NZ_NOZA01000023.1:0-788 GCF_002258465.1 Rhodococcus sp. 05-2256-B1 | reverse complement strand
GTTGAAGTCGTCGTGGTACGGCGATTGCCTGCCGGAGCGGGATTTTCCGATGTTGGTCGATCTGTACGAGCAGGGTCGGTTGCCGCTCGAGAAGTTCGTGACCGAACGGATCGGTCTCGGTGATATCGAGGCGGCGTTCGAGAAGATGCATCAGGGCACGGTGCTGCGTTCGGTGGTGGTCCTGTGAGCGGGCAGTTGCGGGTCGAGAAGGTCGTCACGTCGGGGACGTTCGCGCTCGATGGTGGCGAGTGGGAGGTCGACAACAACATCTGGTTGGTCGGTGACGACGACGAGGTGGTGATCGTCGATGCTGCGCATACGGCCGGTCCGATCGTCGATGCGGTCGCCGGTCGGCACGTGCGGGCGATTGTCTGTACGCATGGTCACAACGATCATGTGACGGTTGCGCCGCAGTTGTCGGGGGAGTTGGATGCGCCGATTCTGTTGCATCCGGCCGACGATGTGTTGTGGGAGCAGACGCATCCGGGCATCGGTCATTCGGTGCTCGAGGACGGTCAGCGGATCACCGTCGCGGGGACGGAGATCGTGGCGTTGCATACTCCCGGTCATTCGCCGGGGTCGAGTTGTCTGTATCTGCCCGAGGCGGGTCAGTTGTTCTCGGGGGACACGTTGTTCTCCGGTGGGCCCGGGGCGACGGGTCGGTCGTATTCGGATTTCCCGACGATCATCGGCTCGATCCGGGATCGGTTGTTCGCGTTGCCCGCCGAGACCCGGGTCAACACCGGGCACGGAGACGGAACGAGTATCGGGGACGAGTCCCCGCACCT
>NZ_NOZA01000027.1:0-273335 GCF_002258465.1 Rhodococcus sp. 05-2256-B1 | reverse complement strand
TCTTCGGGGGTGTTTCGGCGAAGGTGAGGATCAGGGCGGCGTGGTCGACGGACATGACGCCGGTGTTGACGGCGTCGGCGATGTCGGGGAAGTTCTTCATGCCGCGGGCGAGGGCGACGATCTTGGTGGCTTTGGACGGTGAGAGAAGGGTGGTGGAGGTCAGCCAGCCGGCGGGTCCGGGGAACCCGAGTTTCTCTCGGCTCACGCGGGTGTCGATGTCGGCGACGAGGGCGATCCGCCGGGCCTCGAGCAGTTGGATCCGGTGGGAGACATCAGCAGCGTCGGCGAGGAGTTCGCTCTCGCTCAGTTGCCAGATCTCCGTTGTCATGAACCAAGTGTATCGAACGGGTGTTCGATACGAAATGATGGTGCAATCGAAAACTATTGCTGTGCACAAGGATTCGGGAAGCGGAAGGTGTCGGTGGTCCGTGATATCGCTCGGAGAGTACATTTCGAATCTGTGACGACGCCGATCTTGAAGAAATTGCGTGTTCCCGTTGTCGGTGCGCCCATGGCGGGCGGTCCGAGTACTCCCGAGCTCGCCCGGGCTGTGTCCGAGGCCGGCGGACTCGGAATGATCGCCGGCGCGTTGTTGACGCCGGATGCCTTTGCCGCGCAGGTGGATTCGATGCGGGGTCTGGTGTTCGGGGTCAATCTTTTCCTACCCGAGGAGCCGTCGGGCGCGGATGTCGACTCCTACGCCCAGCATCTGGCATCGTGGTTCGAGCGATTCGACGCCGAACCCGGCGTGCTCAAACGCCGCGATGATTACTACCCGGAGAAATTCGCCTGGCTGCTTGCCCATCCGGTGCCGGTGGTGTCGAGTACTTTCGCCACCTTCGATGCCGACGAGGTTGCCCAGCTGCATTCGGTGGGAACCGAAGTGTGGGCAACGGTAGCAACCGCCTCCGACGCGTCCATCGCCACCGCGAACGGTGTGGACGCGCTGGTGGTGCAGGGTCCCGAGGCGGGCGGACACCGAGGCACGTTCGACGGATCGGCCCCGGAAGAGCCGTTGACGGAGTTACTGGTCGCCGTACGTGAAATTTCGGATTTGCCCCGAATCGCGGCCGGCGGGCTCATGGACGGCAACGACATTGCGCCGCTGCTGGATTCGGGTGCCGCGCATGCAGCCCAGCTGGGTACCGCGTTTCTGAACACTCCCGAGGCAGGAACGAAGCCCGTGCACCGCGAGCAGCTGTCCAGTGCGTCGGGTACCGCCGTGACGAAGGCGTTTTCGGGCCGTCCTGCGCGGGGCTTGGTGAACGAGTTCATGCGCGAGAACTCCGACGCCGCTCCGCTGGCGTATCCCGATCTGCACTATCTGACCGCGCCGATGCGCGCGAAGGCCGCAGCTGCGGGTGACCCGTCGGGACTGTCGATGTGGGCCGGGACCGGCTATCGCCGCGCTCAGGCGAAACCGGCGGCCGAGCTGGTCGCCGAATGGGCGAGACAACTCGGCCGCTGAACCAGACCGCTCAGGGGTTGGCGTGGGCGGGCTGGAAGTGTCCCGATGCCTGCGCTTCCTCTGCTCGGATGACGTGCACCACGGCGTTGATCAACGCCAAGTGCGTGAATGCTTGCGGAAAGTTGCCGAGGTGACGGCCGGTGCGATGGTCGATCTCTTCGGCGTAGAGCTTGAGCGGGCTCGCGTAGGCAAGCAGTCGTTCGCACAGGTGCTTGGCGCGCGGGAGTTCGCCGATCTCCACCAGAGCGGACACGAGCCAGAACGAGCAGATCGTGAACGTGCCTTCCTCGCCGGACAAACCGTCGTCGGTGGTGTCGGTTCGATAGCGCAGAACCAAGCCGTCCTCGGTCAACTCGTCGGCGATGGCGAGCACGGTTGCACGAATGCGCTCGTCGTCGGCCGGCAGAAATCGCAGGAGGGGTGCGAGTAGCAACGACGCGTCCAGAGAGGGATCTCCGTACCGCTGCGTCAGTACGCCGCGCGAGTCCACGCCGTTGTCGAGGATGTCGGCCTTGATCTCGTCGGCGATTTCGTTCCACTTGGTCGAGTAGTCCTTCTCGCCGTGGATATCGGCGAGCTTCGCACCGCGATCGAGCGCAACCCAACACATCAGCTTCGAGGACGTGAAGTGCTGGGGCTCACCGCGTACCTCCCAGATGCCACGGTCGGGTTTGCGCCAGTTCGCGATCGCTTCCTCGACCTGCCGCTTGAGCAGAGGCCACAGGAACTCCGGGACGTGTTCACGCGACTTGACGTGCAAGTACACCGAGTCGAGCATGGTGCCCCAGATGTCGTGCTGCTCTTGGTCGTAGGCACCGTTGCCGATACGTACCGGCCGGGCGCCGTCGTACCCGGACAAGTGCGGCAGCTCGGCCTCGTCGAGGGTCTTCTCACCGCCGATGCCGTACATCACCTGGAGCGGGTTGACCTCCCCGTCTGCACTGGTGGCTACATCGGACATGAAGGCGAAGAAGTCGTTGGCCTCACGGTCGAGCCCGAGCGTGTACAGACCCCACAGAGCGAATGTGGAGTCGCGGACCCAGGTGTAGCGATAGTCCCAATTGCGTTCCCCACCAGGTGTTTCGGGTAGCGACGTGGTCGACGCGGCGAGCAGTGCTCCCGTGGGTGCGTAGGTCAGTCCTTTGAGGGTCAGAGCGCTGCGCTGGAGGTAGCCGCGCCACGGATGATCGGGGAATCGGCCGATCGTGATCCACTGCCGCCAGCATTCGGAGGTCTGCCACATCTTGCTGGCCGCTTCCTCGAACGTTTGCGGTGCGGGAAGATCGGACCACGACAGCGCGACGAAGATGTTGTCGCCCTCCGTCATTCGGGTTCGCGCGCGTGCTTCGCGGCCCTCGATGCCTATCCGAAGATTGGTGGTCAATTTGAGGGTGGGCTGGTCGCCGTCGGCGCTCGCCTCGCAGGTCGCGGTGGTCTCCTCGTACACCTTGCCGGTGTACTCCCATGTCGCGGGTGCCCGATGGTAGTCGAAGGCGGGCTCGCAGCTCATCTCCAATTCGACTGTGCCGCTGACACATTTGATGGTCCGAAGCAAGATGTGCTCGGCATCCCAGTCGCTCGGTGCGCGCTTGTGAGTTCGAGAACGCTGGTCGGTGTTGTGCCAGGGGCCCATCACCAACGCGTCACGCACGATGAGCCACCCGGTCTCGGTCTGCCAGGTCGTCTCCACGATGAGGCCGCCGGGCAGGTATCGACGAGCGGCGGGTACCGACTGTCCGTACGGCCCGACGCGGAAGTGGCCCGCGCTTCGATCGAGGACGGCACCGAAAATACTGGGGGAGTCCGGCCGCGGTACACACATCCATTCGACGGAGCCGTTTCGGGCGATGAGGCACGTCGTCTCGCAGTCCGAGAGAAATGCGTAGTCGTCGATGGGCGGAAACGCGCTGCGGGAGGAGACCAACGTGGACACCGGCGCATCGGTGCTGCCCAACGCACCTTGGACTTCCGTTCCGCCCAGGCCTGGATGTCCTGAGCCCATGGCCGGCTCCTCGGCGACCGGGGGCACGGGCGAAACCTCATCGAATGCCGTCATGGCGTAATCATCGACCGATCCGTGGCAGCCGTCCACTGAGAGGCCGTACTCGGCGTGGCGCGGCTCAGGTGGAGCCCTGGTTTAAGCTGCGAGGATGGAATCGTTCGCGCGGTGGTGGGACGGCGTCGAGCTGTGGGTGACGGGCCTTCCGTTCGTTCCGCAGTCGGTGGTCGTCCTCGCAGCGCTCGTTCCGGTTGCGTTCGTCTCGGCTCGGGTGTTCGATCGCGTGCTGGCAGTGATCCTGCGCGTGTTGGGCCGTGACGCCAGCGCAGCACGCGAGGCCGAGCTCTCGGCCTCGACGTCTACGACGAAGGATGGACTGTAATGCCGCGGTCTCGGGTGACATGGGCTCTGATCGCGCTGCTGGCGTTGGTCGTCATCGCGTGGTTGATTACTCGCTGACACGCGCCCGTCGTGCACATGCACGACTCCTCTGATTAGAGTCGGTCCGGAACCTCTGCTAGATTCCTGACCGTGTCTTCTGCCGCCGAGTACCGCGTCCGCCACCAGTTGGCGTTGATTGCTGTCGGCATGCTGGCAGTCGCCGATATCGACTGTTGTTGATTCTTTCCTTCGCGAATCGGTTTCGTCGATCCACTGTCGCCGCGTAGCGCAGTGTGTCCGCACGACGGACCGGAGTCCGTGCCGCCAGTTCGCTGCTTCGCCGGCCGGGTCCTGACTGCTACGGCGCTCAGCGCGAATCTCCTTGCGTGTCTTGTGTTCTTTCCTCATCGTCACACCACCATGAAAGGCCTTTCGCAATGAGGCATCGTTCTCGTTATCTGCTCACCACGTTCGCAGCTGTGGGAACTCTTCTGCTCACCGCCTGCGGCGGCGGTTCCAGCGATGTCGTCGGGGGCGGGTCGGACACTGCCAGTGGCCCGGCACTGACACTCGTCGGCTACGCAGTGCCGAAGAACGGCTGGGACGCAATCGGTCCGGCGTTCGCAGCCACCGAGGATGGAGAGGGTACGGCGATCAACGCCGACTACGGCGCATCGGGAAACCAGTCGCGCAAGGTCGCCGACGGCGCGCCTGCGGACATCGTCAACTTCTCCGTCGAGCCGGATGTCACTCGACTTGTCAAGGCGGGCAAGGTCGACGAGGACTGGAACCAGAACGCGTACGGCGGGGTGCCGTTCGGCTCGGTGGTGACCATCGTCGTCCGCGAGGGCAATCCGAAGAACATCCAGACGTGGGACGACCTGATCAAGCCCGACGTTCAGGTCATCAGCCCGAGCCCCCTCAGCTCCGGATCGGCGAAGTGGAACCTGCTCGCGCCGTACGCCGCCAAGAGCAACGGTGGCCAGGACAAGCAGGCCGGTCTCGACTTCGTCCGTACGCTCGTCGCCGATCACTTCCCTGTGCAGCCCGAATCCGGCCGCGCCGCAACCGAAGCGTTCCTGCAGGGGCAGGGCGACGCGTTACTGAGCTACGAGAACGAGGCACTGCTCATCGAAGAGCAGGGACAGAAGGTGGAGCACGTGGATGTTCCCGTCACCTTCCGCATCGACAACCCGGTGGCAGTGATCAACAGCAGTGCGAACCTCGAGCGTGCGAATGCTCTGAACGATTTCGTCTACTCCGACGAAGGCCAGAAGATCTGGGCCGAGGCGGGTTTCCGGCCGACCAACCCGGAGATCGCCTCCGAGTACTCGGACAAGTTCTTCACGCCCGAAAAGCTCTACACCATCGATGATCTCGGCGGCTGGACTCAGGTCGACGCCGACCTGTTCGGAGACAACGGCGCAATTGCGACGATCTACCAGGAAAGTACTCGGTAGATGTCGTCGTCGACCGGTGAACCCGCGGCCCCGGGTTCGATCGTCCCGCCCAGTGCGACACCTCGGTTTCGTGCTGGGCGGGAAGGCCGCAAGTTCCGGGGCCCCGGTTCGGTGGGTCCGCTGGGCCTCGGTGTCGCCGTTCTGTGGCTCAGTGTCATCGTGCTGCTGCCGTTGGCGGCGTTGACGGTTCAGTCGTTCGACGGCGGCCTCGGTGGTTTCTGGGATGCGGTCACCGAGACACGTGCCATCGCCACGTTCAAGGTGACTCTGCTGGTGTCCGTGGCCGCCGCCGTGATCAACCTCTTTCTCGGCACTCTGATCGCGTGGGTTCTGGTACGCGACGAGTTTCCCGGCAAGCGTTTCGTCAATGCCCTGATCGACCTGCCGTTCGCACTACCGACCATCGTGGCGAGCTTGGTGTTGCTGTCGCTGTACGGGCCGTCGAGTCCGATCGGCATCGTCTTCAACGCCACCAAGCCTGCGGTCATCGTGGCGCTGCTGTTCGTCACGCTCCCGTTCGTGGTGCGTGCGGTGCAGCCGGTGCTGATAGAACTCGACAAGGACGTCGAAGAGGCGGCCGCATCGCTGGGTGCGAACAACTGGACCATCTTTCGGCGCATCGTGTTGCCGGTACTGCTTCCGGCTGTGCTCTCGGGCGGTGGGCTCGCGTTCGCCCGTGCCATCGGCGAATTCGGGTCGGTGGTGTTGATCGGCGGCAACATCCCCGACGACACGCAGGTCGCTTCGCAGTACATCCGTGAACTCATCGAGTACGACCGGCCGATCGACGCAGCCGCAATCTCCGTGGTGCTGTTGGCAATCGCCTTCGCTGTGCTGTTCGTGCTCCGCATCATCGGCAACAGGTTGGCCAGACGGGAAGAGCAGATCTCGTGAAAATCGGTCTCCCGATCAAACTGTCCCTGCGTGCCGTCGCACTGATCTATCTCGCTGTGCTCGTGCTGTTCCCCCTCGGTGCCATCCTGTTTCGCACGTTCGAGGACGGGGTGGTGGCGTTCTGGGAGCAGATCACCACTCCCGCCGCGCAATCCGCTCTCCAACTCTCCCTGTTGATCGTGGCGATCGTCGTTCCCATCAACGTCGTGTTCGGAATCGTCACAGCGTTGGCATTGGTACGCGGACGGTTCCGCGGCAAGGGGATACTCGAAGCGATCGTGGACCTGCCGTTCGCGGTGTCGCCGATCATCACCGGCGTCGCGCTCATCCTGCTGTGGGGTGCCAACGGATGGTTCGGTGGCATCGAAAGCCTCGGTTTCAAGGTCATCTTCGCGCTACCCGGCATGGTCATCGCGACGATATTCGTCACTTTGCCGTTCGTCGTTCGCGAAGTGGAACCGGTCCTGTACGAGATCGGTGAAGAGCAGGAAGAGGCTGCCTCGACCCTGGGTGCGAGTACCTGGCAGACGTTCTGGCGAATCACGTTGCCTGCCATCCGATGGGGACTGACCTACGGCGTGGTGCTCACCGTCGCACGTTCGCTCGGAGAATTCGGCGCCGTCATCATGGTCTCCACCAACCTGCCCGGCATTTCCCAGACGCTCACACTGCTGGTCAATTCACGGTACGAGGACTTCAATCAGCAGGGCGCATATGCGGCGTCCACGTTGCTCATGGCGATCGCCGTCATCGTGCTGCTGCTGATGACGGTTCTCGACAAGAAGAGGACGAAGTAATGACCGAGACATCTTCCGAGATCGAGATCTCCGTGGTCGGCGCAAACAAGCGCTACGGCGATTTCGCCGCCCTCGACGACGTCAGCATCGACATCCCGAAGGGCTCGTTGACGGCGCTGCTCGGACCCAGTGGCTCGGGCAAGTCCACGCTGCTTCGATCCATCGCAGGCCTCGAGCAGCTCGATACGGGCCGAGTGGTGCTGGCGGGCCAGGACGTCACCTGGGTGAGCCCGCAGCGTCGCGAGATCGGGTTCGTGTTTCAGCACTACGCCGCGTTCAAACACCTGACGGTGCGCGACAACGTGGCGTTCGGCTTACAGATCCGCAAGCGGCCCAAGGCCGAAATTGCCAAGAAGGTCGACGAACTGCTCGAGATCGTCGGTCTGGCGGGTTTCCAAGGCCGCTACCCGGCGCAGCTCTCCGGAGGACAGCGTCAACGCATGGCGCTGGCACGTGCACTCGCCGTCGACCCGCAGGTTCTCCTCCTCGACGAGCCCTTCGGTGCCCTCGATGCCAAGGTGCGCGCAGATCTACGGACGTGGCTGCGCCGATTGCACGACGAGGTGCACGTCACCACTGTGTTGGTGACCCACGACCAGGAAGAAGCGCTCGACGTCGCCGACCGAATCGCGGTGCTGAACAAGGGCAGAATCGAACAGGTCGGCACCCCGGAGGATCTCTACGATCGCCCTGCAAACAACTTCGTGATGTCGTTCCTCGGTCAGGTGGCCAGGCTGAACGGACTTCTGGTGCGCCCGCACGACATTCGTGTCGGACGCGACCCGTCGTTGGCACAGGCGCAGGCGAGTGGCACGGCAGAATCTGCCGGGGTGACGCGGGCCGTCGTCGAACGGGTCGTACGCCTCGGCTTCGAGGTGAAGGTCGAGCTGAAGAACGCGGCCACCGGCGAGTTGTTCGCGGCGCAGATCACGCGCGGCGACAGCGAGGCGCTGGGGCTGCACGAGGGCGAAACCGTGTACGTCCGTGCGACTCGGGTTCCGACGATTACGGATACGACGGAATCGGCTCCGGTGCACTGATCGGACGAGCGGGGCTGTTCGTGCTACGCGATCGAGCGATCGTGCGCGAGAGCTGCGTCGTACCGCCGGGAGGCGAGCTCGGCCACTGCCGGATGAGGGCCCAGAACATCGGCGTACGTCACGTTCGGGACGCCGTCCAGCACCTGTGAGATGCGATCGGTGAGCCTCCCGGGTGCCAGGAACCAGGGAGCCACCACGATCCGGGTGGCTCCCAGCGCGTGCAACTGCGCGACCGCGTCCAGTGGAGACGGATCGACGGACGTGGCGAAACAGGTGACGACTCCCGCCCAGCCGGTGCCGGACACCAGATCGTTCGCCACTCGACGGCTACGGTCGTTCGCCGAGGAATCGCTCGATCCGACGGCAGCCAAGGCGACTCCGACGGTCGAATCGCCGAGCGCCGCACCGGTGTCGAGGACACGGTCACGAACGGCGTCGACGAGAAGTCGATCGTCGCCCAGCACCTCGGACTGACCGATCGATACGTGCGGATGCCGCACCCGCGCTGCACCCAACAGCGCGGGCAGGTCCACTTTCGCGTGAAAAGCTTTGCCCAACAACAGTGGAACCGCGACGATGCGGGCATGCCCGGCATCGGCCAAATCGTCGAGTACCTGCTCGACACTGGGCTCACTCAGGTCGAGAAACGCGACGCGCACATCGAGATCCGGACGCCGTCGACGCAGGACGTCGACGGCGCGGTGGATCGTCTCGCTCGAGCGGGGATCGCGGCTGCCGTGCGCTACCGCGAGCAGAGCCGTCACGCCGGAACTGCCGACCCCAGCTCAACGGCGGCCAGTGCGTTGCCCACCAGACCGGCTGCCAGTGTGTTGCCACCGGCCGGATCGATCAGCAAGAAGCTGCCGGTGTGCCTGTTGACGGCGTAGTCGTCGGCCACGATCGGCTCGGCAACGCGAACAGAGATGCGTCCGATTTCGTTGAGCTCCAACGATTCCGGGCCCTCGTGTGCAGTGAGGTCCTGTTCGTCGAAACGCTCGACGAGAGCCCCGACGATGGCCTGGGTGGTACGAGTACCGTGCTTGAGCAGCAGACGAGCGCCCGGGCGAAGCGGCTTCTCGGCGAGCCAGCACACCGTGGCCTCGAAGTCGCCGATCGGTTCCGGTGCGTCCTGCGGGGAGGCGACGGTGTCGCCGCGCGAGACGTCGACATCGTCGGTGAGGACGAGGGTGACGCTACGGCCGGCATGCGCGGTACGCAGCTCGCCGTCTGCGGTGTCGATGCGCTCGACGGTCGTTCGGGTGCCCGACGGCAGAATGACGACCTCGTCGCCGACGTCGACGGAGCCTGCTGCGACCTGGCCGGCATATCCGCGATAGTCCGGGAATTCCGCTGTGCGCGGCCGGATCACGTACTGCACGGGGAAGCGCAGACCGACCCGGTGCGGTTCGGCGTCCACCGGGACCGACTCGAGGTGCTCGATGAGGGTGGGCCCGTCGTAGTACGGGGTCTTGTCGGACTTGACCGCGACGTTGTCGCCGTGCAGTGCGGACACCGGAATTTCGATGACGTCCTCGGTGGACCAGCCGAGCGAGGAAGTCAGCGAATTGAACTCTGCCGAGATCTCGGCGAAGACGGTCGCAGGGTCCTCGACCAGGTCGATCTTGTTGACGGCGAGCACCAGACGCGGAACGCCGAGGAGGGCCAGAACCGCTGCATGCCTTCGGGTCTGAGTGATCACGCCTTTGCGGGCGTCGACGAGCAGGATGACCAACTGCGCCGTCGACGCGCCCGAGACGGTGTTGCGGGTGTACTGCACGTGGCCGGGGGTGTCGGCCAAAACGAAGGAGCGATTGGGCGTCGCGAAGTACCGGTAGGCAACGTCGATCGTGATGCCCTGTTCGCGTTCCGCGCGTAGGCCGTCGACGAGGAGTGACAGGTCGGGAGTAGCCAGACCCTTGTCCACGGACGCGCGCGTGACGGCGTCGATCTGGTCTGCGAGAACAGATTTGGTGTCGTACAACAGGCGTCCGACAAGAGTGGACTTGCCGTCGTCGACGCTGCCGGCGGTGGCGAGGCGAAGAAGCTGGGTGCCGCGAGTGGAGCCTGCGGAATGACCATTGGATATGCCCGTGCTGCTCATCAGAAGTATCCTTCTCGTTTGCGATCTTCCATGGCAGCCTCGGACACGCGGTCGTCGCCGCGAGTGGCTCCGCGCTCGGTCAGCCTGGACGCCGCGACCTCGGCGAGGATCGCTTGATTGTCGGCAGCCTCGGACAGGACGGCACCGGTCGTGGATCCGTCACCGACGGTGCGGTAGCGCACCGACAGTGTCTGCAACTCTTCACCTTCGGCCGGTCCGCCCCAGACGCCCGGCGTCATCCACATGCCGTCGCGCTGATACACCGGGCGCTGGTGGGCGTAGTAGATGCTGGCCAACTCCACGTCGTCGCGAGCGATGTAGCGCCAGATGTCGAGTTCGGTGAAGTTGCTGAGCGGGAACACGCGCACCTGCTCGCCGGGGGAGTGCTTGCCGTTGTACAGATTCCACAGTTCCGGACGCTGCTTCTTCGGCTCCCACTGCCCGAATGCGTTGCGCAGTGAGAAGATTCGCTCCTTGGCGCGGGCGCGTTCCTCGTCGCGTCGGGCACCGCCGAACACGGCGTCGAACCGGTTCTCGGAGATCGCGTCGAGGAGAGGAACGGTCTGCAGAGGGTTGCGGATGCCGTCGGGGCGCTCGGTGAGACGTCCGTCGGCGAGGTACTCCTCGACGCTGGCCACGTGCAGGCGCAGGTTGTACTTCGCAACCACGTGGTCGCGGAAATCCAGCACCTCCTGCAGGTTGTGCCCGGTGTCTACGTGCAGCAGTGCGAACGGCAGGGGAGCGGGCCAGAAGGCCTTGATGGCCAGGTGCAGCAGAACCGTCGAGTCCTTGCCGCCCGAGAACAGGATGACGGGGCGCTCGAATTCGCCGGCCACCTCTCGGAAGATGTGGATGGCTTCGGATTCGAGTGCGTCGAGGGTGTCGAAGCGATCTGCATCGAGATGGGTGCGTCCGACGGTCGCCGTCGTGAGGTCGAGTGTCATGAGGCGTGCAACCCACATTCGGTCTTGGCCTTGCCGGCCCAACGACCGCTGCGCGGGTCGGCTCCGGGGGCAGGTTTGACGGTGCACGGTGCGCACCCGATGGACGGATATCCCTCGTCGACGAGAGGGTTGACCAGGATCGAATGTTCGTCGATGTAGGCCTGCATCTCCTCGTCCGACCACGGTGCGATCGGGTTGATCTTCACGAGGCCGAAGGCGTCGTCGAACGAGATCAACGGAGCGTTGGCGCGTGTCGGGGCCTCGACTCGCCGGATGCCGGTGACCCACGCGCTGTAGTTCGCCAGTTCCTTCTTCAGCGGCGCCACTTTGCGCATCGCGCAGCAGCGGTTCGGTTCGCGGGCGAACAGGTCCTTGCCGTCGATCGCATCCTGTTCTGCGACAGTCTTCTCGGCGCGGGCGTTGACGACGTGCACGCCGTAGACGGCCTCGACGGCATCGCGCGTTCCGATGGTCTCGGCAAAGTGGTAGCCGGTGTCGAGGAACAGGACGTCCACTCCGGGGTGAACCTGTGCGGCGAGGTGAACGAGAACCCCGTCCTGCATGTTGGAGGCGACGATGAAATCGCTACCGAAGGTGTCCTCGGTCCATTGCAACAACTCGAGCGGGCTTGCGCCGTCGAGTTCGCGGGCACCGCGCTCGGCGATGTCCTTCAGTTGGTCGACCGTCAAATTCAGTCTGGTACTCATCGCAAATCCGCCTCGTCTGCTCGCACGGCCCATTGAGCGAACCGTTCGCCGTCTTCGCGGTGCTTGTCGAAATTGCGCACCACTCTGTCGATGTAATCTCCCAGCTCGGAGCTGTTGACCTTGTGCTGACGCAACTTTCGGCCGAACGCACTGTCCAGGCCGAGGCTGCCTCCGAGGTGAACCTGGAAACCCTCGATCTGATTCCCGTCCCCGTCGTCGACCAACTGTCCCTTGAACCCGATGTCGGCGATCTGCGACCGCGCGCACGAGTTGGGGCAACCGTTGATGTTGATCGTAATCGGAACGTCGAGTCGACTGTTGATGTCGGACAAGCGCTCTTCGAGCTCGGGGACGAGAACCTGTGAGCGCTTGCGGGTTTCGGCGAACGAGAGCTTGCAGAACTCGATGCCACTGCACGCCATCAGATTCTTGCGCCAGTGCGAGGGCCGGGCAGGGAGGCCCAGCGCATCGAGGTCCGAGATCAGCTGCTCGAGCGTCTCGTCCGGAACATCGAGGACGATCAGCTTCTGATACGGCGTGAATCGGACGCGATCCGACCCGGCCTTCTCGGCGGCGTCGGCGACGGCCGCGAGGATGGTGCCGGACACGCGACCCGCGATGGGCGCGACACCGACGGCGTTGAGCCCGTTCTTGAGCTTCTGGATCCCGACATGATCACGGGGCCGAGCGGGCTTCTCGGGAGCCGGTCCGTCGATGAGCTTGCGGTGCAGGTACTCGTCCTCGAGGACCTGGCGGAACTTCTCGATGCCCCAGTCCTTGATGAGGAACTTCAGGCGCGCCTTGGTGCGAAGCCGGCGGTAGCCGTAGTCACGGAAGATCGAGACGACGCCTTCCCACACATCGGGAACGTCCGCGAGCGGAACCCAGACTCCGACGCGCTGTGCGAGCATCGGGTTGGTGGACAGGCCGCCGCCGACCCACAGGTCGAGTCCTGGTCCGTACTCGGGGTGGTTCACGCCGATGAAGGCGACGTCGTTGATCTCGTGCACTACGTCCTGCAGACCCGAGATTGCGGTCTTGAACTTGCGTGGCAGGTTCGAGTACTCGGGCTTGCCGATGTACCGCTCGACGATCTCGTCGATGGCTGACGTCGGGTCCAGAATCTCGTCGACCGCTTCGCCCGCGAGTGGGGAACCGAGCACCACACGCGGGCAGTCTCCGCATGCCTCGGTCGTCTTCAGGCCGACTGCCTCGATTCGACGCCAGATCTCGGGGACGTTCTCGACCTCGATCCAGTGGAACTGGACGTTCTCGCGATCGGAGAGGTCCGCGGTGTCGCGGCCGAACTCCTTCGAGATCTGAGCCAGAGTGCGCAGCTGCTCCAGATTCAATGCACCGGCATCGCACCGGATGCGCATCATGAAGTACTTCGCCTCGAGCAGGTCGATGTTGTCGTCACCGGTGAAGGTGCCGTCGTAGCCCTGTTCACGCTGGGTGTAGAGACCCCACCAGCGGAACCGGCCGCGCAGATCGCCCTTGTCGATGCTGTCGAAACCCTGCTTCGAGTAGATGTTCTCGATGCGGGCGCGCACGTTGAGCGGGTTGTCGTCCTTCTTGGACTGCTCGTTGGCGTTGAGCGGCTCTCGATAGCCCAGAGCCCACTGGCCTTCGGCGCGACGCTTGGTCGGCCGCGGCGCTCGCTCTCGCGGTGTGGCGGAGGCAGCGTCGGTGGTCGCGTCGCTGGTCGACGACATGCAATGCTCCTGCATCTTCGGTGCGGGCCGGCTCCGATCGTTGCGCAGAAGAGCGCTCACGAGATGGTGCGGAACCGGTGGATCGAATGGACGTGCTCCAAGGAGGGCTGGGTCAGCAGCCGGTCGTGTGTCGACACGACGCGCTGCAGACGCGGCCGAGATCGACGTGGCGGCGCGCCACGAGTCGAATTCCTGAGTCGGTCACGGGTGCCATTGTGCCACGTCATCGACCGGGTGCCGACCGCGGCGGCCTATTTACCCCGAAATTCCGGTAAATAGGCTGGCAGGGTGCGAGTCGTGCGTGCACAGCGCCCTGGGCGGCGCGTGGATCGGGCCGCCGGTGAACTCTGGGACACTGGAGTCCGTGAATACCGTCGTCGATACCTCCTCAGTCTTCGAGCTGCCGTCCGGCGCATTCGACGGAGTGGGGGAACGTGCGTTCGGGATCTACGTGCATGTGCCCTTCTGCGCCACGCGATGCGGGTACTGCGACTTCAATACGTACACGGCCGGGGAGCTGGGCACATCGGCATCGCCGCAGTCCTGGTTGGAGGGCCTGCGCAGAGAACTCGACGCTGCGGCGAACCTGATCGGAACGGGCGCGGGTCGAGTACCGACGGCCGACACAGTCTTCGTCGGAGGTGGGACGCCGTCGTTGCTCGGGGGCGACGGCCTCGCGGACGTATTGGGCGCGGTCCGGTCGAGCTTCGGGCTGTCCGACGGGGCGGAAGTGACCACGGAGTCGAACCCGGAATCGACGTCGCCTGCATTCTTCGACCGGCTGCGCGACGCCGGGTTCACGCGGGTGTCTTTGGGCATGCAGTCCGCGGCGCCGCACGTTCTGGCGGTTCTGGATCGCACCCACACTCCGGGGCGAGCGGTGGCCGCAGCGAAGGAAGCGTCCGCAGCCGGCTTCGAGCACGTGAACCTCGACCTCATCTACGGAACGCCGGGCGAGCGAGACAGCGATCTCGACCAGTCCCTCGCTGCGGTGCTCGACGCGGGTGTCGACCATGTCTCCGCGTACGCACTGATCGTCGAGGACGGCACCGCCATGGCGCGAAAGGTGCGCCGAGGTGAGTTGCCCGCACCCGACGACGACGTGTTGGCGAGCCGATACGAGCGCATCGACACGGCCATGAACGCAGCAGGCCTGTCCTGGTACGAGGTATCGAACTGGGCCGCCGATTCCGATGCGCGTTGCCGGCACAACATCGGCTACTGGGACGGCGGCGATTGGTGGGGTGCCGGGCCGGGAGCGCACAGCCACATCGGCGGCACGCGATTCTGGAACGTCAAACACCCGGCCACCTACGCCGATCGGCTCGCCGCGGGCGATCTGCCGGTGCAGGGCAGTGAGCTGCTCACCGCGCAGGACCGTCATCTCGAAGAACTGATGCTGACCGTGCGTCTGCGCTCAGGAGTGCCGATGAGTCTGCTGGGGCCGACCGAGCTCGCAGCCGCCGAGCAGACCGTGGCGGACGGGTTGATGGTGCAGCGAGGCGATCACCTCGTGCTGACCGACCGCGGCCGGTTGCTCGCCGACGCCGTGGTGCGCACCATCGCCGCGGCCTGAGCGATCTGTTTCAGGCTGCAGTGTTCTCGGGCCTTCGAACCCTCAGGCTCCCAGGGCGTCGTAGTCGAACACTCTGGCGTGCAACACCGTTCGACTGCGCAGCGCCGCCCGGACAGCGCGGTGCAGGCCGTCCTCGAGGTAGATGACGCCTCGGAACTGCACAGCATGGGGGAACAGGTCGCCGTAGAAGGTGGAGTCCTCGGACAACAACCGGTCGAGTTCGAGCACCTTGGTGGTGGTGACGATCTCGTCCAAACGCAGTTGGCGTGGAGGAATTCTCGACCAGTCCCTGATGGACAGGCCGTGCTCCGGGTAGGGCTTTCCGTCTCGTACACCCTTGAAGATCATCGCGAGCCTCGAACCGCTGGACCGAATCGAAAGACAGTTTCCACTCGGACCACAGTAAGGCCTTGCACGAGCATGCGTTCCTCGGCTACTAGACTCGAGCGACGATTGGCAACGAGAACGGAGGTGGGCACCGATGTCGAGCACCGACGACAGGCGGTTCGAGGTTCTGCGAGCGATCGTGGCGGACTACGTGTCCACTCAGGAGCCCGTCGGATCGCGTGCTCTTGTCGAGCGTCACAACTTGGGTGTGTCGAGTGCGACCGTGCGCAACGACATGGCGGTCCTCGAGGCCGAGGGCTACATCGCCCAACCGCACACCAGCTCCGGGCGGGTGCCGACCGACAAGGGCTACCGCCAGTTCGTGGACCGGATCGCCGACGTCAAACCGTTGTCAGCGGCCGAGCGCCGCGCCATTCTGGAGTTTCTCGAGAACGGCGTCGACCTGGACGATGTGCTGCGCCGCGGGGTTCGACTGCTCGCTCAGCTGACCCGGCAGGTAGCCGTGGTTCAGTACCCGACGCTGTCGGCGTCCTCGGTTCGACATCTGGAGGTCGTCGCTCTCACACCGGCTCGGCTGCTGTTGGTGCTCATCACCGACTCCGGCCGGGTCGATCAACGCATCGTCGAACTCGGCGACGTCATCGACGACGAGAACTTGGCCCAGTTGCGGCGGTTGCTCGGCGGCGCACTGGAAGGCAAGCGGCTGGCGGCGGCGTCCGCAGCCGTGGCCGAGCTGGCCGAGAATGCACCTCCCGCCCTGCGTGACGCGATGATTCGTTCGGCCACGGTGCTGGTGGAATCGCTCGTCGAACATCCCGAGGAGCGGCTGGTTCTCGGCGGAACGGCCAATCTGACGCGCAACGCGGCGGACTTCGCGGGAGACGCAGGGTTTCCGGGATCGCTCCGAGCGGTACTCGAAGCGCTGGAAGAGCAAGTGGTGGTACTCAAGCTGCTCGCCGTGACGCAGGACACCCGCACCGTCACCGTGCGTATCGGCGAGGAGACGCAGGTCGAGGAGATGCGCGGAACATCGGTGATTTCCACCGGATACGGCTCTGCTGGCATGGTCCTGGGAGGGATGGGCGTTCTCGGCCCCACCCGAATGGACTATCCAGGAACAATCGCGTCGGTCGCGGCGGTTGCCAGGTACATCGGCGAGGTCCTGGCCGAGCGCTGACGCGAGCCGACGATCCATCGTCGGCCGCGGGGGCACAGCGGCCGTGACACAGCATCAACGAACGAGATCCATCTTCTAGGACGAAAGAGACGACGTGGCACGGGATTATTACGGGACTTTGGGCGTCGGCCAGCAGGCGACGGACCAGGAGATCAAACGCGCGTACCGCAAATTGGCGCGAGAGTTGCACCCGGACGTGAACCCGGACGAGGCCGCACAGGCCAGGTTCAAGGACATTTCCACCGCATACGAGGTGCTCTCCGATCCGGAGAAGCGTCGAATCGTCGACCTCGGCGGCGATCCTCTGCAGCAGGGCGGCGGTGGTGGAGGCGGCGGATTCGGTGGTGCCGGATTCGGCGGTGGCCTCGGCGACGTCTTCGAAGCGTTCTTCGGCGGCGGCGCAGGCGGTGGACAGCGCGGACCCAAGGGACGCGTACAACCCGGAGCCGATTCGCTGCTGCGAACCAAACTCACCCTCGACGAATGCGCCACCGGCGTCACCAAGCACATCACCGTCGACACGGCGATCCTGTGCGACCTGTGCACCGGCTCGGGCACCAACGGCGATTCCAAGCCCGTTCGGTGCGAGACCTGTGGCGGTGCCGGCGAAGTGCAGTCGGTGCAGCGCTCGTTCCTCGGCCAGGTCATGACCAGCCGTCCGTGCCCCACCTGCCGCGGTGCAGGCGAGACCATCCCGGACCCCTGCCGCAAGTGCGGCGGCGACGGCCGGGTGCGTTCGCGTCGGGACATCTCGGTGAAGGTGCCGGTCGGCGTCAGCAACGGCATGCGCATCAGGTTGGCCTCGCAGGGCGAGGTCGGGCCGGGTGGCGGCCCCGCAGGCGATCTCTACGTGGAAATCGTGGAGCAGCAGCACGAGGTGTTCGTCCGTGACGGCGACGATCTGCACTGCACCGTTCGCGTCCCGATGGTCGACGCGGCACTCGGTACGTCGGTGACGGTCGACGCCATCATCGACGGCCCGACCGAGATCTCGATCGAGCAAGGGACACAACCGAACTCGACGACGGTGCTGCGCGGGCACGGGATGCCCAAGCTCCGTTCGGGTATCCGCGGTGACCTGCACGCCCACCTCGAGGTCATCGTGCCGACTAAGCTGGACAGCAAGCAGACCCACCTGCTCGAACAGCTCAAGACCATGCGCGACCGCGATTCGGCGGAGGTCGTCACCACCGGTTCGGCACACAGCGGTGGCCTGTTCTCGCGGTTGCGGGAAGCCTTCAGCGGGCGCTGATTCATGGCCCCCACGGTCTTCTATCTCACGCCGCTGCCGGCCGTGGGAGAGCTCGCCGTGCTCGACGGCAAAGAAGGTCATCACGCCGCGACCGTGCGGCGGATCCGAGTCGGCGAGCGGCTGCTGCTCAGTGACGGTGCCGGCGGTCTGGCCGACACGGTCGTCGTCGGTGCCGAGAAGAACCGACTCGAACTGACGGTGCAGTCGCGCACGGACATGCCGCGAGCCACTCCCACGGTGACGCTGGTTCAGGCACTGCCGAAGGCGGACCGCTCCGAACTGGCGATCGAGCTGGCCACCGAGGCCGGGATCGACGCAGTGGTGCCATGGCAGTCGGCGCGATGCGTCGCTCGCTGGGAAGGGCCCAAGGCGACCAAGGGGGTCGCGCGCTGGCGCAGCACCGCCGCCGAGGCGGCCAAGCAATCGCGTCGCGCATACATCCCCGAGGTCTCCGAGTTGCACGATTCACGCTCGGTGTACGCACTCGTGCACCGGATCGTGGCGGGCGGCGGCATCGTCGCCGTCCTGCACGAAGCGGCCACCTCGGCATTCCGCGACCTGCCGTTCGATTCGGTGCCCGAGGTCGCGATCGTCGTCGGACCCGAGGGTGGCCTCGACGACAGAGAGATCGCGGCTCTGACCGAGGCAGGCGCGACCCCGGTGGTGCTGGGGCCGACGGTGCTGCGAACCTCGACGGCCGGAGCTGTTGCGTTGGGAGCTCTCGGCGTTCTGACGACGCGGTGGGCGCAACTTCCGCCCGATTTCCCGAACGCATGAGCGTTCGCATCAAGATCGCGTACGGCGCGCATCCGGAACAGTTCGGTCACCTCTATCTGCCGTCCGCGCCGATCACGCCCGCGACACCGGTGGTCGTGATCGTGCACGGTGGATTCTGGAGTGGGCAGTACGCGTCGAATCTGGGCACCCAGTTCGCCCGAGCTGTCGCCGGAGCCGGTGCGGTGGCTTGGAACATCGAGTACCGACGCGTCGGTGCGGGCGGGCACTGGCCGGAGATGCAGGCCGACGTGCGCGCCGCACTCGACGCCGTGGCCGGGGTGGTACAGCACCACGCCCCGGTCGGTGTCGACGATGTCCGCGTCATCGGGCACTCGGCGGGCGGCCACCTCGCAGTGTGGCTCGGCGGCGAAACCGACACGACGGTCCGGCCGTCGCGCATCGTCTCGCAGGCGGGTGTCCTCGATCTGGAGCCGCGCGGGGCGTCGGGACGTACCAATCCGGCGGTCGAGGCCCTGGTGCAGGCCCGCTACGAAGACGAGCCCGAGCTGTACCGGTCGGCCTCACCTCTGGCCCGACTACCCATCGGAATCCCGACGATCTGTCTGCACGGATCCGATGACCTTCAGGTCCCGGCTTCGCAGAGCTCGAGGTACGTCGAGGCCGCACGAGCCGCGGGCGACGACGCGGAGCCGGCGATCGTGCCGGGCGAGGACCACTTCGCCTTCCTGAACCCGGATTCGCGGTGCTGGGCGCTCTCGCTCGAGGCCGTCCTGGGCGAGCGCCGTGGGTAATAGGAATGCGCATCGATCCTGCGGCGTTAAACTTGGTCCGAGCGCGACCTGACGGACGCGTTCGAAAACATCAGCGTCACCGGTCGAAACAAGAGAGCAGGCCATAGCCACCACGTGAGTGAACACAGCGAATTTCCCGCCGAGCGCGACGTTCGGTCCACCTTGGAGCTCGCCCCCGAAGCAGTGATGCCGCTGCTGGGACAGTCCGACGAGAACCTCCGGGCGCTCGAGCAGATGCTGACGGCCGACATCCACGTACGAGGAAACGCCGTGACGCTCACCGGGAAGGTGCCCGATGTGGCGTTGGCCGAGCGGGTGATCACCGAATTGGCGGCATTGGCCAAACGTGCTCAGCCACTGACTCCCGACGCAGTGCGCCGGTCGATCGCCATGCTCACCGAGGGGGTGTCGGATTCTCCCGCCGAGGTGCTGAGCCTGGACATTCTGTCGCGTCGAGGCAAGACCATTCGGCCCAAGACGTTGAACCAGAAGCGCTACGTCGACGCGATCGATTCCAACACGATCGTGTTCGGAATCGGTCCTGCCGGAACGGGCAAGACCTACCTGGCCATGGCCAAGGCAGTGCAGGCATTGCAGACCAAGCAGGTCAGCCGCATCATCCTGACGCGGCCTGCGGTGGAGGCGGGTGAGCGTCTGGGCTTTCTGCCCGGAACCTTGCACGAGAAGATCGACCCGTATCTGCGTCCACTGCACGACGCCTTGCACGACATGATGGACGACGAGGCTATTCCCAAGCTGATGCAGGCCGGAGTCATCGAGGTCGCGCCGCTCGCCTACATGCGTGGCCGTACGCTCAACGACGCGTTCATCATTCTCGACGAGGCGCAGAACACCACGGCCGAACAGATGAAGATGTTCCTCACGCGTCTCGGATTCGGATCGAAGATCGTCGTCACCGGAGACGTGACGCAGGTCGACCTACCCGGCGGTGCCCGCTCGGGCCTTCGTGCGGCGTCGGAGATTCTCACCGATGTGGACGACATCCACTTCGCGCAACTGACCAGTAGTGACGTGGTGCGGCACCGGCTCGTTTCGGAAATCGTCGACGCCTACGAGCGCTTCGAGTCCGCATCGGAAGGCGTCATCGCGAACCGCGCGCAACGCCGTGCCGGTGGGCCGCGTTCGGCGAGAAGATGATTCAGGCGTACGGAAACGGTAATGCAGGCAACGAGAGCGTGGGTAGTGGCTAGATGAGTATCGAAGTGTCCAACGAGTCGGGGATGGACATCTCCGAGCCCGAACTGGTCTCGGTCGCACGGTTCGCGATCGCAGGCATGGACGTGCACCCCGCTGCGGAACTGTCCATGGTGCTGGTGGATTCGGCAACCATGGCAGATCTGCACATGCGCTGGATGGATCTGCCCGGCCCCACCGACGTGATGTCGTTTCCTATGGACGAGCTCGAACCGGGCGGTCGTCCCGATGCTCCCGAGCCCGGACCGGCGATGCTGGGAGACATCGTGCTGTGCCCGTCCTTCGCGGCGGATCAGGCCGCGGCAGCAGGACATTCGCTCGAACACGAGCTCGCGCTGCTCACCGTGCACGGCGTGCTGCACCTGCTCGGCTACGACCACGCCGAGCCGGACGAAGAGAAGGAAATGTTCGAGCTGCAGAACCGTCTGCTGGCCGAATGGTACGAGGACGCCAGGCGGGCGGAGCAGGCAGCCGAACAGGCCGTTCGAGACGCTCGGCTGCTCGGCAAGGCCGGCTTCGTCGACGGTCTCGACCGATGATGTGCGTGTTCGGACCAGCGGGAGTGCGGGGTCCTAGCGCGTGAGCAGTGCTGCCGCACTCATCGTCTTCGCCGTTCTGCTGGTTCCTCTCGGCGGCTTGTTCGCCGCAGTCGATTCGGCCCTGAACACCGTCTCGCGGGCGCGAATCGAAGACATGGTCAAGGACGAGCGACCGGGTGCCACCGGCCTCGTCGTCGTGGTTGCCGACCGCCCGCGGTACGTCAATCTCATGGTGCTGCTTCGTATTCTGTGCGAAATCGGCGGCACGGTGCTGCTCGCAGGCGGCCTGACCCAATTGATCGACTCGACCACCGCGCTCGTGATCACCGCTGTGGCAATGGTTTTGGTCAGTTACGTCGTGATCGGCGTCGGTCCGAGAACGCTGGGTAGGCAGAACGCGTACTCGATCGCGCTCGCCGCAGCGTTGCCGTTGCGCGCCCTTGGCTGGCTCCTCGGGCCGATCAGCAGGCTGCTCATCCTCATCGGTAACGCGATCACCCCGGGCAAGGGATTTCGCAACGGCCCGTTCGCATCCGAGATCGAGCTACGTGAGCTGGTCGACATGGCTCGCGAGCGCGGAGTCGTGGCCGACGACGAACGCCGAATGATTCAATCGGTGTTCGAGCTGGGCGATACCTCGGCCCGCGAGGTCATGGTGCCGCGGCCTGAGATGGTGTGGATCGAATCCGACAAGTCGGCGGGGCAGGCGACGTCGCTGGCCGTGCGCAGTGGGCACTCTCGCATCCCGGTGATCGGCGAGAACGTGGACGATATCGTCGGCGTGGTGTACCTCAAAGACCTTGTGCAGCAGACGTATTACTCCACCGACGGTGGGCGAGGCGTCCAGGTCTCCGAACTGATGCGTCCGGCGGTGTTCGTACCGGACTCCAAGCCGCTCGACAGTCTTCTCGCCGAGATGCAGCGAGACCGAAACCATATGGCGTTGTTGGTCGACGAGTACGGCGGCATCGCGGGCCTGGTGACCATCGAGGACGTCATCGAGGAGATCGTCGGCGAGATCGCCGACGAATACGACTCGGACGAGGTAGCACCCATCGAGCAACTCGAAGACGGACGGTTCCGGGTGTCCTCGCGGGTACCGCTCGAGGATCTGGGTGAAATCTTCGGTATCGACATCGAATCCGAGGAGGTCGATACCGTCGGCGGACTCCTCGGCTACGAGCTCGGCCGCGTGCCGCTGCCCGGTTCCGAAGTAACCACTCACGGGCTGTTGCTGCGCGGCGAGGGCGGAGCCGACCCGAAGGGCCGCGTCCGCATCACCACCGTGCTGGTCGAAAAGCTCGAACCCGACGAAGAATCCACCGAGGACGACGACTCGTCGGACGTCACTCACCAACACTGAAATCTGGAGGTGCTCGATGTCCGAGCAACACACCGAAGAGTTCCGATCCGGATTCGTCTGTTTCGTAGGCCGGCCCAACACCGGCAAGTCCACCCTGACCAATGCACTGGTGGGGTCGAAGATCGCCATCACGTCCTCGCGACCCCAAACCACGCGCCACACGATCCGCGGCATCGTGCACCGCGACCACGCGCAACTGATCCTCGTCGACACCCCGGGGCTGCACCGACCGAGAACGCTTCTGGGCCAACGCCTCAACGACCTGGTGCAGGACACCTACTCCGAGGTCGACGTCATCGGACTGTGCATCCCCGCCGACGAGAAGATCGGACCGGGCGACCGATGGATCCTCGAACAAGTGCGGCACATCGCGCCGAAGACCACCCTGATCGGCATCGTGACCAAGATCGACAAGGTCAAGAAGGAACGCGTCGTACATCAGTTGATGTCGTTGTCGAAGCTGCTGGGCGAGAATTCGCACGTCATCCCGGTATCGGCCGAATCCGGTGAGCAGATCGAGAAGCTCGTCGACCTCCTGGCCTCCGAATTGCCGTCGGGTCCCGCCTTCTATCCCGACGGGGAACTGACGGACGAGCCGGAGGAAATCCTCATGGCCGAGCTGATCCGCGAGGCAGCGCTCGAAGGTGTCCGCGACGAGCTCCCGCACTCGCTGGCAGTGGTCATCGAGGAGGTCGTGCCGCGCGAGGGCCACGACAACATGCTCGATGTGCACGCGATCCTGTACGTCGAACGGTCCAGCCAGAAGGCCATCATCATCGGCAAGGGCGGTTCGCGACTCAAAGAGGTCGGCACCGCGTCGCGACTGCAGATCGAGAAATTGCTCGGTACCCGCATCTACCTGGATCTGCACGTCAAGATCGCCAAGGACTGGCAGACCGACCCCAAGCAGATGGGCAAGCTCGGTTTCTGACGTGCCCTGACGAGCAGGCTACGAGGTGTCGCTCACCCGGTTCCACCACGGCTCGGGGCGTCGGCGATGCCACTGCAGTACGTTCTCGAGTTGAGCGGCCACCGAGACCAGCAGAGGCTCTGTGGATTCGTGGCCCATCAGCTGCAGACCGATCGGTAGACCGGCTTTCGTCAGTCCCGCGGGGACGTTGACGCTGGGCCAACCGAGGACGTTCCACGGCCACGTGTACGGGCAGTGTTCGGTGATCACACGGTCGGTGTCGGCGTTGGAGATGCCGTCGATGGCGTCGACCCGCGGAGGCGGCGTGGCCGTCGTCGGGGCGAGCACGATGTCGTAGTCGTCGAAGAACTGGCCGATGCGGCGGGCTATCCGTGGCTCCGCCGCGCGGGCCGCCCGCAGTGGTGCGCCGGCGAGGGCTCGTCCGCTCCTCGCGTTGGCTCGGGTCCGGGGGTCGGCCAGAGACGGGTCGGGCAGGCGGTCGAGCCAGGCCGCGACTCCGGCCAACGACCGCGGTAAGAAGTTGAGCCCCAACAACATTCCGTACGCCGGATCGTCGACGACCACGCGGTGACCGAGCAACCGCAGCACGGCCGCCATCTCGTACGCCGCAGCCGTGATCTCGGGATCCAGTGCCGCGGGTGTCGGAATGAACGGCTTACGCAGACTCAACGCGATGCGCAGGGAACCGGGGTCGCGGCCGACGGCGTCCGAGACGGTCAGCGGAGTGGGCCGGTGCAGATCGCCGTCGTGCCCACCGGAGACCACATCGAGAAGCAGGGCTGCGTCGGCCACCGTTCGGGCGAGTGGTCCGATGACGGTGATGCCGTTGAACGCCTCGGCATCGGGCCAGGTGGAAATTCGGCCGCGCTGCGGCTTGATGCCGACGAGGTTGGTCCACGACGCCGGGATGCGCACTGAGCCGGCGCCGTCGGAACCCAGAGCGGCGGAGACCAATTCGGCTGCGACCGCGGCAGAACTGCCACCGGAGGAACCGCCCGGAGTTCGGTCTCGGTGCCACGGATTCCTCGTGTGGCCGAACGATCCGCCCGTGAACGGCCATTGCCCGAGTTCGGGACTGTTGGTCTTTCCCACGATGATCGCCCCTGCCGCACGCAGTCGGCGGACCACCTCGGAGTCCTCGGTGGCCAGAGGAAACCGGCCCGCGCAGCCGAATGCGGTCGGTTCGCCGACGATGTCGACGTCGTCCTTGACTGCGATCGGAACGCCGAGCAGGGGAGCGGACGAGCCCGCAGCGATCAGCCGATCGGCCTCGGCGGCTTCGGTGAGGGCGGCATCGCGTCGCACGATCCGGAACGCGTTGAGGGTGGGTTGACTGCGTTCTATGCGATCCAGTGCAGCGGTGACCACCTCGACCGAGGTGACGCTTCTCGACGCGAGTTCGGCAGCCTGAGCAACGAGTGTCGACCGATGGAAATCCACGTGTGCACAGTATCGACTCACCGTCAGCGCGGGAACGATCTTCGTCGACGCCCACGTGGGACACTGGAGTGCGTGAGGCCATACCGTGACAACGCAGTCGTCCTGCGCCAGCACAAGCTGGGTGAGGCCGATCGCATCGTCACGTTGCTGACCAGGGAAAACGGTATCGTCCGTGCGGTGGCCAAGGGGGTGCGCCGCACCAAGTCCAAGTTCGGCGCACGGCTGGAGCCGTTTGCGCACATCGACGTCCTGCTCTATCCCGGACGCAACCTCGACATCGTCACTCAGGTGCACACGGTGGACGCGTTCGGCGGGGACATCGTTGCCGATTACGGCCGGTACACCACCGGCTGCGCAGTCCTCGAAACCGCCGAGCGTCTGGCCGGCGAAGAACACGCCCCCGCGCAGCGCCTGCATCAGCTGACCGTCGGCGCGCTGCGTGCCCTTGCGCAGCACGTGCGGCCGCCCGAGTTGGTACTCGACGCGTATCTGCTGCGTGCGATGGGTTTCGCCGGATGGGCTCCCGCACTGACGGACTGCGCTCGATGCGCTGCGGTGGGGCCGCATCGTGCGTTCCACGTCGCCGCGGGTGGCGCTGTGTGCGTGCATTGCCGACCGCCGGGATCTGCGACGCCATCGACCGGTGTTCTGGATTTGATGGTGGCCCTCGAACGAGGGGAGTGGGACTACACCGTCACCACCTCCGATGCGGTCCGAAAGCAGGCCAGTGGCCTGGTGGCGGCTCATCTGCAGTGGCACCTCGAACGCCAGCTCCGCACACTTCCGCTCATCGAGCGCTCGCATCCACACCAGGTGCCGCTGGCCCAACCTGACTCCGTGTTCGCCGACACCGTCGGGCAGGATGGGGACCGTGATTCGACGACGCGAGCCGCAACACCGGCCTGACGAACGGCCGGCGGTTCGCCCGCCGGACCCGCACCCCTCGGGTGCGCGGCCGCCGATCTTGCAGCCGGAGCTGATTCCTCGTCACGTCGCTCTGGTCATGGACGGTAACGGCCGGTGGGCTCAGGATCGTGGATTGCCGCGAACCGCAGGGCACGAGCAGGGCGAAGCAGTACTGATGGATGCCGTCTGTGGCTGCATCGAAATCGGTGTGCAGTGGTTGTCTGCGTACGCTTTCTCGACGGAGAACTGGAAGCGCAGTCCCGACGAGGTCAAGTTCTTGATGGGCTTCAATCGCGACGTGATCCGGCGTCGACGAGACGAGATGAACGAGATGGGTGTGCGGGTGCGCTGGGCAGGTCGGCGACCGCGACTGTGGGGCAGCGTCATCAAAGAACTCGAAGTGGCCGAGGAGCTGACGAAGCACAACACGGTGATGACGCTGACCATGTGTGTCAACTACGGCGGGCGAGCCGAAATTGCCGACGCCACAAGGGAAATCGCGCGTCAGGTTGCCGCCGGAAAGATCAACCCGGAAAAGATCACCGAGGCGACCGTCGCGAAGTACCTCGACGAGGCGGACATGCCCGACGTCGACCTGTTCCTGCGTCCCTCGGGGGAGCAGAGAACCTCCAATTTCCTGCTGTGGCAGTCGGCCTACGCGGAGTTCGTGTTCCAGAAGAAACTGTTCCCCGATTTCGATCGTCGAGATCTGTGGGAGGCCTGCATCGAATTCGCGTCGCGGGACCGACGATTCGGTGGAGTGAAATATGAGTGACGATGTATCTGGCCTGACCTTGCAGACGCGGGCTCAGTTGGCGCTGGCGCAGTTCGCCACGGTGACGGTGGGTGAGGAAGGGTCTCTGGGGTTCGACTATGCGGGTGCGCTGTGTTCGCTTCGGGCGGTCCAGCTCTCACCGGAACTGGAGGTGCTCTCGCTGACCGCGGTGCTGGCGTGGGATCGACCGCTCAAGCCCGCGCTGCACAAGAAGGTAGCCGACCGCAACGCCGATTCGCAGTTCGGCGCGATTTCGGTCAACACCCACGACAAGCTCGCAGATGTGTTGTTGCGCTACACCTTTCCGGCCAACGGGTTGGACGACGAAGCGATGTTGACGATGTTGATTCTGGTGCTCGCCGGGGTCGAGAAGGCCCGCGAGGGTTTGTTGCCCTGAACGGTCGTCTAAGGTAAGCCTTTACTTACTCACGTGAAGGCGGTTGCAATGGCGATTCGAGTGTCCAGAATGCTGACGGCAGTGGTGGCGGTGATGGCCATCGGCGCGTCCGCAACTGCCTGCTCCACAGCAGAACCCGACGACAGCGCGGCCCAGTCTGCGGACGGTGTTTTCCCGGTGGTCATCGACCACATCTACGGCAGCACGACCGTTCCGGAGAAGCCCACCCGCATAGTCACGCTCGGGGTGTCCGACGCCGATGCCGTCATCGCGCTCGGAACCGTCCCGGTCGGAAACACCGGATACACCTTCTACGAGACCGGACTCGGTCCGTGGACCGACGAGTTGGTGGGCGACGCACCACTGACGCTGCTGGGCTCGGAGTCCGAACCGAACTTCGAGCTGATCGCTTCTCTGCAACCGGATCTGATCACCGGGCTGAACGCCGGCTTCGACGAGGCCACCTACGCGCAACTCAGCGATATCGCCCCGACCGTCGCTCGACCGGCCCGATCGGCGGCATACGCCGTCGATCGCGAGGTGGCCACCGACACCATCGCCCGGGCGATGGGCGAATCCGATCGTGGCAAGGAGCTGAACACCCAGACCACGGCTGCACTCGAACAGGTTCGAGCCGCACATCCGGAGTTCGCGGGTAAGACTGCCGCCGTGGTACTTCCGTACGACGGTCAGTTCGGCGCATATCTGCCGGGGGACGCGCGGGGGACGTTCGTCACGTCATTGGGCTTCGGGATTCCGGACCCGATCCTGGCCGAGGACAACGGCACCAATTTCTTCGTTCCGGTCTCGGCCGAGAACATTTCCACGCTCGACGCCGATGTGGTGCTCTATCTCGGCACCGGCGACGACATCGACGTCGTGGCCGAGAACCCGATCTTCGGAACACTGACAGCCGCCCGCAACGACGCGATCGTTCCGTTGTCCACCGATCAGCGTGGGGCGATCACGTACAACTCGGTGCTGTCCATTCCGTTCGCCATCGATTCGGTGGTGCCTCGCCTGGCGGGTGCGGTGGGGTGAGAGCTGTTCAGTGACCGGCCGTGCTGCACTGACTGCAGGTGCCGAATATCTCGATGGTGTGGCTCACGTCGCTGAAGCCGTTGGACTCGGCGACACTCTGCGACCACTTCTCGACGGTGGGACCCTCGACCTCGACGGTGAATCCGCATGCTCGGCACACCAGGTGGTGATGATGGCCCGAGGAGCAACGCCGGTAGACCGACTCGCCGTTGTCCGTACGCAGAACGTCGACCGTTCCTGCGTCGGCAAGGGTCTGCAGTGTGCGGTATACGGTTGTCAGGCCGATCCCCTCACCGCGCTTGCGCAGCTCGTCGTGCAGATCCTGCGCGGACTTGAACTCCTCGATGGTGTCGAGCAGATCCGAGATCGCACTGCGTTGCTTCGTGGCTCGTACTCCGACTACGACGGGTCGTCTCGGAGTGGCGGTATCGGTCGTCTTCTCGGTCACAGGTTTCGGCCTTCCTCGGCGTGAGCCACGGCGTCGACGACGATGTGGGAGAGATGGTCGTCGACCAGCCGGTACAGGACCTCGCGGCCGTTACGTTCTCCGCGGACCACGCCGGCCGCCTTGAGAACCCGCAGATGCTGGCTGATCAACGGCTGTGTCACACCGAGGGCGACGACGAGTTCGTGAACGCAGCGCTCGGATTCTCGGAGCTGCAGCACGATGGCGATCCGAACCGGTGCGGCCAGTGCACGCAGGATGTCACCGGCCGCGGCCAGGGTCTCCTTCGGCGGAAGTAACGCCGGGGGAGCGGCGGCGAACGGGTCGTCGTGCACCGGGCGTTCCGGATCCTGCAGATGCGCCGCCGTCTCCATGGACGAGTCGGTTCTGTGGGTGTGCACCGTGGACATGGCTGCGGCTCCTTCGGTCACCGGTCGGTTGTCGAATTCTCCCTGCACGGTCGACGTCATGAACTCAGGCTAGTGCAGTCATCGTTATTGCAAATCATATTCATTGTGATATGCACAGGTGCGCATGTCAATTTCGGTGCCCGACCGCTGTTCGGAATCGACGACCGAGCCAGATAGTCTGATCAGGGCGAAAACCGCCCACGTCACCTCTTACACGATGTAACCGAAGATGGAGAGCTCCGCCAGTGGCACCCAAGTCCAAGGTCGAAACCGTCGCCAACCTCGCCAAGCGCAGAGGTCTCGTCTACCCGTGCGGCGAAATCTACGGCGGTACGAAGTCGGCCTGGGACTACGGTCCGCTCGGCGTCGAGCTCAAGGAGAACATCAAGAAGCAGTGGTGGCGCAACATGGTCACCAGCCGCGACGACACCGTCGGGCTCGACTCGTCGGTGATTCTGCCGCGCCAGGTGTGGGAGGCCTCCGGCCACGTCGAGACGTTCTCCGATCCGCTCGTCGAGTCGCTGCACACCCACAAGCGCTACCGTGCCGATCACCTCATCGAGGCCTACGAGGAGAAGCACGGCCACCCGCCCGAGAACGGACTCGCCGATATCCGCGACCCGGAGACCGGTGAGCCCGGTTCGTGGACCGAGCCGCGCGCATTCTCCGGCCTGCTCAAGACCTTCCTCGGCCCGGTCGACAACGAAGAGGGGCTGCATTACCTGCGCCCCGAGACCGCCCAGGGCATCTTCGTCAACTTCGCCAACGTGCTGACGACCTCACGCAAGAAGCCGCCGTTCGGCATCGGCCAGATCGGCAAGAGCTTCCGCAACGAGATCACGCCGGGAAACTTCATCTTCCGCACACGCGAGTTCGAGCAGATGGAGATGGAGTTCTTCGTCAAGCCCGGCGAGGACGACGAGTGGCATCAGTACTGGATCGACTACCGCATGAAGTGGTACACCGATCTCGGCATCGATCCGGAGAACCTGCGGCTGTACGAGCACGCCAAGGAAAAGCTGTCGCACTACTCCAAGCGCACCGTCGACATCGAGTACCGCTTCGGCTTCCAGGGCAGCGCCTGGGGTGAGCTCGAGGGCGTCGCGAACCGCACCGATTACGACCTGACGGTGCACTCGAAGGCGTCCGGCCAGGACCTGAGCTACTACGAGCAGGCCACCGATACCCGTTACACCCCGTACGTCATCGAGCCGGCCGCCGGCTTGACTCGGTCGCTGATGGCATTCCTCGTCGATGCGTACACCGAGGACGAGGCACCCAACGCCAAGGGCGGTGTCGACAAGCGTGTCGTGCTCAAGCTCGATCGTCGTCTTGCCCCGGTGAAGGTCGCGGTGCTTCCGCTCTCGCGTAACGCCGATCTGACGCCGAAGGCGAAAGATCTTGCGCAGCAACTGCGTCAGTACTGGAACGTGGAATTCGACGATGCCGGAGCCATCGGCCGTCGCTACCGTCGCCAGGACGAGATCGGTACCCCGTTCTGCATCACCGTCGACTTCGACACCCTCGACGACCACGCCGTCACCATTCGTGAGCGCGACACGATGGCACAGGAGCGCGTGGCTCTCGATCAGGTCGAGGGCTACATCGCCGCCCGTCTGATCGGCGCGTAGGGCTGTAGGCAATACACAGGGCCCGATCTCTCGGTGAGAGATCGGGCCCTGTCGCATGTCTGGGTCGAATCAGAAGCGGCCGCCGCCGCCACCGAAGCCGCCGCCTCCGCCTCCACCGCCGCCGAAGCCCCCGCCGCCGAATCCACCACCGAATCCGCCTCCGCCTCCGCGCAGCACGCTGTTGATCAGGATTCCGCCGAGCACGGCGCCTGCTACGTTGCCGCCGCTACTGCCGCCGCGTGGGCCGTGCCGATTTTCCCAGTTCTGCACATCGGACTGGGCGATCTGCGATGCGCGCGAAGCCAATTGGCTGGCGGCATGCGCGTGCTTGAGAGCCTCGTCGGGATTGTCCGGCTCGAGCTGACGAGCTGCACCGAGATGCCGTTCGGCTTCGGACAAACGCGTTCGAGCATCGGCACCCACGCCGCCGCGGCGCGTCGAGATGTAGTCCGCAGCAGCAGTGATCTGCGCCTGAGCAGCCGCAATATCGCGTTCCAGACGCGCACGCAGCTGATCCTCGGCGGCCTTCTCCGCCGACGCTTCGTCGACGATCTTCTCGAGTTCGGAATCTGCTGCGGCAAGGGCGGTGTAACTACCGAGCGGATCGCTCGACTGTGCCGTCTCGGCGTTCTTCAATGCCGTCTGTGCCGCAGTCATCGCCGCCTGCAGTTCGGTGCCGCCGTGTTCGGCCAGTCCGCGAGCCTGCTCGATGTCCCGGCGGACGTCCGCGATGGCGTCGGGCAGGGTGGCTATTGCGTGCCGTATGTCGTCGCGGGCGTGGTCGACTCCGCCGAGCAGTGACTTCGCCTGATCGACGGCTCGTTCCGCGGTCCGAATCGCTGTGACGGCCGGGCCCTGCTTACCGGGCGGCAGTGCTGCGGCCTTGCGGCCGGCTTCGATGTTCTCCTCGGCCAGCGCAACTCGATCCTTGGCCATCGTGACGTTGTCGGCAATCGATTTCAATGCGGTCTCGGAGAATTCCGAATGCAGTTGAGCGAGTACGGCTTCGGACTGCGGAATGCGCACCGTCAAGCCGATGATGGCTTGGGTGAGCTCGTCGAGATGCGAACCGGCGTTCATGACGAGGTCGCGGAATCCGTCGAATTCCTCGACCCGAGAGTCGAGTTCGCGATCTGCCTGGCCGCACGAGGAGATGATTTCGACGAGCATCGCCCGTCGCTGATCGGGGGTTTCAGGAATGGCGTCGTCGAGCCGCTGACGGATCTCGAAGGCAGAGGCCAGAGCTTTCTTTGCGTTGTCGTACGCCGTGATGAAGGGAGCGGCTGCCGAATCGCCGAATTCGCCTCGGGCCAAGGTCAATTCCTCCTCGCTGGCTCGCACGGCGTTGTCGGTCTCGATCAGAATTTCCTTGGCGCGGGTGTCGAGAACGTCGATCGGGAATTGGGCCAATGCTGCCGGGTCGCTCGGGTCGATCTTCGCCACCGCTTCCACCTCGGCGGCCACTCGAGCCTTCTTGCGCCGTGAGGAGTAGACAACAGCTCCGCCGCCTGCGACGGCCAACACCCCGACACCGATCAGCAGCGGTGCCGACGACCCACCTCCGCCGCTCGACGCATAGGCCTCGCCGAGAGCGCCGGCCGCAGCTATGGCCGCTCCCGACCAATCCTCTTCGCCCAGCGCAGGTTCGACGTCGTTGACACGAATGTCGTCCTGCTCCGCCGTGGTGATCTGCGAGAGCCCGGTGTTGACGCCGAGGTAGTACGACCGATCGACGGTCGCCACTGCGAGCAGGACGTCACGCTGGCCGAGATCGCTCCGTTGGTATGTCTGTTCGGCCCAGTTCGCCGCCGACATGTTGTCGAAATCCGCAACGTAGGTGACCCACAGCCTGACCTGGCTGCCGCCGTACAGGTCGTCGATGGACGTCTGCACCTCGGCCAGCGAGTCGGGATCGAGTGCCTGCACGTTGTCGGTGATCTGGGTGGCGAGGCGCGACGGTGCCTCGGCGGAGGCGACGCCGGGGGCGAGGAGAACCGCAGCGAACAAGGTCAGAGCACCTGTTGCGGTGAGGCGACGGAATCGATGGACCGACCTACGGACTGTGGCGCTGGAATACCGCCGGTGCTGGACTGCCATGCGCTGAAATCTACCGGCTCCAGGGTGTCCGAAACGAGCAGGTCGATCCATGACAGTTGTCATCGTGCAATCGTGACGCTCGGTCGAGGTGGTCGGGCTCGGATCGCAGCAGAGTAACTGTCATGACCACAACGAAGGCAGTCGAACTGCGAGGCGTCACGAAGACATACGGATCGGTCCGTGCGGTGGACGGGATCGACCTGTCCATCGAGCCGGGCGAGGTAGTCGCTTTTCTCGGACCGAACGGTGCCGGGAAGACGACGACCATCGACATGATGCTCGGCCTGGCCACACCCACCACCGGGACGGTGTCGGTGTTCGGCGGAACTCCGGCCGACGCCATCGCTCAGGGGCGCATCTCGGCGGTGATGCAGACCGGCGGACTTCTTCGCGACCTGACCGTCCGCGAAACCGTCGAACTGACCGCGGCGCTGTTCGCCCGAACTCGGTCGGTGAAGGAAGTCCTGACTCGGGCCGGCATCGCCGACATCGGCGACCGGCGAGTGGCCAAGTGCTCCGGCGGCCAGCAACAGCGACTGCGATTCGCACTTGCACTGTTGCCCGACCCGGATCTGCTGGTGTTGGACGAGCCGACCACCGGCATGGACGTCGAGGGTCGACGTGACTTCTGGAACGCCATTCGCCAGGACGCGAGTACCGGCCGAACAGTGCTGTTCGCAACGCACTACCTCGACGAGGCCGATGCCTACGCCGACAGAATTGTCCTGGTGCGGCACGGCAAGATCGTCGCCGACGGCAGCGCCGCCGAGGTCAAGAACCTCGCGGCGGGACGCACGGTCACCGCCACTCTGCCCGGTGTCGACCGGTCAATGTTGCTCGCTCTTCCCGGAGTCGACCGGGTCGAGACGCGCGGCGACCGGGTGATCGTGCACGGACGCGACTCCGACTGCGTTGCCCGCTACCTGCTCAACGACGCGCACGCGACCGATCTCGAAATTGTCTCGCGGAACCTCGAGGACGCGTTCCTCGCTCTGACCACCGATGCCGACACCGAACTCGCCGGGAGTATCCGATGACCACGACCTCGCCCCGCCCCACCGCTGCCAGAGCCGTTGCGTACGGCGGATTTTCGCCCACGTTCCTCGGACTCGAAGTCCGTCGCCTGTTCCGGAACAAGCGCACGTTGGTCTTCACGTTGGTCATGCCGCCGGTGTTCTTCGTCATCTTCGGTACGCAGTCGGACTACCGGACCAACTATCCTTTCGCGCACGGCAATGTCACGGGCTACATCGCCATCAGCATGGCCGTCTACGGAGCGATGCTGGCCACCACCAGTGGGGGAGCGATGGTCTCCGTCGAACGCGCTCAGGGCTGGAGCAGGCAGCTGCGACTGACTCCGCTCAAACCTGTCGCTTACATCGTCACCAAGATGCTCGTCGCCATGACGATGGGTGCTGCAGCGATCGTCGTGGTGTTCGTCGTCGCGGCATTCTTCGGAGCCGACATGCCGATCTGGGTGTGGCTCGCGTGCGGAGTGATCGCGTGGCTCGGATCTGCGGTGTTCGCCGCATTCGGGTTGTTCATGGGGTACCTGCTGCCCTCGGAGAACGTCATGCAGATCCTCGGACCGGTACTGGCCTTCCTCGCCCTGGCCGGCGGATTGTTCGTCCCGCTCGGTGACAGCGGCTGGTTCCCGATGCTGGCGAAGTTCACCCCGCTGTACGGTCTGGCGACTGTGGCCCGGGCTCCGTTCACCTCGGCCGACGCAGGCATCCTCGCCGTCGCAGTGGTCAACCTGGTGGTGTGGGCGGTGGTGTTCATCGCAGGAGCGGCGCTGCTGTTCCGGAAAGACACCAAGCGTGCCTGACGCGGAAACCACCGATCGTGTCGCCCACGGAGATACCGTGGGCGACATGACCACGTTCACCGCCGACCTCCCCGAGGGCAGGGTTTGGCGGTACGGCTGGATGTTCGGAGCCATCTGGCTGATATACCTGATCTATCCGTTGAACGAGATTCTGTCGTTGGAATTTGTGGCGGCACGGGTCCTCGGTATTGCCGCGATCGTCGGGTTCGGAGTCGTGTTCACGGCCACCTTCTGGCGCTTTCGCAACGGTCACCGCCGCGGACACCCGCTGCCGGTACGGCAGGCCTGGATTGCGCTCGCGGCAATGCTGGCCCTGACCGCGGCGATGAGCGCGCTGATCGGAACCACCGGATTCGGCGCAACGATCTACATCGCGGTGCTGGCGATGATGACGCTGCCGGTTCGGCAGGCGTGGACGTTGGTCGCGGTGATGGTGGTGGCCATCGAAGTGGCACCGCGGGTCATCCCGTCCTGGGAGCCCGACAACTTTTTCGCGTTTCAGTTGCTGATCAGCTCGGCCGCCGCGTGGGGTATCACCCAGGTCTTCCAGCGCAACCACGAATTGGCCGTGGCGCGGCAGCAATTGGCGGATCTGGCCATCGTCGCCGAACGTGAGCGGATGAGCCGAGACGTGCACGACATTCTCGGGCATTCCCTGACCGTCATCACTGTCAAGAGTGAACTGGCCGGCAGATTGCTCGAGATCGATGCTGCCCGAGCAGCTGTCGAGATCGCCGAGGTGGAAACCCTTGCAAGGCAAGCACTCGCCGATGTGCGCAGCACTGTCGGCGGCATGCGGCAAATCGACATCGGCACCGAACTGGCAAGCGCACGAACAGCTCTGGTGGCCGCCGCCATCGACGTCGAGCTGCCCGCGGATGCCGACGTCGTTCCACTGCGACACCGCGAACTGTTCGGCTGGGTCCTGCGCGAAGCGGTGACCAACGTGGTGCGACACTCCCACGCACGCCACTGCCGAGTGATGCTGACGCCCTCGAGCATTTCCATCGTCGACGACGGATGCGGGCCGGCCGAGGAACACTGTGGAGGAAACGGGCTCCGCGGGTTGGGTGAACGCGTGAGCGCTGCCGGTGGTTCACTGACGGTCGCCCGGGTTCCGACCGGCGGATTCAAGGTGGAGGTCTCGGCACCATGAGTATCAGACTGTTGCTGGCCGACGACCAAGCGCTGGTGCGCGGTGCCCTCGCAGCATTGTTGGGGCTCGAACACGACCTCGACATCGTCGCCGAGGTGGGACGAGGCGACGAAGTGGTGGCGGCGGTTCTCGAACATCGACCCGACGTCGTGCTGCTCGACGTGGAAATGCCGGGCAAGAACGGCATCGACGTCACCGCCGAGCTGGCTCAGGCGGTACCGGAGTCGAAAGTGCTGATCGTCACGACGTTCGGCAGGCCGGGATATCTGCGCCGTGCGATCGATGCCGGAGCCTCCGGATTCGTCGTCAAGGACACTCCAGCCAAACAGTTGGCCGACGCCGTACGACGGGTCCACATGGGACTGCGCGTCGTCGATCCCGCCCTCGCCACCGAGACGCTCACCGAGGGCGTCTCCCCGCTGACCGCCCGTGAGCAGGAAGTTCTTCGCGCAGCGTCGAAGGGTGGAACGGCCGGTGCCATCGCGGCGCAGGTGCACCTGTCCGAAGGGACAGTGCGCAACCATCTCTCTTCGGCGATCGGAAAAACCGGCACCAGCACCCGGGCCGAAGCGGTCCGAGTCGCCGAGGACCGCGGGTGGCTCTGACCTCCCGAGGCGCGCCGTGAGCGCCGAAGATGCGCGGGCCTGGCAAACTCGAGGGGTGAATTCAACTCTCGACCGAGATTCGTACGGCGACCCGTACGACGACCGGTATGCCCCGGACCCCGGTCCCGAGCGGCTGGGCTTCTTCGGAACGCTCGGACGCTGGACGGGTCGGTTGGTCGCGGGAGTGATACTGATGGCCCTCGTCCTGGTGGCAGGCACCGCGGTGCGTGTGTGGCAGGTGGCTCGGATCGACGACCATACTGCGGCGGACGCCATCGTCGTACTCGGTGCGGCGCAGTACAGCGGTACGCCCTCGACGGTGTTCGAGGCACGCTTGGCGCAGGCGGCCTCGTTGTACGAGCAGGGCATCGCTCCCGAGATCGTCACCGTCGGCGGCAAGCAGGAAGGTGACCTGTTCACCGAGGCGGCGTCGGGTCGCAATTACCTGATAGATCAGGGCGTGCCTGCCGACGCGATCGTGGCCGTCGAAACGGGATCGGACACCCTCGAAAGCATCGAAGCCGTCAGCGCCACGCTACGAGATCAGGGCAAGACATCGGTGGTTCTGGTCAGCGATCCGTGGCACTCGCTGCGCACCCGAACCATGGCGCGCGACGCCGATCTCGATGCGTGGACCTCGCCCACCCGCACCGGGCCTGCCGTCTACACCCGCGAGTCGCAGGCGCACGGAATAGCCAGGGAGACAGGCGCTCTGCTGTGGTACCAGTTGACGCACTTCACCGCTGATTTCTCCTACACGGCAGGCCAGTAGATGACCGGCACATACTCCGAGCATGACGTCGAACGATTCGTTCCCGAACCGCCCAAGACCGCTGGGCTTCGATCCGGGGCGGACAACGCCTCGCATCGGAGTGCGTTCGCGCGAGATCGGGCGCGGGTCTTGCACTGTGCTGCCCTGCGTCGTCTTGCGGACAAGACTCAGGTGACCGGGCCCCGCGACGGCGACACCCCGCGCACCCGGTTGACGCATTCGCTCGAGGTCGCGCAGATCGGGCGCAGCATCGCGGAGGGGCTCGGCAGCGACCCCGATCTGGTCGATCTGGCGGGCTTGGCACACGACATCGGTCATCCTCCCTACGGACACAACGGCGAGCGGGCCCTCGACGAGGTGGCCCAGGATTGCGGTGGATTCGAGGGCAACGCGCAGAATCTGCGCATCCTGACCGGCCTCGAGCCCAAGATCCTCGACTCCGACGGCAACAGCGCGGGACTCAACCTCACCCGCGCCGCCCTCGACGCCGCGATGAAGTACCCGTGGACCAGGCCCGCGCCGGGCGCGAAATTCGGTGCTTACGACGACGACTCGGCCATTCTCGGCTGGGTACGCGACGGTGCACCGGACAAGCACAAGTGCCTCGAAGCGCAGACCATGGATTGGTCCGACGACGTCGCCTACTCGGTACACGACGTCGAGGACGGCGTCATCGACGCCAGAATCGACCTGCGCGCACTGTCCGATCCGATCGAGCAGCGGGCACTGGCCGAACTCGGTGTGTCGGAGTTCCGCGGACTCGACGTCGACGAGTTGATCGAGGCGGCGAGCCGGTTGTCCAAGATGGACGTCGTCGTCGCGGTCGGCAGATACGACGGCACTCTCACCGCGTCCGTGGCGCTCAAGCACATGACCAGCGAGCTGGTCGGGCGATTCGCCACGGCTGCCATCGACGGAACCCGCCAGAAGTACGGCACGGCAGCGTTGACGAGGTACGACGCCGACCTCGTGGTGCCGTCGATCGTCGCGTCCGAAGTGGCTCTGCTCAAGACCATGGCACTGCGGTACGTCATGTCCGACGCTGGGCACAAGATTCGGCAGGAACGTCAACGTGACCGGATCCATCGCGTCGCCGAGTGGTTGATGCGCTCGGCGCCGGGCGAACTCGATCCCATCCTGGTGCCCGCGTGGCAACGCGCGTCCAGCGACGCCGAACGGACTCGCGTCGTCGTCGATCAGATCGCGTCGTACACCGAGAGTCGACTCGAACTGGTGGATAAGCGGTCGCTCGGGGCTCAGGCCAGCTGGGGTTGATCGACGGGTGTCGGGCGTCTTGTTCGACGCTAGACTCCAGTCGTGGCCGGCCGAATTCCTGAACGTGACATTGCCGCCATTCGCGAACGCACACGGATCGAAGACATAGTCGGCGACTACGTCTCGCTCAAGCGCGCGGGCGGCGACTCCATGAAGGGGTTGTGCCCCTTCCACGACGAGAAGTCCCCGTCGTTCCATGTTCGGCCCAATCATGGCCACTATCACTGCTTCGGCTGCGGCGAAGGTGGTGATGCCTACTCCTTCCTCCAGAAGATCGAGCACATTTCGTTCGTCGAGGCCGTCGAGCAACTCGCCGATCGGCTGAACTACTCGATCTCCTACGAGGGCGGAGGGCCATCGGTCCAACGTGACCGCGGGACCCGAGCGCGCTTGATCGCCGCGAACGCGGCGGCTCAGGAGTTCTACGCCGGTCGGCTCAGCGGGCCCGATGCCCAGGCCGCCCGGGACTACCTGACCGAACGCAACTTCGACGGCCACGCCGCGCTGGCCTACGGCTGTGGATACGCACCCGACGGCTGGGACACCCTCACCAAACATCTGCTGGGCAAGGGCTTCGAAGCCAAGGAGATAGTCGACGCCGGCCTGGCAACCCCGGGCAAGCGCGGCACACCCATCGACCGATTCCGGCGCCGATTGGTGTGGCCCATTCGCAGTCAGAGCGGCGACGTTATCGGATTCGGCGCACGCAAACTGTTCGACGACGACACGATGCCCGGAAAGTACATCAACACTCCGGAAACGATGCTGTACAAGAAGTCTCAGGTGTTGTTCGGCCTGGATCTCGCGCGCAAGGAGATCGCGAAGTCGCATCAGGCCGTCATCGTCGAGGGCTACACCGACGTCATGGCGATGCACCTCGCCGGCGTCAAGACCGCGGTGGCGTCCTGTGGCACCGCGTTCGGCGAAGACCACCTCGCGATGCTGCGCCGACTGATGATGGACGACAGCTACTTTCGCGGTGAGGTGATCT
The DNA here is from genome assembly GCF_002258465.1 of Rhodococcus sp. 05-2256-B1. Classification (NCBI taxonomy): domain Bacteria; kingdom Bacillati; phylum Actinomycetota; class Actinomycetes; order Mycobacteriales; family Nocardiaceae; genus Rhodococcus; species Rhodococcus sp. 05-2256-B1. Next base: position 234,130 of record NZ_NOZA01000027.1, on the reverse strand, counting down.
ACACCTTCGACGGTGACGACGCCGGCCAGGCCGCGGCCATGAAGGCGTTCGAGGGGGATCAGAAGATCGCCGGGCAGACCTTCGTCGCCGTCGCACCCGACGGAATGGACCCGTGCGACCTGCGCCTGAAATCCGGTGACAACGCCGTTCGCGATCTCGTGGCCCGGCGGACCCCGATGTTTGCCTTCGTCGTCAAATCGCTGCTCCGAGAGCATGATCTGGACACGCCCGAGGGGCGCGTCGAAGCGCTCAAGCGCACTGTTCCGGTGGTCGCGCGAATCAAGGACGCCTCACTGCGGGACGAGTACGCCAGGCAGCTCGCCGGGTGGACCGGCTGGGACGACACTGCGATGGTGCTCGCCCGCGTGCGCGACGAGGCGAAGAAGGGTGCCCGAGGCGACACGAGCGGTAAACGCGTGCCCTTCGAGAAGCGTCAGGCAGCGCCGACGGAAGCCCCCACCGGGCCGCCGCGTCCGAACCCCACCGATCCGACGCTGTGGCCGCAACGAGAGGCCCTCAAGGCGGTGCTGCAGATGCCCGCGGTCGCCGGCACCGTCTTCGATTCGTTGCCACCCGAGAGCTTTCACCATCCGGCGTACGCCGCGGTGCGTGATGCCGTGGCCGCGGCCGGCGGCACTGCCGCGGGCCTGGGCGGTGGGGAGTGGGTCGACGCGGTGGCCAAGCAGGCCAAGGACGCCGTGGTGGTGTCGTTGGTGACGGAGTTGGCCGTCGATCCGATGCGCGTGGCCGACGACGCTCTCACGCGCTACATCTCCGGTGTGCTCGCCCGGCTTCAAGAGGTGTGGGTGGGCCAACAGGTCGCCGAACTGAAGTCCAAGCTGCAGCGCATGTCGCCTGCGGAGAAGCCGGACGACTACAACGCCCTGTTCGGTGATCTCATCGCCCTCGAGCAGTACCGCCGCAGCCTGCTCGAACTCGCCGTGGGAAGCGTCGCCGAGGTCGGTTAGCGCCGCAGCTGATCGCGCGGGACGAAAACCTGGTCTTCGTCGTCGACCGGCTTCATCGGCTCGAGTCTCGGCTGCGTGTTCAGAGAGTCGGACAACTTCTGACGGCCGACCTCGATGGCCTTCTTGGTGGCCGGGCTCGACGCGACGGCGCTGGCCGTCTTGCGAATCTGCTCGTAGCGGCCCCGTCCGGCCTTGGCTCCCAGTACATATGCAGCTCCAGCCGCCAGTACCAAACGAATCATCAGTGGGTCCTTCCGTAGAGCGTGCGGCCGTTCTTCCATCTTGCCCGACGAACCTCGAGCAGGGCGATTCGGTACACAGCGGAAGCTGTTCCGGCGCTCTCGTGGGCCCGATTTGGTACTCACAAGGGGGTGTGCGCTATTGTTTCCAACGGCTCGCACGAGAGTGTGACGCCGCAAGGTAATCCCCCATAGCTCAATTGGCAGAGCATTCGACTGTTAATCGAAGGGTTCCTGGTTCGAGTCCAGGTGGGGGAGCGCAGTCCCCGTCCGGCTTGTCCGGGCGGGGATTTTTGCTGTCCGGGGTCGCTCGCCCGTGACCGGGTCGGTCGGCGAGAACGTACCGCACATGTGGTACCGAGAGTCCCGGACAGCTATCAGATCGTGACCGAATCTTCTGTATATCGATCGAATGAATCAGGTCGACGGATGCCAGTTTTGTCGGTGTCTCGCGACATACTGTTCGTGCGATCCGGGACGCTCGGAAGTGCTGGAAAAAGACGGATCGGTCGGGTTCTAAGGGGCTTTGAAGTGAGTTTGAGTTACGCATCCACCGTTCCACGCCAGCTCGTGCATCGGCGCTCTCCGGCGGACGTGCTGTTGACCGACTACGAGACGGTCGACGGTACGCATCGTGCGGCGGTACAGCTGCCGACGTCGCATCGCATGTTCGTGCCGGTACGTCGCACCCACGATTCGTTGATGATCGCCGAGGCGCTACGGCAGGCGGTGAGCCTGTTCTGTCACGTCGAACACGACGTCCCGCTCGACCACGTGGTCTACATCGAGCACTTCCGGTTCGACATTCTCGACCTGCTGTCGGTCGACAACATCGACGATTCGCTTGTCGCCGAGTCGATCACGACCGACCGGACATTCGAGGACGAGTCGCTGGACAACCTGAAGCTGTCGGCTCGACTGCTCAACCGCGGTCAGGTCGTCGCCTCCGGAACGGCGTCCGTGCGTCCTATCGGACCGGACGTCTACTCCAAGGTCCGCAAGCCGACGATGGCCGACCCACACTTCCGGTACCTTCCCGCCGGAACCGAGGTGGTGGAACCGGCCGGTGTCGGCCGTCTCGACCCCGCCGATGTAGTACTGGCTCGTCATACGTCGGACGGGACGCTCGTGGTCGCTCCGGATCCGCGAAACCTGGCGATGTTCGATCATTCGGTGGAATACCTACCGGGCGTCACCATGCTCGAAGCCGCCCGTCAGGCGTTGCGTTCGGCCACCGGTTGCGTGGGACTGGATTTCACGTCCCTGGAGGTCAGGTTCTTGGGGTTCGCCGAATGGGCCAACCCGTGCACGGTCATCGTCGACAGCGACACGACCGACGGAATTCACCGCATTCAGTTCGAGCACGACGGGGTCGTGCTCTCGGCGATGTCCGTCACGGCGACACCCGAACCGTGGCTACCGCTCAGCGATCGTTCCAGTCGATGAGCGGTGCATCGGCTACCGCTCGTATCCGGGCCAGTCGCCGGCGAGGGGCGATCGACGGTAGCAACAGGTGCCACATCTCGGTCATCCGAAGCTGGAGGTCGGCGCGTCCGGTGAGCATCTCCGAGACGGTCTGAACTCCCGTGAACGATGCAACGATCATCCTGGCGAGTGCGGCCGTGTCCACGTCGTCGACGATGTCGCCTTCGGTCCGGGCGCGCTCGGTCAACTTCGCGATCATTCCGATCCAGTCGTCGAACGATTGCGCATTCGGATTCTGAGCCGTCGTCGATTCCAACGTCAACCGCATGCCGCCACGTGCGATGGGGTCGGTCTGCAGCTGACGCGCCAACTCCTTGGTGATCAGGATCAGGGCATCGATGGCCTTCGGTGTGCTTTCGATGATGGTGACGGTGGCAGCGGTGGCAAGAGCCATCTGTGCCTCGATCACGGCCTGCGCCAGATCTTCCTTCGACGAGAAGTGGAAGTACATCGCACCCTTGCTGACGCCGGCGTTGGCGATGATGGTGCTCAGACTGGCTGTGCCGTAGCCGAACTTGTCGAAGCTCGATGCGGCTCCCACGAGTACGGCCTGCCTGGTCGATTCTGCGCGCTCTTGCATCGGTAGACAATAGCTGGTACCCGCTTTCGCGGCACTCTCCGAGTCAAAAGACGGCAATTCACCGAAAATCGGTGTCGATGCCCAAGGGGCGAACCGTGCGGGCCTGCTCGAATGGTGATGGGGAATGACGGTAAGCGTGCAAATTGATGGCACGCTCATCACATGGTCAACAAGAGCGCGGGCATTCTGCTGTTTCGGGTGAACGCCGACGTGGTGGAGGTTCTGATCGCCCATCCCGGCGGCCCGTTCTGGGCGCGGAAGGACGACGGTGCGTGGTCGATAGTGAAGGGGGAGTTCACCGAAGCCGAAGACCCGTGGGCGGCGGCTCAGCGTGAATTCCGAGAGGAAGTCGGCATCGAGGTGCCTGCGGGCAACCCCATCGAGCTCGGCACCGTCACACAGCGCGGCGGGAAGATCGTCACCGCGTTCGGGATCGAGTCCGACCTCGATGTCTCCACTGCGATGAGCAACACATTCGAGATCGAGTGGCCGCCGAAATCCGGAAAGATGCAATCGTTTCCCGAGGTAGACCGCATCGAATGGTTTTCGGTGCCGCTGGCGAGGACAAAGCTACTGGCCGCGCAGCACCCATTTCTCGACGCAGTGGAGGCCATTGTGGAGTCGCGCTAGTTTCGGCGTCGAATCCAGGGGTATCCGGCGGCCGGAAACGACGGCCGCGGATGCAGGGTGGGAAGTGGAACATGACACCGATGGAAACGACCGACGCCGACACGGCTCGCGTGGAAACGGCTCTGCTGGAAGGTCAGTGGGCAGGTCGAATCGTGGCCTCGGGGTTCGTGGCTCTGGCCACCGGCCTGTCCTGGATGTTCGCCGCGTCCGCAATGATCGGCTAGCAATACCAGACCGTTCGGTCGATACTGCTCAGCGACTACTACGAAGGGCAGTGCAGTGACCGACGGTATTGCGTCAGCGACCCCACCGGCGATCGAGGTACCCAAGCGCGCCTGGCAAGCCCTGGTGGTTCTGTTGCTCGGCATGTTCATGGCCCTGCTCGACACCACCATCGTCAACGTCGCATTGCCGACGATCAGCACGACGCTGGAGGCATCGGAATCCGTTCTGTCGTGGATCATCTCGGGTTACGCGCTCGCGTTCGGTCTCGCTTTGATTCCGGCGGGCAAGGTCGGGGATCGGATCGGGCACAAGTGGGTGTTCTTCACCGGCCTCGCTCTGTTCACAGTGGCCAGCTTTGCCTGCGGACTCGCTCAGGACGATCTGCAGTTGGTGGTTGCCCGAGTGGTTCAGGGTCTGGCAGGCGGGATGTTCGTGCCCGCTGTCACAGCGTTCATTCAACTGCTGTTTCCAGGCCCTGTGCGCGGCAAGGCATTTGCGATCATGGGTGCGGTCATCGGAGTGTCGACTGCGTTGGGGCCGATCGTCGGCGGGTTGATCATCCAGGCTTTCGGTGAGGAGAACGGCTGGCGGTTGGTCTTCTGGGTCAACCTGCCGATCGGCATCGTCGGTCTGATCGCGGCGGCGGTTCTGCTGCCGAAGAAGGATGAATCCGAGCCGACTGCAAGGCCGGGCATCGACTGGCTCGGGTTGGTGCTGATCTCCGCCGGCCTCATCGCGCTGCTCGTACCGCTGATCGAAGGCCAGGAGCTCGGGTGGCCGTTGTGGGCCTACGTGACCATTGCTGCAGGCGTGGGCCTGATTGCAGTGTTCGGCTGGTGGGAGGTGATCCACAGCGGTCGTGGACACAATCCGCTCGTGCCGCCGCGACTGTTCACCCGACCGGCATTCACCGGCGGTGTGATTCTCGCGCTGGTGTACTTCGCAGCGTTCACCAGCATCTTCTTCACCATCTCGTTGTTGTGGCAGACCGGGCTCGGCAATACGGCCCTCTCGTCCGGGTTGGTCTCGATACCGTTCGCGATCGGCAGCATCATCGCGTCCTCGCAGAGCAACAAGCTGACGATCCGACTCGGCCGCACCGTATTGATCCTCGGCGCATCGCTGGTGTCGATCGGCTTGATCTGGCTGTGGATCATCTTGGCGACCAGTTCCGCCGACACCATCTCCCATTGGACTCTGCTGGTCCCGCTGTTCATCGCAGGCTTGGGCAACGGCGCGTTCATCGCTCCCAATGCGCAGTTCATCGTCGCAACCGTCGACCGCGACGACGCAGGGGCCGCGAGCGGCGTAATCTCGACGATGCAGCGCGTCGGCTCCGCAATCGGTATCGCAGTCATCGGTAGTGTGCTGTTCGGCTCACTCACCATCACCGGCCCCGATACCGTGGGATCCGGATTCCTGCACGGTGCCGCAATGGCCATGGCCGTCAGTGCCGCGTTCAGCGTCGTTGCGTTGGCGTTGGTGTTCGCTCTACCGAAGAAGGTGCAGAGCGGTCACTGATCTCGGCTCGTTCAGCTGGACAGGCCCTTGCCGTGCCGCTGGACGACCGTCGATGCGAGATCGGCGATCTTGACGTTGAGATCCTGCGACGATTTGCGGAGCAGTGCGAACGCTTCTTCGTCGGATACTTTGTGCAACGCCATAATGAGGCCGATCGCCTTGCCGATCTCACGGTTGCTCTCGAGGCCGTCGCGCAAGGTCGATGCCTCTTGGCCGTTCAGCATCGCCCCGACCGTCACAGAAGTGAACGCAGTCAGGATGACGGCTTTGTCGGCGGTGTCGGCATCGAAGGCACCCGCGGTGTCGGTGAACAGGTTGAGAGCACCCACCTTCTGCTCGTCGACCTTGAGGCGGAACCCCATCGCTCCCCGGACCGGCGTGCGGTTCAGGACACCCCGAGCCATTGCGGGCCACTGGGTGGGGCTGCTGAAATCCGGCTCGAGTTGGACGGCCTCGGTGGTCAGCGCATCCAAGCACGGTCCCTGACCTGTGGCGCGTTCGATGTCGTCGACGACGCGTGCCACGTCATCCGAGGCCGCGACGGTGACGGCCTTTCCGTGGCGCAACAACATGAGACTTGCGTGATCGCAGTGAGGGACAACCATCGTCGCGGCGTTGCAGATAGCGGTGTAGACCTCTTCTGCGCTACTGCCGCGATACACGATGTCGGCCAGAGCGGCGAATACAGTTGCCGGGTCGGTCGACGGAGCGTCGAACTGTTCGTCGTCGGTCATTGCTTCTCCCGTCGTGTGGCGCATGCCGGGCAAACCGGTTGCGCAGCACATCAACCGTACCGCCCTGCGCCGGGGTCCCTGCACCAACGGGCTGGCAGTAGCCTCATGTCGTGAGCAATGCGCAGGAATCTACGGGATTCGAGTACGGCCACGACGGCCCGAAGTCCATCGTGGTGGGCGTCGACGGCTCGGATTCGTCCTGGCGGGCCGCCGCATACGCCGGAGGACTGGCCCGTAGGCAACAATCGCTTCTGGTGCTGGTCTACGTGCAGCCCATCGCCACCGCGTCGTGGGGCCAGGCGGGGATCTCGATGGTGGAAACGGGCCGACAGATCGCCGACGAACTCCTCGACTACATCAGAACCTCGGTGGCCCGCTTCGGGGAGCGAGAGCAGGTTCGCTGGGAATTCCGCACTGCGCAGGGTGATCCTTATAACGGACTCGTCGCGGTTGCCGATGGACTCCGCACCGACGCCGTCGTGGTGGGGGCCTCCGAACGCGCCGGGCACCGATTGGCGGGATCTGTGGCAGTGCGACTGGTCAAGGCGGGCCGCTGGCCGGTCACAGTGGTGCCATGAAGGCTCGAATTCCAACCAGTCCGCGGTTTTCCCTGTAAAAATAGGCAGTCACCTCGTCGGATGCGAGGCGCATGTGGTGCGGTTCTCGGATTCGGGGAGTTCCATGGCTGGTCTGTCGCGTCGTCAATTCGTCACTCGGGTGGGCACCCTCGCCGCGGCATGGGGAATCGCACCGCAGGTTCTGGGCCACGTCCTTGTCGCTCGGGCGCAGCCGGCGTCAGGAGAGACCGATGTCGGCGGAACGCTGGCGCAGACCATCCTGAGATCGTCGACCGGCCCCGGTCGGTACCGGGTGCTCGCTGCGGGGCCGGGGGAGCCCTACGTCCCTCGCCTCGACATCCTCGGGCGGGCACCCAGCGCGTCTCGGGTGCAGGCCAGACGCTCGTTGCTCTACTTGGGGCACCTGTCGGACATGCATGTCATCGATGCGCAATCGCCCGGTCGGATCGAGCCCATGATCGTCTCCGACCATGCAGCGTGGGGCTCGGCCTTCCATCCGCAGGATCCGCTGACCGTGCACGTCACCGCCGCGATGGTGAAGGCATTTGCGGATGCACGAATCAGCTCGGTCACCGGCGCTCCCATGGGAGCCGCGGTTGTCGCCGGTGACAGCGCCGACATGCATTCTCATCTCGAACTTCGTTGGTACATAGACGTTCTCGACGGCGTCGCGGTCCGGCCTACGAGTGGCGTATCCGACGTCTTCGAGGGCGTGCAAGCGTGGCCCGAGGCGCAGTGGGCGTATCGGCCGGGCGATCCGTCGGGAGGGTCGTTCGGGGACTACGGATTTCCGACGCTTCCCGATCTGTTGACGCAGGCGATGTCGGGGACCGTCGAATCGGTGGGGCTACCCGTCCCGTGGTATTCCGTCTACGGCAATCACGACACGTTGTTGCTCGGCACGTTCGATCTCTCCTCTCAGCTGCATGCCCTCGCGGTCGGCGGACGCAAGGCGTACACACTCGAAGCGACGGCCACCTCGGCATTGGCCGGGTACGCATCGACAGGTAGTCCGCTGCAGAGGATGGTCGATGCGCTCGGGGTCGGATCCGGTGCCCGGCCCGGGTTTCGAGCAGTGTCGGCAGATCCGGCTCGGTACCTCTTCGAGCAGCGTGAGTTCATGCAGGAGCACTTCGAGACGACTCCCACCCCAGGGCCGATCGGGCACGGTTTCACCCAGCACAACCTCGACTCGGGTGAAACCTGGTGGGCGGCGGACCCGACTCCCAACGTTCGCACGTTCGGACTCGACACCTGCAACGCCGTCGCCGGCCCCGACGGGGCGGTGCCCGAGGAGCAGTTCGATTGGCTCACTCAGCAATTGGAGAAGGCGCAGGCCGAGCGCAAGCTCGTCCTGATCTACACCCACCACAACAGCCTGACCCTGGAGAACCGTGCACAGCGGCCGGGACAGTCGGTGAAGCTGTACGTCGCAGACGAATTCATCGATCTGCTTCTGAAATATCCTGTGGTGATCGGTTGGCTCAACGGTCACACCCACCAGAATCAAATCGTGGCGCATTCGCGAGACGGACGAGGGTTCTGGGAGATCACCACCGCGTCGTGCATCGACTTTCCGCAGCAACAGCAGGTGGTGGAGATCGTCGACAACAGAGACGGGACATTGTCGCTGTTCACGACCGTGCTCGATCACGCGTCGCCGATCACGCCCGGGAACAGCGGCAGCTACCTGGACCTCGCCTCGCGTAGTCGTGAGTTGGCTGCGAACGACTGGGCCGAGAATCCGCTGATGCGACGAGGTTCGAGCCTCGACCGCAACACCGAACTCCTCCTGCCCGCGCCGTTCGACCTGAGCGCCATCACCGACGCTGCTCTGGAACAGCAACATCTCGACGAGCACGCCAGACTGATTGCGTACGAGACGAGGCAGGGGCGATGAACGGTGTTCGTAGGCAGCTCTTCACGGTGGTGATGGTGCTGGCCTGCGCGGGGTGCTCGCAGACCGCTGCGCTCGCCTCGGTCGGGGGAGCCGAACTCGGGAATCTCCGCTACGCGGTGAACGACGTTCTGTTCGAGCAAGGAATCGAGATCCTGGTTGCGCCCGTGTGCTCGGGCACCGGGGCGGACATCGAATGTGCCGGGACGACAACCGGTAACGAGACGATTAACGGTACGGCCACGTCCGACGATGCCAGTACCGTCGAAGTGAAGGTCGGCGCAACCGTTCTCTACTCGGGTTCGGTGCAGGACGTACTCGACCGCAATTCGACGGTCGGTGCGCCGTGAGAGGGGTGCTACTGCTCGCATCGGTGGTTATCGTCTCGGCTCTGATTCAGGCGCTGACCGTGGTGGGGGATCCGGCTCCGACGTCCTCCCTGAGATTCGCTGCGCTGGTCGTCGTTTCCGCCGCAACGGTGGTGTGTGCGCTGTGGTTCACCGCCTCGATAGCACTCGACGTGGTGGACGGCAACGCGTCGGGTGCATTGAGCCGGACGTGGCGACGACCGCGGGTACTGGCCTGGTGCGTGGTGCTGACCGTGGCGGCCGTTGCGTTCGCAATTCTCTTCCCCCTGCTCCCGGCTGTCGTGATTGTCTTTGCGCTGCTGATACTTCCAGCGGCGGTCGACGGTCGCCGAAACCCTCTGCGCGCTGCACTACACACCGTGAAGCAATCCCCGTGGCGCTGTACCGCAGCGGCGGTCATCACGATCCTCGCCTACCTACTCGGCTGGGTGGTGGCACTCGTGCTGGGATTCTTCGTCACCGGCGTGGTGGCGGCATTCCTGACGTGGCTGTGGTTCGGGGCCACTGCTGCTGCACTGCTGGTGTATTGGTCGGCTTTGTATCGCAAGGTGGTAGGGACTTGATCGGCGCTCGCGAAACGGCTCCAGTCAGCCGCGGGCACGTCGACCGATCGCGGCGTCGGCCACGATCTGATCTATTCGACCTGCACGAGTGTCGTCTCGAACGGCGCTGACAATCCACCACAGCATCTGTTTACGGGCGCTGGGAGGGAAGTCGTCCCAGTTGTTACGAGCGTCTGGGTCACGGTCGAGTGCCGTCTTCAACTCGAGCGGTTCTTCGAGGTTCTCGACCGGATCGGAGATTGTCCACCACCCGTTCGACTGCGCGGCAACAATGGCGTGGCGACCTGCGTCGGTCATGAGGCCGCGTTCTTCCATATCGGCTGCGCGTTCTCGGTTGAGTTTGGTCCAGGGGCTCTTGGGTCTGCGCGGTGTGAACAGCTGCAGGCCGCGGGCCTCGTCGAGAATGCTGCTGGTGGAGTCGATCCAACCGAAACAGATGGCTTCCTCGACAGCCGCGGGATATGGGCAACGGGGTCGGTCGGTGCCGGTCCGCCATGAACAGAGCCAGACGCCTCGGGTCGAGCTGTGATTGTGCGACAACCAGGATCGCCACTGTGCCCGCGTTTCGGCATGGATGATCGGGTAGTCGAACTTCCACGTCGGGGGATGGGCTGACGCGGGCGGCGACGATTCCGACGCAGTCATGCGCTCGCGCGATCGACTCGACCCGGTAATGCCTCGCTCTGGTTCCACATCGCTTCAGTGTCCCCACAATCGAGGACATCCGCTGTCCTTGATGGCTCGCACATTTCGACGGCCGGCTCGTGGTGGGGCGGGCGGGGCTCGAACCCGCGACCAATGGATTATGAGTCCACGGCTCTAACCGACTGAGCTACCGCCCCAATCCCGTACCAGGTACGAGCCAGCAGAATCGTACAGAATCACGCCGTCTCGTGGTTCCATCGGGGGCGCTACTTGGCCCTCACCTGCACCGGAACGCCGTTGAGAATCGCGTTCGCCGATACCGCGTCGACTCGGGCGGGGTCGGTGATGTCGTTGACGCTCGGTCCGGTGACAGTGGTGGCGACCGAGAGCTGCACGCCGGGGCGCTGATGACCGAATCCGTGCGGCATGCTCACCACCCCGGGCATCATCTTTTCGGAGGCCGCGACCTCGATGTCGACGGTACCGGCCGCGGAGGTGACCGACACCATCGAACCGTCCTCGATCCCGCGCTGGAGGAGATCGTTCGGGTGCGCCAGAAGCTGATGTCGCGCTTTGCCTTTGGTGAGTCGAGTGGTGTTGTGCATCCACGAGTTGTTGCTACGTAGATGTCGTCGACCGATCAGCAGGAGCTCGTCGTCCTTGGGAACTGCGCTCGAGTGCATCAGGTCCACCAGGGCAGGCAGTTCACCGACCACGACGTCCTGGATCAATTGAATGCGCTTGTCCTTGGTCTTCAGCTTCTGGGGAAAGCCCGGCCGCAGCGGTCCCAGATCGATGCCGTGCGGGTTGGCTCGAAGCTTTCTCAGCGACAATCCTTTTCGTCGGCTACGGAGCAGGATGTCGAGAGTGCGAGCAGGGGACAAGCGCAGACGGGCCTCGCCGATGACGCTCTTCGGCGTCAATCGTGCCTTCAGTCGATCGACGGTGGAGCCTGCCATGCGGTTCTTGTAGCGCAGTGACAAGTCGCGGAAGATCTCCCAATCATGCTTGGCGTCAGCCTGTTTGGGTAGGACTGCGGGCATGTACTTGGCAGTGTTGTGTACCGCGAAAGAATTGAAGATCAGATCGTAGTGATCGCGTTCGAGGGACATCGTCGGCGGCAGAATTACGTGTGCGTGCCGCGAGGTCTCGTTGATGTAGAAGTCGAACGACACCATGAAATCGAGACCGGCGAAGGCCTCGTCGAGGCGACTACCGCCGGGCATCGACAGCACCGGATTGCCGGACAGGACGGCCATGGCACGAATTTGGTCCTTGCCTTCGGTGGTGATCTCGTCGACGAGCGTCGAACAGGGATACTCGCCGGCGAACTCGGGGAGATCGCGAACGCGGCTGCGCCACTTGTCGAAATGTCCGCGGCCGACGATGCCCTGCGAGATCAGATCGATCGCCGGATCGGTCACCATCGCACCGCCCGGGCGGTCGAGATTGCCCGTGATGATGTTGAGTACCTGGATCGCCCACTGGCACACCGTGCCGAACTGCTGCGTCGACACCCCCATCCTGCCGTACGCCACTGCAGACTTCGCCGCAGCGAAGTCCCGTGCGAGAGAGGAGATGTCGTGTGCCGATATGCCGACGATCGGTGCTACCGCCGTCGGCGTGAATTCGGCGACGAGATCGGCAAGTCGATCGGCACCATCGACGTAGTCGGCGACACGGACGGAGCCGTCTGCGACGATCGTATGAATCATCGCCAGCAACAGCAGCGCGTCGCTGCCGGGACGAACGAAGAAGTGGGTGTCGGCAATATCCGCCGTTTCGGTCTTACGTGGATCGACCACTACAAGTCGGCCACCCCGCTTACGGAGTGCGCGTGCTCTTTTGGCGAAGTCGGGCACCGTCATCATGCTGCCGTTGGAGGCCATCGGATTGCCGCCGAGGACGAGGAAGAAATCGGTTCGATCGATGTCCGGAACGGGCAGCAGGAGCTGGTGGCCGTAGAGCAGATGGTCGACGAGCTGGTGCGGCAACTGATCCAAGGACGTCGCCGAGTACCGATTGCGGGTGCGCAGCAGCGACGTGAACGGAATGCCGTGGGTCATCGCACCCATCGAGTGCACGTTGGGATTGCCCTGATAGAGCCCGACAGCGTTGGATCCGTACTTCTTCCGCGTCGAGACGAGGCCGTCGACGACGAGGTCGTACGCCTCATCCCAGCGGATCTTCTCCCACTTTTCTCCCACCCGCTTGACCGGTGTGGTGAGCCGATCGGTGTCGGCATGAAGGTCGATCAACGACAGAGCCTTCGGGCAGATGTGGCCCCGGGAGAGTGGGTCCTTCTCGTCGCCGCGGATCGAGACCACCGCGTTGTTCTCCACCGTGAATTCGAGACCACAGATCGCCTCGCACAGATTGCACGATCCATACACAACCGACATCGCATTTCTCCCATTCCTGTCGTCCGAGACTAGCCCGGCGGGGGACCGATCCACGGGCATCGACGGACAATTAGGCTTTGGGGTCGTGACTACCCTCGATCTCACTGCCTCGTGGCCCGTCGACCATGTCAGTGCTGCCGTCGTCACCGACGCCGGAGTGCGGGAGGAGGTGGGGGACACCGCGCGCGTCTTCGAGCTGGCATCGGTCACCAAATTGCTCACCGCCTACGCGGTCCTGGTTGCCGTGGAGGAAGGTGCCGTCGAGCTCAATCAGCCCGCAGGGCCGGAGGGGTCGACTGTGCGGCATCTGCTGGCGCATGCCTCGGGACTGGCGTTCGGCGAGCGGAAGGTGCAGGCACCTGCCGGCACCAAAAGGATCTACTCGAGCGCGGGATTCGAGGTCTTGGCCGAGCTCATCGAAGCAGAGTCGGGAATTACCTTTCCCGACTACCTGGATGAGGCCGTCTGCGGACCGCTCGGGATGGTCGACACGTCGCTGCCCGGGTCGGCCGGTCACGGTGCCCGTTCGTCCGTTGCAGACCTGACCAAGTTCGCCGCGGAGCTGTTGGAACCGACTCTCCTCGCGTCGCAGACACTGTCTTCGGCCGTCGACGTGCAGTTTCCCGGCCTGAACGGAATCGTGCCCGGGTACGGATCGCACAAGCCTTGCGACTGGGGTCTGGGGTTCGAGCTGCGCGATGACAAGACCCCGCACTGGACTGGGAGTAACAACTCGAGGGCTACGTTCGGCCACTTCGGACAGGCCGGGACGTTCCTGTGGGTGGACCCGTCGGTGAGGATCGCGTGTGTGGTGCTGACCGATCGGAACTTCGGAGATTGGGCCAAACCGCTCTGGCCCGAGCTCTCCGACGCCGTCCTGGCCGGGTGAAACACCACCGTTCACAGATTGCACTGGCGCAACAGGGGCAATTCGGGGCACACTAATACACACACGCGTTGAATCGCTGCAACCAGTTCGAGCATGTCGAGGTCGTTGGGGAAGACGTCCCTCGTCGAAGCTGGAGGTAGTGCAATGCGTGGATCGAACCAATTCGCAGATGCGACGTCGGGTGTTGTGTACATCCACTCGTCGCCCGCTGCGCTGTGCCCGCATGTCGAATGGGCGTTGTCCGACGCCCTCGATTGCCGTGCCAATTTGAAGTGGTCCGCGCAGCCGGCCTCCGACGGACAGCTGCGCGCCACCACGGACTGGATCGGGCCCGTGGGCACCGGGGCGAAGCTCGCCGGCATCCTGCGCTCCTGGCAGATGCTGCGCTACGAGGTGACCGAAGACGCCAGCGAAGGCGTCGACGGCGAACGGTTCTCGCACGTACCCGGCCTGGGTCTCTGGCGCGGATCGACGAGTGCCAACGGGGACGTGGTGCTCGGCGAGATGCGACTGCGCGCCCTGATGGAGAACAACCAAGGCAACCTCGCCGCCGCAGTGGAGTACGCGCTCGGCTCGGATTGGGATGCCGCACTCGAGCCGTTCCGCACCGGAGGCGCAGGAGCAGAAGTGACCTGGCTCAGCCGCAACGTCGGCTAGCAGCGGTTGCCGGGGATTCGTCGCGGCGGTAGTTTCGCGTTCGTGCCTGGGGTAGGCATGTGGGAACGACCGTGGAGTGGTGAGTTCGATGTTGTCGACCGGAAAAGTGATTCGATTTGACGAGTTCAAGGGGTACGGATTCGTAGCGCCGGACGAGGGCGGCGAGGACGTGTTCATCCACGTCAACGATCTGGACTTCGACAAACGACTGTTGGCACCGGGAGTACGCGTCGAATACGTTGCCGTAGACGGTGACCGTGGTCTCAAGGCCACCGAGGTCCAGATCATCGACGGGCCGACGTCGACCGCTCTGGTTACCCGGCACAAACCCGACGTCCCGTTCCACAACACCGCACCCGTCAGTGGTCACCAGCGCCACGACGACGCAGGCGCGGACGTCCTGTCCGAGGCGGACTTCACCACAGAGCTGACCGAACAACTACTGACGTCGAACGGAACGCTGACGGCTGCGCAGATACTCGACGTGCGATCGGCCGTCGTTCGACTGGCCCACGATCACCGATGGATCCAGCGCTGACCGGCCTCGATTGGCCTCGTTTGCCCGTCCCCGGTGTGAATCAATGTGGCTTTCTTGCACATGGAGTGCCTGAAAGGCGCATTGATCCCAACCGGGGTGGGTTCCCAACCGGGGTGGGGTCTAGGGGCCAGGGCTGACGGACTGCAGGAAGTAGCGATCGACGTCGATCAGAGCGGAATGTTCTTGTGATTTCCGCGAGCCGCAGGTGCTGCGGCGAGAGCCTTCGCAACCGTGCTTCGGGTCTTGCTGGGCTCGATGACCTCGTCGACGACGCCGATGGCAACTGCGCGATCGACACCGCCTGCGATGCTCTCGTGCTCGACGGTGAGGCGGTCGTGCAGTGCCTCACGCTCTTCCTCGGGTGCGGCGGCGAGCGCCTTCTTGTGCAGGATGCCGACGGCCGCCTTCGCGCCCATCACAGCGACCTCGGAGCCGGGCCAGGCATAGACCGCGGTGGCACCAAGCGCGCGGGCGTTCATGGCGATGTACGCGCCGCCATAGATCTTGCGAGTGACCAGCGTGACGCGGGGAACGGTGGCCTCGGCGAACGCGTGCAGCAACTTCGCTCCGCGGCGAACGACGCCTTCCCATTCCATGCTGACGCCCGGCAGGTAGCCCGGAACATCGACGACCACGATGAGCGGAATGCCGAAGGCATCGCAGAGGCGAACGAAACGCGCTGCCTTCTCGGCACTTTCGGAGTTCAGGCAACCTCCGAGTCGGATGGGGTTGTTGGCGATCACGCCGACGGTGCGGCCACTGATGCGGCCGAGCCCGATGACGATGCTGCGAGCCCAGCCGCCCTGGAACTCCTCGAACGTCGATTCGCCTTCGACGTTGTCGAGCAGTTCGTGAATGATCGGGTGCACGTCGTAGGCGCGACGATTGGATTCGGGCATCAGCGCGCGAAGATCGGTGTCGCCGTGTTCTGCGGCGGCGATGTCGAACACGCCCTGCTCGCAGAACATCGACACCAGACGGCGGGCGCGGGTGAACGCGTCCATCTCGCTGTCGGCGACGATGTGGCAGACCCCGGACTTCTTGTGGTGCGTGTCGGGGCCGCCGAGCGACTCCATATCGACCTGTTCGCCGGTGACGCTGCGAACGACGTCGGGTCCGGTGACGAATACGCGTCCCTCGGGAGCCATGATGACGACGTCGGTCAAGGCGGGACCGTACGCTGCACCACCGGCTGCGAAACCGAGGACGACGGAAATCTGTGGGACGAGGCCGGATGCTCGAACCATGGCCTCGAACACGAGTCCGACGGCATGGAGAGCCTCGACGCCCTCGGCGAGGCGAGCACCACCCGAGTGCCAGACGCCGACGATCGGGGCGCGCTGTTCGATGGCGGTGTCGATTGCGGCAACGATGTGCTTGCAGCCGTCCACTCCCATGGCACCGCCCATGACGGTGGCGTCGGAGCAGTAGGCGATGGTATAGACGCCGTCGATTTCGCCCGATGCGGCCAGAATTCCCGACTTGTCCCGATCATGCAGGGGGACAGTGGTTCCGGCGTCGAAGAGCTTTTCGAGGCGGGTGAGGGGGTCGCGCGGATCGGTAGAGGTGCCGGATCGTGTGACAGGGGCCAGAATGGTCATCGCGTTGTCCTTCTTCAGGGCCCCTGGCGGGGGCGAGGCCCGAGCCGGGACCGTCCGTCGAAAGAACGGCCCCAGCTCGGATCATGCACTGCGAGAGCGGGATTCGCTGAGTCGAGAAGTCGACTCAGTGGATCACGCCTTACCGAAGGCGAGCGCTACGTTGTGCCCACCGAATCCGAACGAGTTGTTGATCGCGTAGTCGATCTGTCCGACGCGGGGCTCGCCCTTGACGACATCGAGATCGATTTCGGGATCCTGGTTCTCCAAATTCAGTGTGGGAGGGATGATTCCCTCTCGCACTGCCAGCACCGTCAGTACCGACTCGAGGGCGCCGACGGCACCGATCGAGTGGCCCAGAGCGGATTTCGGTGCGTACACCGCTGCGTGATTTCCGACTGCCTTGTTGATCGCCAGCGCTTCGGCGGTGTCTCCGATGGGAGTTGCCGTTGCGTGGGCGTTCACGTGGGTGATGTCGGACTTCTGCAGGCCTGCGGTCTCGATGGCGCGCTGCATCGCACGCGCGGCACCCTTGCCCTCGGGGTCGGGGGCCACGAGGTGGAACCCGTCCGAGGTGATTCCGGCACCGAGCAGGCGGGCGTGGATCGTTGCGCCGCGTGCCTTGGCGTGCTCCTCGGTCTCGATGACCATGAGCGCACCTGCTTCACCGAAGACGAAGCCGTCACGATCCTTGTCGAACGGACGTGACGCACCCTTCGGGTTGTCGTTGTTGGTGCTCATCGCCCGCATCATGGAGAAGCTGGCGATCGGAACCGCGTCGATGTATCCCTCGACGCCGCCGGTGACGACCATGTCCGCGTCGCCCATCACGATCATCCGCCATGCATGCGCAATGGCTTCCGATCCCGAGGAGCAGGCGGAGACGGGCGTGATGACGCCGGCTTGTGCTTTGAGCTCGAGCCCGACGACCGCTGCTGGGCCGTTCGGCATGACCATCTGAACGGCGAGCGGGGACACCTTGCGGTAGCCGCCGGCCTTCATCTTGTCGTTGGCGTCGATGAGAGAATCGCCGCCACCGAGTCCGGTACCGATCGACACGCCGAGGCGGAGGGGATCGACGTCGGGCGAGCCGGCGTTCTTCCAGACCTCACGACCGAGCACCGTGGACAACTGCTCCACGTAGCTCAGGCGACGGATCTCGACCCGCGAGAGCAGACTCTGCGGGTTCACCGCGAGGTGTCCGCCGATCCGCACGGGCAGGTCGTACTCGGTGACGAAATCGTCTTCCAGAGTGCCGATTCCGCTTTCGCCGTTCAGCAGACCCTTCCACGTGGCATCGACGTCACCCGCGAGTGACGTGGTCGCAGCAAGGCTGGTGACGACGACACTGGGGAAGCGTCCGTTGGCGGTGGATGGGTTGGTCATGGGTCGTGTCACTCGCTCGCGGAGTCGTCGAGCTTGGCCTTGATAGCTTCTGCGGCTTCGGGGTTCTCCGCTTCGAGCTTCTGGATGTAGTTGACGGCGTCGCCGACGGTGCGCAGACCTGCGAGGTCTTCGTCGGGGATCTTCACGCCGTACTTGTCCTCGGTCTGCACTGCGATCTCGACCATGGAGAGCGAGTCGATATCGAGGTCGTCCACGAAGGACTTCTCGATGGTCACCTCGGACGGTTCGATGCCCGTGACCTCCTCGATGATCTCTGCAAGTCCGGCGATGAGGTCTTCCTGGCTGGCCACTGTTGTGGCTCCCTTCTCTTCTGTGTCGAACGCCGAAGTCATGTGCTTCGAGACGCGGTTGTGCATTTCTGCCACTCGGGGAGTGGAAGTCGATCCGCAGTACCGAGACTGCGGTGTGAAGGTGACCGAGCTATCCGAGCTCGGCCAATGCGGCGATGTCCGCCGGTGTCTTCAGGCCGAGGTTGGGCACGCCGCGCAGTTCACGCTTGGCGATACCGACCAGTGCGCCTGCCGGGGGCAGCTCCGCAAGTCCGGTGACCTGCGCGGTACGCAGGTACGCGCTGCACAGGTCCCACCGCACGGGGCGGGTGACCTGGGCAGCAAGTTTGGTGAGCGCATCGGCACCCGATGCGACCGGCTGACCGTCCGAGTTGGACAGCAAGGTGTGCGTCGGCTCGGACGGAGTGATGGCGGCTGCGGCCGCGGCGACGGTGTCGCCTGCCGATGCCATGTACTTGGTGTGGAAAGCACCCGCGACCGGAAGTGCTCGGACCCGCGCCTTCTCGGGTGCGCTCTCGGCCAGTTCCGCCAACTTGGTCAGCAGACCTGCAGCAACGATCTGACCGGCAGCGTTGACGTTGGCCGGGGCGAGATCGAGTTCTTCCAGCCGGGCCAGAACTGCGGCTTCGTCGCCGCCGAGCACGGCGGACATGCCGGTCGGTTCGAGGGCGCAGGCCTTGGCCATCGCAGCACCGCGCACCGCCGCCAGAGATACCGCGTCGTCGGAGGAGATCACGCCGGCAATGGCCGCAGCCGCAAGCTCGCCGACCGAGTGGCCGGCCACGATGGCGTCGTCGGGGAACAGTCCACGCGAGGCGATTTCCTCGAAAGCGAGTAGGGCCGACGCCACGACCAGTGGCTGAGTCACCGCAGTGTCGGTGATTTCCTCGGCGGTGGCGGTGGTGCCGAGTCGCACGAGATCCAGGCCGGAGGCCTTGGACCACAAGGCCAACCGATCGGCCGCGCCCGGGATTTCGAGCCAAGGCAGCAGCATGCCGGGAGTCTGGGAGCCCTGACCGGGCGCAAGCAACGCAATCACAGGGTTAAGAGAACACTGTCGGGCCCTCGATCAGTGATGTCGCGCTCGATGAACTCTCGACAAGCAATTTGTGGGAACCCTACAAATTGCCTCGTGGAGACCCGCTATCGCCGGAAGGCGGTTCGGCGTTACGTAACCACTTCACCAAATGTGACCTGTGTGACATATGGGGCTGGATATGTCGGTTCGTGATGCGTTCGAGCCAACCTACCTACCGTTGTCGCGACCCGAAGGACGTACGCATCGCGTGGGTGAGTGGGATCACGTCCGGTCACCTCGGCGATGCGCTTGAGCCGATACCGGACGGTATTTGGATGAACAAACAGCTGCCGAGCGCAGGTTTCCACGGCACCGCCGCAGTCGAGATACGCATCGAGCGTGTCGGCCAAACCCGAACCTGCCGCGGCCAATGGCACGACGACATGATCGTTGAGAGCCGAGATGGCCGCCCCGTCGTTCAGCAGCGCTCGTTCGGGTAGCAACTCGCCGGCGTGCACCGGACGCGGCGCGCCCCGCCAGCCCGCCACGGCCTGCATGCCGGCAAAGGCCTCCACCGCGCTCGAGTGCGCTGCGCCCAGAGTGCGAGTGGTGGGACCGATGACGACCGGGCCGTCGGAGAAGTTCTGCAACATGTCGTCGATGAACGCGTGATGCGCCGCGGTGTCGTCGAGCTGGCCACTGACCACCATCACCAATCGGGTCCCCTGAACCACGGCCAACGCAGCTCGACCGTGCTTCTGAGCGACGGAGTGCACGGTGCCCACCACGGACACGCCGCGGTCTTCCGGGGGAGTCCCCACCAATACCGTCGCGGGCGCAGTGGCGTCCCAGTTCAACGTGGCAGCACGGGAGAGCATGTCCGATCCGGTATCGCCCCGGACGACGGCGTCGACGACGAGGGCTTCGAGGCGGGTGTCCCACGCCCCTCGTGACTCGGCTGCACTCGCGTACACGGACGCCGCTGCGAACCCCAGCTCGCGTCCGTACCGCAGCACGGCCTCGGTCAGCGCGACCAACTGCTGGTCGTTGCGGGCGAGCGCGGGGAGCCACTGCTCGAAGAACTCCATCGCCACCCGGACCATGTCGACGGTCTGACGCAATGTGAGGCGTCGGGCAAGGTCTTGCGGGATCACCTGGAAGGCGTCGAGGCTGAATCGAATGTCGCTGTTCGGATTCTTGAGCCATTCGAGAAAGTTGTCGACGGCCGTCTGGATCAGCAGCTGGACGCTGGCCCGCTGGGCGGCGTCGAGGTCGCCGAAGAACGGCAACTGGCCCTGCATCGTGGTCACTGCCTCGGTCGAGAGGCGGCCGGAGAACTGTTTGACGCGTCGTAACAGGGCGTCGGGCAGAGGGTCGCGCTTCTGGCGCGAAGGGGCCAACGAGTTGACCGGAAGGTGGACCTCGTTGTCGGTCGTGAGCGAATCACGGGTGGGGGAGTCACGGGCCGGGGAGTCACGAGCCAACGACTCACGCAACGCTTCACGGTAAGCGTCGCGCCGGGAGACATCACGCGCGGACGAACTGTCCGGTGAATCGGGTTTCGCATCGGACATAAGGAGAACCTACGCCCGACCCCCGCCCACCTCGCGCTGGACTCTCGTCGCGAGGTGGAACGGGGGTCGGCCGATCACGGCGAAGACCTACGCCGAGCCGGTATCGGCGTACGACGTCGGAGCTGCGGTGACGTCGTCGATCTTGTACTTCTCGGCAGCCTCGACGGCCTTGGACTTGTCGATCTCGCCCGATGCCGCGAGAGCGGACAGTGTGGCGACGACGATGGACTCGGCATCGACGTTGAACACCCGTCGTGCAGCCGGGCGGGTGTCGGAGAAGCCGAAGCCGTCGGTGCCCAGGGTGACGTAGTCGCCCGGAACCCACTGGCGGATCTGATCCGGCACGGCGCGCATCCAGTCGGAGGACGCGATGACCGGGCCGTTGGCATCGGCCAGAGCCGAGGTGACGAACGGAACGCGCTTGTCGGCACCCGGGTTACGCAGCGACTCCTTCTCGGCTTCGACGCCGTCGCGGCGCAGTTCGCCCCACGAGGTGACGGACCATACGGCCGAACGCACGCCCCACTCATCGAACAGCAATTCACGTGCCTTGCGAGCCGAGACGATGCCGACGCCGGACGCGAGCAGCTGTGCCTCGGGTCCGTCACCCTCCTGGGGTTCTGCGAACCGGTAGATGCCCTTGAGCAGCCCCTCGACGTCGAGGTTCTCGGGCTCGGCCGGCTGTACGTACGGCTCGTTGTACAGGGTGATGTAGTAGAAGATGTTCTCGCCGCCGAAGCCCTCGACGCCCTCGGTTCCGCCGTACATGCGACGCAGACCGTCCTTGACGATGTGCGCGATCTCGTAGGAGAACGCCGGGTCGTACGCCACCGCCGCGGGGTTGGTCGACGCCAGCAGCAGCGAGTGACCGTCGGCGTGCTGGAGACCCTCACCGGTCAACGTGGTGCGACCTGCCGTTGCACCGAGCACGAACCCGCGGGCCATCTGATCCGCGGCAGCCCAGAGACCGTCGCCGGTGCGCTGGAAACCGAACATCGAGTAGAAGATGTACAGCGGGATCATGACCTCGCCGTGCGTCGCGTACGAGGTACCGACCGCGGTGAACGACGACGTGGAGCCTGCCTCGTTGATGCCCTCGTGCAGGATCTGACCGACCGAGCTCTCCTTGTAGGCGAGCATCAGTTCCGAGTCGACCGAGGTGTACAGCTGGCCGTTGCGGTTGTAGATCTTCAGCGACGGGAACCACGAGTCCATACCGAACGTGCGGGCCTCGTCGGGAATGATCGGCACGATTCGGTGGCCGATCTCCTTGTCTCGCAACAGCTCCTTCATGACGCGCACGAGCGCCATCGTGGTGGCGACTTCCTGCTTGCCCGAGCCCTTGCGCAGCGTCTTGTAGGTGTCATCGCCGGGCTGCGGCAGCGGCTTGACGTCGACGCGCCGCTCGGGGACGAATCCGCCGAGCTTGCTGCGACGATCGAGCATGTACTGGATCTCGGGAGCGTCCGCACCGGGGTGGTAGTACGGCGGCATGTACGGATCCTTCTCGAGCTCCTCGTCCGAGATCGGGATGTGCTGGAGATCGCGGAACGTCTTGAGATCGTCGAGCGTCAGCTTCTTCATCTGGTGCGTGGCATTACGGCCCTCGAAGTGCTTGCCCAGGGTGTAGCCCTTGATGGTGTGCGCCAGGATGACCGTCGGCTGGCCCTTGTGCGACATCGCAGCCGCGTAGGCAGCGTGCACCTTGCGGTAGTCGTGGCCGCCGCGCTTGAGGTTCCAGATCTCGTCGTCCGAGAGATCCTTGACGAGCTCCTTCGTTCGCGGGTCGCGGCCGAAGAAGTGATCGCGGACGTAGCTGCCGTCGTTGGCCTTGTAGGTCTGGAAGTCGCCGTCGGGCGTGGTGTTCATGAGGTTCACCAGTGCGCCGTCGCGGTCCTTGTGCAGCAGCGAGTCCCACTCGCGGCCCCAGACGACCTTGATGACGTTCCAGCCGGCACCGCGGAAGAACGACTCCAGTTCCTGGATGATCTTGCCGTTACCGCGCACCGGGCCGTCGAGACGCTGCAGGTTGCAGTTGACGACGAACGTGAGGTTGTCGAGGCCTTCGGTCGCAGCCACATGTGCGAGTCCACGCGATTCCGGCTCGTCCATCTCGCCGTCGCCGAGGTACGCCCAGACGTGCTGATCGGAGGTGTCCTTGATGCCGCGGTCGTTCAGGTAGTGGTTGAAGCGCGCCTGGTAGATGGCGTTCATCGGGCCGAGGCCCATCGACACCGTCGGGAACTCCCAGAAGTCCTGCATCAAACGCGGGTGCGGGTAGGACGGCAGTCCGCCGCCCTCGTTCACATGGCTCGCTTCCTGACGGAAGCCGTCCATGCGCTCGGCCGGAATGCGGCCTTCGAGGAAGGCGCGGGCGTAGATGCCGGGGGAGGCGTGGCCCTGAATGAAGATGTGGTCGCCGCCGCCCGGGTGATCCTTGCCGCGGAAGAAGTGGTTGAAGCCGACCTCGTACAGCGCAGCCGACGACGCGTAGGTCGAGATGTGGCCACCGACGCCGACGCCCGGACGCTGTGCGCGGTGCACCATGATTGCGGCGTTCCAGCGGATCCAGGCGCGGTAGCGGCGTTCCATCGACTCGTCGCCGGGGAACCACGGCTCGTTCTCGGTGGGAATTGTGTTGACGTAGTCCGTCGACGTCAGCGACGGGAGCGCGACGCGGCGCTCACCGGCGCGCTCGAGCAACCTGAGCATCAGGTAGCGAGCGCGGTTGGGTCCGGACCTCTCCAACAAGCCGTCGAACGATTCGATCCATTCGTTGGTCTCGTCGTTGTCGATATCGGGCAGGTACGACGCGACACCCTCACGGATGACGCGGACCCGGCCGTCCGAGCCCTTCTTGCCTGCAGACGATGTGTTCTGCCGTTCGCCGCTGTTCACTTCGGACAACGTGTGCACTCCTCAATGTGGCGGACGCTCGGTGTGGCGCCCGGTCCGGTAGCTCGCCCCTGTGACGGCGATCTACATTCCTCGTTCTCGTGATTCCTCCCCAATCCTGCCGCATCTCGTCGGTTCTGGTAGTACAGAGGTCCGATACCCACCAGTAGAAATTTATGTACGCAATTTCGGCGCGGTCAGCTTGCGCGAACGGCTTCGACCCTGTTCGCTTTGTCTACTGCACCCACAATTCAAGGAGGTCACCACCGTGGTCGCCGCGGCGGACGCTCAGAACTACGCTCAGAAACTTGGCATCACTCGCGACATGGTCGTTCAAGAGCTGGGCTGGGACGAGGACACCGACGATGATCTGCGCGCCGACGTAGAAGATGCGATCGGTGGCGAGACCCTCGACGAGGATTCCGACGAGGTGATCGATGTCGTACTGCTGTGGTGGCGCGACGGAGACGGTGACCTGGTCGATGCACTCATGGATGCCATCGGTCCGCTCTCGGACGATGGAATCGTGTGGGTCCTCAGCCCCAAGACCGGCATGTCCGGTCATGTGGAGCCCAGCGAGATTGCCGAGTCCGCTCCGACAGCCGGATTGACGCAGACCTCTGCGGCCAATCTCGGCGACTGGATCGGAAGTCGATTGGTTCAGCCCAAGACCCCTACCACCAAGCGGTAGGCCCATGCTCGACACAGGAAGACGGTTCTAGATGCCGATCGAGGTTGGCGCTGTTGCGCCCGACTTCACCCTCAAAGACCAGAACAACCAATTGGTCACGTTGTCGTCGTATCGGGACGTGAAGAACGTTCTGCTCGTGTTCTATCCACTGGCCTTCACCGGAACGTGCCAGGGCGAGCTGTGCCGAGTGCGCGACGAGCTACCGACATTCGAGAACGACGACACCGCGATCCTGGCGATCTCGGTAGGTCCGCCTCCGACCCACAAGATCTGGGCAGCAGAGCAGGGTTACACCTTTCCGCTGCTGTCCGACTTCTGGCCACACGGTGAAGTGGCTCAGGCGTACGGCGTATTCAACGACAGCGCAGGATTCGCCAATCGTGGAACCTTCGTGGTCGACAAGTCCGGAATCATCAGATTCGCCGAAATGAACGGTCCCGGGGAAGCCCGAGACAGTTCATCGTGGGCTGAGGCACTCACACAGGTGAGCTGACCTGCGGAATTGTAGTTAGACAGCAGACACGATAAATTTCTCCAAGCGTTCCGGTGGCCCGGGGATGTCCCTAGGCCACCGGCACACGGGCGTATAGCTCAGCGGTAGAGCTCTGGTTTTACACACCAGCGGTCGGGGGTTCGAACCCCTCTGCGCCCACCATCACGGAAGATTCTCGGCTTCCCCGAACCTCCCGCACAATCTGCTGCGCCCGATGTTCCTCGGGCAGTCGGTCACCCTTACCGAAGAGCTTGTGACGCAATGTGCCCGGTGTGTATTGGGTGCGATAGACACCCCGCCGCTGCAATTCTGGAACGACGAACCGAACGACATCCTCGAACGTTCCCGGGGTGATGGCGTACGCAAGGTTGAATCCGTCGACGTCGGTCTCGTCCACCCACTCCTGCAATTGGTCTGCGACCTCGCCGGGGGAGCCGACGATGCGCGGACCGGCACCGCCGATTCCGCCCCACTCGGCGATATCGCGTACCGTCCATTCCTTGCCGTCGGCCCCGATCGACTGGAACGACGCAACGAACGACTGAATCGCGTTGCTCTCGAGATTGCCGAGCGGCTCGTCGAGCGCATACCGCGACAGGTCGACGCCCATCCAGCCCGACATGAACACCAAAGCACCCTCGGCACTGGCATACGACCGATACTCGTCGTGCTTGGCGTGGGCGAGCTCTGATGTCTCGTCGGTGACGATGGTAAGCAACTGGAAGATCCGTGCCGAGTACGGATCGCGGCCGGCATCGCGCAAGGCTCGACGAATATTCGAAACCGTTTGCGCCAGAATCTCCTTGGTGGGTGCGCCGACGAAGATCGCCTCGGCATTCTGCGCCGCGAACCGCACGCCGCGTGGTGACGCGCCGGCCTGGAAGATCACCGGCGTCCGCTGCGGCGACGGCTCGGCCAGATGGATACCCGGCACCGTGAAGTGCTTGCCGCGGTGGCCGATTCGATGCACCTTGGCGGGGTCGGTGAACACGCCGGTTTCGCGATCACGGACCACCGCGTCGTCGTCCCACGATGCCTCCCACAGCTTGTAGAGCACCTCGAGGTATTCGTCGGCGTGGTCGTAACGATCGTCGTGTTTCAGCTGATCGTCGTGTCCCATGTTCTGCGCCGCCGACGGCAGATACCCGGTGACGACGTTCCACCCGATGCGGCCGTTGGTCAGATGATCGAGCGTGGAGAGTCTGCGTGCGAACGGATACGGATGCTCGAAACCGGTTCCCGCGGTGATGCCGAAGCCCAGATGCTCGGTAACGGCGGCCTGCGCGCTGACGAGCAGGAGTGGATCCGACACCGGAATCTGCGCTCCATGCCGGATGGCTGCGTCGTGATTGCCGCCGTACACGTCGTAGGTGCCGAGGACGTCGGCCACGAACAGGCCATCGAACAGCCCGCGCTCCAACAGCTTCGCAAGATCGGTCCAATAACCAAGTTCCTTGTACCGCCACGACTGATCGAGCGGATGACGCCACAGACCGGGGGACTGATGCGCGACGCAATTCATGTCGAAGGCATTGAAACGAATCTCGCGTGACACGGGGGAACTCCTTCGGCAGGACGACCTGTCTTGGATATCGACAGCGATGCGACGCTACCGACGACCCAGGCCGGTGGGAACAGTTCGGATCGTGATGAGTCGATAGCTGGTCATCGAGCCACCGACACCTCAGTGTTGCGCCGTCACATCACTGAAAAGAGCGTCGGAGCATGATCGAAATAGCGCAGTTGACCAAGACCTACGGGACAGGGGAGAGCACAACCGTCGTACTCGACCGGCTGGATTTCTCGGTTCGGTCCGGCGAAATTCTCGCCGTGGTCGGCCCCAGCGGTGCCGGCAAGAGCACGCTGGCCCAGTGCATCAACCTGCTCACCCGGCCCACCTCGGGCTCGGTGATCGTCAACGGGGACGACCTGACGGCGTTGAATGCCAAACAACTTCGGGTTGCGCGGCGGCGCATCGGCACGGTGTTTCAGTCTTCGAGTCTTCTCTCGCGTCGAACCGTGGCGGAGAACGTCGCCTTGCCATTGGACTTCCTCGGGGCCACGAAAGCCGAGACGGCCAGGAGAGTGGGCGAGCTTCTCGACCGAGTGGGATTGTCCGACAAAGCTGTTCGATATCCGTTTCAACTCTCGGGCGGACAGCGGCAACGAGTGGGAATTGCGCGTGCGTTGGCGCTTCGACCGTCGGTGCTGCTCTCCGACGAGGCCACCTCCGGCTTGGATCCGCAGACCACCGAATCGGTGGTCGAGTTGCTGCGAGAACTGCGCCAGGACCTCGACCTAGCCATCGTGTTCATAACCCACGAAATGGATACCGTTCTGCGAGCCGCTGATTCGGTGGCCAGACTCGATCACGGACGCATCGTCGAATCGGGTCGGCTGGTCGACCTACTGACCGACCACACGTCGGCGCTCGGCAACGAGCTGCGCCCCAGGCGTGACGACGCACAGGCTGCAGCCGGCGACGTGCGCTGGTACGTCACCTACGACTCGCCCGACGTTCCGCAGGACTGGATCTCGCGGCTGGGCCAGGACCTGGGCGCACCGGTTGCGCTGTTGGGAGCCTCCGTTCAGGTAGTGGCCGGAGTGGCTGTCGGCAGCGCCTCGCTCGGCATCGGTGCCCACCTGAGTGGACGCGTCCCCGGTGCACTGAGAGCCCTGGGGTTGTCCGGATCTGCACAGACCACGCAGCCGATCTTCGAGGCTGCGTCGTGATCGCAATCGTGGCCGCAGGCAACAAGGTTCCGGTCGACGAGCTGCCTGCTCTGCTCCTGCCTGCGCTCGGCGACACACTGACCATGGTCGGCATCGTGATGTTCATCGTGGTGCTCGTCGGTGTGCCGCTCGGAGCGGTGCTGTTCAACCTCGGCCCCGGCGGACTGTTCGAAAACCCGGTGTTCCATGCGCCGATCAGCTGGATCGTCAGCATCGGGCGGTCGTTGCCGTTCCTGATCTTGATGGCTGCGTTGGTTCCGGTCACTCGTTGGATCACCGGAACCAACATCGGTATTGCAGCCGCGGTGGTACCGATGTCGTTGGCGGGCATCGCATTCTTCACCCGCATCGTCGAGAACTCTCTCCGCTCGGTCCCGACGTCGGTGGTCGACGTCGCCCGGGCGTCCGGCGGTTCCACGCTGCAGGTGACCACCACACAATTGTCCGAGGCCGTGCCGTCGATCATCGGAGGCCTGACCATCAACGTCATCGCCATGATCGAATACTCGGCCATCGCCGGCACCATCGGAGCGGGCGGAATCGGTTATGTCGCAGTCACATACGGATACCAAAGATTCGATCACACCGTCATGATCGCCACGATCGTCATCCTGATTCTCACTGTCGCCGTCGTGCAGCTCGTCGGCGATGCGCTCGTTCGCTTCACCACACCTCATCAGCGCGCATTGCGCACTGCTTGAACCACATTCGAAAGGTCTCATCCATCATGACAACGTCCACCGAAGCGCACGGCTTCGAGCTGAAGAACCGTCGGAAAGCGCCCTGGATCATCGGGGCCGTCGTGCTGCTGATCGCACTCGCCGTGGTTGTCCGCATCGCGTTCTTCGGCGACACGGCCTCGGCCAACGAAACCGAGGGCGCAACACTCGTCGTCGCCACTGCCGAAGGCAACGCATCCGAGCAGGCACTCGTCGAATTCGTCGCCGATCAGGTAGCTCCCAAGTACGGCATCACGGTTGCATTCCGCGGACTCGCCGACAGCAACACCATCAACCGCGCGGTGAGTGAGGGCGAGGTGGCCGCCACGGTGTACCAGCACAAGCTGTGGCTCGGACAGGTACTCGAATCCAACCCCGACTTCCAGGAAGAGGCCGCAACCCCGGTGTTCCGTTGGGGCTTCGGATTGTGGTCCGACAAGTACTCCGACCCAGCGCAACTGCCGGACGGCGCAACGGTCTCGCTCTACTCGGATCCCGCCAACGAAGCGCAGGGTCTGTGGGTACTCGAGCGAGCCGGTCTGATCACCCTCGACCCCGCGGTCGACAAGTCGACGGCCACGCAGAAGGACATCGTCGGAAACCCGAAGAACCTGAAGTTCACGTTGCTGGACTTCGCCGCGCAATCGCGGGCATTGCCGGATCTCGATGCAGCAGTGGGCTATACGGAGTACTACCTCGCGGCCGGAATTCCCGTCGAGAAGCAGATCTTCGCACCACCGGCACCGGACGAGTTCGCCGGCCAGCTCACGATCGGTAGCCGGTGGGCGGGCAGCGACAACATCAAGAACCTCGTCGCCGCGTTCAAGGATCCTGCGGTCCAGGAGTTCCTCGCCACCGACCCGCGGGTGAAAGACATCCTCCTGCCACTTCAGTAACGGCCTCGCGCCCGACGGTCCGACAGCGGACCGTCGGGCGCAGCGGTGGTGCTACGTTCGATCCGCACCCGACAGCGATGACACGAGGCGGACGACGTGACCCGGTACGAAGCATTGACCGAACTCCT
Organism: Rhodococcus sp. 05-2256-B1; assembly: GCF_002258465.1. Classification (NCBI taxonomy): domain Bacteria; kingdom Bacillati; phylum Actinomycetota; class Actinomycetes; order Mycobacteriales; family Nocardiaceae; genus Rhodococcus; species Rhodococcus sp. 05-2256-B1. Next base: position 204,769 of record NZ_NOZA01000027.1, on the reverse strand, counting down.
CGACGAGCGGTACTCATGCCGGCAGTTCCTGCCGAAGCAGGTATCACGGGACGTGCTCGAACAGTTGTTGGCGGCCGCCCAGCGCACTCCATCGTGGTCGAACACCCAGTCGTGGCAGATCATCGTCACCGAAGGTGATGCCACCCGGAAGTTCTCCGACGCCTTGGTGAAACATGTGGTATCCGGTGTGCCGCAACCGGACTTTCCGTTTCCGGCCAATTACAACGCCCTGCACCGCGCTCGGCGACGCGAATGTGGTGGAGCACTGTACGAGAGCATCGGTGTGGTCAAGTCCGACACCGAGGCGACGACGCGCCAGTTCATTCGCAATTTCGAGCTGTTCGACGCCCCACACGCGGCAATCATCACCACCGATGCGGACCTGGGTGTCTACGGTGCCGTCGACTGCGGGCTGTATCTGCAGACGTTCCTGCTGGGCGCGCAGAGTCTCGGGCTCGGCGCGATAGCTCAGGCCGCGCTCGCCGCGTACTCGCCGTTCGTCCACGAATGGTTCGATATCCCGGATACCCGCAGGGTGGTAGCCGGCATCTCGTTCGGCTACCCCGACGAGAGCCACCCGATCAACGGATTCCGCACCAGCCGTGCACCGTTGAGTGAGACGGTGACCTTCATCAGCTGAGGTGTGACGGCGTCAGCTCTGGAGCCGACCAACCAGTTCCGTACCCAGATCCGTGCCCGATCGCCATGCGCTTTCCACCCTGGGCGCGCCGGATTCACACCATTGATCGCCTGCGAATCCGACGAACCGTCCGCTGCGCTCGTCGAGCGCGAAGGTCGAATCATGTTGCGCCGCAGGCTTTGCGAACGTCCAGCGATGGGCATGCGTCCAGTTGGGTGCCGTGGAGATTACCGACAGTTCGCGTAGCGCGTCGAGGACCGGGGTGATCACTGCGTCGGGATCGGCGAGGTGTTGCTGTGCCCGCTCGGGGGTCGTGTGAACCACCAGCACGGGCGCACCGTCACCCCGCCGGGCACCGTCGTCGACGACGAACGCGATATCGGGATGGTCGTTGACGAAGGCCGCGTCGCGGAACGGCACATCCAACCCGTCGAATCCACATGCCACCGCGATGACCGGTTCGTACTCGACCGCATCGGGAACTGTCGTGATGCGCGCGGCTTGCGGATCGGGCATCGCAACCACGACGTGGCCCTCGGGTAGGTCGGTCAACTCGGAGGAGCCCTCGATATCGAAGTCTCCCAGCAAGTCTCGCACCAGAGAACGAAGCCCGTGTGGTGTCGCCCAACGGACCGGCCCGGTGGTGGTGCACGGTTCGGTGTCGGGCTTGAGGATGCCGAAGGTGTTTGCCCACTGGCGCGCCAAGCCCCTCGACTCCCAGTCGGCTACCACCGTCGAGAAATCCTGATCCCGGACGGTGAAGTAGCCGGCACCCAGATCGACGCGTCGACCGTGCAACTCGGGGGAGGACATCCGCCCGCCGGGAGCACGTCCTCTGTCGACGATACGAAACGGCACGGCTGCGTCGTGGAGAACCCGGGCGCATGCCGCGCCGGCAATTCCGGCACCGACGATGGTGATCGAGTCCGTGGTGCGCCCAGCATCGACAGTCATGTCGTCAGTATGCCCGGCAGGGGCCGTGCGTAAGCCCGCCATTTGTACTACTGATTGTCTGGACAATTCGGTCACCTGCTGCGGAGGGCCCGACCTTGTGCTGAACTGTTGAAATGGCAATTACGGATAAGCCAGATACCGGAGAGCACGGACTGGGAACCAGTCTCAAACCGCGACACGTGACGATGATCTCGATAGCCGGAGTGATCGGTGCCGGATTGTTCGTCGGCTCCGCCAACGCCATCGCCACCGCAGGACCTGCGGTGTTGTTGGCCTACTTCTTCGCCGGACTCCTCGTCATCCTGGTAATGCGCATGCTCGGGGAAATGGCCACCGCCAACCCCGACACCGGTTCGTTCTCGACGTATGCGACCCGGGCACTGGGACATTGGGCCGGCTTCTCCGTCGGTTGGCTGTACTGGTGGTTCTGGGTATTGGTGATCCCCGTCGAGGCGACCGCCGCTGCCGCCATCCTCACCAACTGGCTGGGCGGTGCCCAATGGATGTGGGCCCTGATCATCGTCGTTGCGCTCACCGCGACCAACCTGATCAGCGTCGGCAATTACGGCGAGTTCGAGTTCTGGTTCGCGTTGGTGAAGGTCGTGGCCATCGTCGCGTTCATCGGTCTCGGCATCGCGGCCATCCTGGGCTGGCTGCCGAACTCCGAAGTCAGTGGCGTGGACCAACTGTGGGCCTCCGGCGGCTTCATGCCGCTCGGCTTCGGCGCGGTGATCGCAGCCATGCTGACTACGATGTTCTCGTTCATGGGATCCGAGATCGTCACCATCGCTGCAGCCGAATCCAAGGACCCCGCAAAGGGGATCACCCGCGCCACCAACTCGGTGATCTGGCGTATCTCGATCTTCTACTTCGGATCGATCTTCGTCATCGTCGCACTCGTTCCCTGGAACGAATTGGACCCGGCAACCGGCTCCTACCAGTATGTGCTGTCCAAGATGGGAATTCCCCACGCGGAGACCATCATGGACATCGTCATTCTGACCGCCGTCGCGTCGTGCTTGAATTCGGCGCTCTACACCGCCTCCCGCATGCTCTACTCGCTCGGTGATCGTGGCGATGCGCCGCGCGCAGTCAAGAAGATCACCGCCAACGGGGTGCCGTGGGTTGCCGTCATTGCCTCGATGGTTCTCGGCTTCCTTGCCGTGGTCGGAAACTACATTCTTCCCGAGAAGCTCTTCACCTACCTGCTCGCGACGACCGGTGCCGTGGCTCTGTTCGTCTACCTGGCCATCGCCAGCAGTCAACTGGTGCTGCGTCGCCAACTCGATCGCGACGGCGAACGCCCGGCCGTTCTGATGTGGCTCTACCCGTGGCTCACCTATTTGGCCATCGGATTCATCGTCTTCGTCCTCGTCATGATGGTCGTGCGACCCGAGCAGCGATCGTCCATCCTGCTCTCGGCCGTGCTGGCGGCAGTGACGGTGATCGGCGGAATCATCGTTCAACGCCGAAACACGCGGCGCGACAAGGTTGCCGCCCGCGTGTCCGGTGACTCGGCCTAGATCCCGGCATACACCTGGCGGTACAGATCGACGATCTGCTCCGCCGTCGGAACGACCGGATTGTTACCGGGGCTGCCGGACGCGAGAGCCTGCTCGGCCATCAGCGGCAACATGTCGTCCCACGTCGACTTGTCGATGCCGAACGTCTGCGGAGTGGGAACTTCGACCTCACGGCACAGCGTGACGATGGCGTCCTGCAACTTGCCTCCGGCAACCGCGTCCGAATCGGCTTCCGATGCCGCACCGAGGGCGCGGGCGCAGTCGGCGTAGCGGGACTGGGCTCCGCCGATGGAGAAGGCTGTGACGGCAGGCAAGAGCATCGCATTGGACAGTCCGTGTGCGACATGGAAATGCGCGCCGATCGGTCGACTCATCCCGTGGACCAGACAGACGCTGGCGTTGGAGAACGCCATTCCCGCCTGGGTGGACGCATGCATCATGGCCTCGCGTGCCTGCCGGTCTTCTCCGTCTCGATACGCCCGAAGCAGCGACGTTCCGATGGTGCGAATAGCGCTGAGCGCCAAACCGTCGGAGATGGGGTTGGCCTTCTTACTGACGTATGCCTCGATGGCGTGTGTCAGAGCGTCGACGCCGGTATCGGCAGTCAGACGTGCCGGCATCGACATCGTCAGCTCGAAGTCGATGATCGATGCGATCGGCAGAAAGGACAAGCCGGGGCACAGCATCTTCTCATCCGAGGCCACGTCGGTGATGATAGTGAACTGCGTTGCCTCCGAACCACTTCCCGCCGTTGTTGGAATTGCGATGATCGGAAGCGCCGGACCGGTGGAGAGCACCGGAGCCTTGAAGTCCCGCATCGTCCCGCCCTGCACCGCGAGGATGGCCAGCGCTTTGGCTGTGTCCATCGGACTGCCGCCGCCGAACCCGATGATGGAATCGGCCGAATGCTGCTGCACCGCTTCGAGACCGGCGATCAGCGAATCCGTCGTCGGATCGGGCACGGTGCCCGAGAACAGAGCAGGCGACTTACCGGCCTCGGTCATGATCGTCATCAGTCGATCGGCCGAGCCGTTGCCCGCCATGAACGCATCGGTGACGAGTAGGGGACGAGATACGGCCAGGTCGGTCAGTACCGTACCCAGCTCCTCGACGGCACCGCCGCCGAGTTTGAGAAAACGTGGAAAAGAGATATTGGCAACCATGGAGTGCTCCTTCGCGGTATCTCCATGTGCGTGGAACTTCGTAGTGGTCTACGAGTTTCCACGCACATGGGCTTTGTAGAACTCAGTTGTTTGCAGGAAAGCCGAGATCGATACCGCCGTGGCTGGGATCGAGCCAGCGACTGGTGACGGCTTTACCCCGCGTGAAGAAGTGCACTCCTTCGGTGCCGTGAGCGTGGCTGTCGCCGAACAAACTGCTCTTCCAGCCGCCGAAACTGTAGTACGCCATGGGAACGGGAATCGGCACATTGACACCGACCATGCCGACCTCCACCTCGTTCTGGAACCGCCGTGCCGCCCCGCCGTCGTTGGTGAAGATCGCCGTGCCGTTGCCGTACGGATTGTCGTTGATCAGTGTGAGGGCTTCGTCGTAGGTGTCGACACGGACGACCGAGAGCACAGGACCGAAGATCTCGTCGGTGTAGATGCTCATGTCCGGTGTCACATGGTCGATGAGCGTGGGGCCGAGCCAGAATCCGTCCGCAGCCCCGTCGGGTTGGACGGTGCGGCCGTCGACGACGATCGTGGCGCCGGACGCCTCGCCTGCGTCGACATAGGACGCAACCTTGTCGCGGTGTACCCGGGTGACGAGCGGGCCCATGTCGGCGCCGCGGGTGCCGTCGCCGGTGACCAGTGGTGTGGTGCGTTCGGCGATCTTGGCGACGAGCTCGTCGGCGATCTTCCCGACGGCCACGAGAGCGGAGATGGCCATGCATCGCTCACCCGCCGAGCCGAAGCCGGCGTTGACCATGGCGTCCGCGGCCAGGTCGAGATCTGCATCGGGGAGGACGACGGCATGGTTCTTGGCACCGCCGAGGGCCTGAACACGCTTGCCGTTGGCGGTGCCTGTCGAGTAGACGTACTGGGCGATGGGCGTCGATCCGACGAAGGAGATCGACTTGATCTTCTTGTTCTCGAGCAGTTCGTCGACGGCCTCCTTGTCTCCCTGCAGCACGTTGAACACGCCGTCGGGCAGGCCTGCCTCGGCCCAGAGCCGCGCGAGCCAGATGCTGGCACTCGGGTCCTTCTCCGACGGCTTGAGCACGACGGTGTTACCGGCGGCGATGGCGATGGGGAAGAACCACATCGGCACCATGGCAGGGAAATTGAAGGGGGAGATGATGGCCACCGGCCCGAGCGGCTGACGAATGGAATAGACGTCCACTCCGGTGGACGCATTCTCGGTGTAGCTGCCCTTCAGTAGATGGGCTATGCCACAGGCGAATTCGACCACTTCCTGGCCGCGAGAAATCTCGCCGAGGGCGTCCGAGAGCACCTTGCCGTGCTCGGCCGTGATGATCTCGGCCAGCTCGTTCTTCTTCGCGTTGAGCAGTTCTCGGAAGGAGAAGAGGATCGAGGTGCGCTTGGCCAGGGAGGTGTCGCGCCACGCGGGAAAGGCAGCTGCGGCGGCGTCGATGACGGCGCGGGCATCGCTCCGATCGGCGAGCGTGAGCGTGCCGGTGACCTCCCCGGTGGCGGGGTTGGTGACCGGTGACGTCCGATCGGAAGATCCGGAAAAAGTCTTACCATCGAGCCAGTGTGAGATGACGTCGGTCAACGTTCGTTCCTTCCATCGGTGTGTCTCGAGTCTCATTCGAATAGATGCACATGTCAAAGGCCAAAATCGCAGATTGCCGTGCATAAATGCACAGGGGGGATAGGCTGGGCGAGTGTTCAACCCAGACCACCTCCGCTATTTCCTCGAAGTGTCGAGAACGGGACGTCTGACCGATGCGTCGCGAACGCTCGGCGTGGACCACACCACGGTCGGTCGACGCATCACGGCCCTCGAGAAGTCCGCAGGGCAACGACTTTTCGACCGAACCCCGACGGGGTGGCGATTGACCGAGGCGGGGCGCAGGTTGGTCGGGTACGCCGAAACCGTGGAGTCCACGCTGATCGCTGCCTTCGAGGATCAGACATCCGATACCGGATCGCTGCGAGGGACAGTGCGCATCGCGGCCCCGGACGGGTTCGGTGCCTTCGTTCTCACGCCGAAGCTGGGTGCGCTTCGTGACAAGCACCCCGATCTGGATATCGAACTCGTCACCGCCACCGAGCACAACTCGTTGGCCACCAGGGAATTCGACATTGCCATCACGTTGGAACGGCCGTCGCCCAGGTTGGTGGTGGCCCGGCAATTGGCGACCTACACCCTGGCGCTCTATGCCGCCGAGCGATACCTGGCTGCGCAGCCGACGATCGACTCGGTCGACGGTTTGCGTGGGCACACCCTGATCTCCTACGTGGATGCGCTGCTCGACGTTGCGCCGCTGCGCATCCTGGATTCGATTCTGCCCGACGGTCGGGCGCAGATTCAGACCAACAACATCACCGGCCAGTGGATCGCGGCGCGGTCCGGGGTGGGAATTGCGCCGTTGCCCAGCTACATCGGCGAACCGGACGACACGTTGATTCCGGTGTTGCCGGGCCTCGTCTCGGTCGAACGCACCTACTGGACGGTAATTCCGCGGGAGCTGACGGGGTTGGCGCGGGTGAAGGTGGTGGACGACTTCATCGGATCGGTCGTGGCCGAGGAGCCGCACATGCATGCGGTGCCCGGCGGTCGATAGTCGCGGTCACTAAATGCACGAGATCGTCGGTGGCCGTTGAATTTTGGACGTTCGATGTGTCCGGCGTCTCGTGACGACAGACACACGTGACGCCGACCTCAAAGCAGTGGGAATCGCCCTACCGGCGGGTAACAATCTGTTACGGAACACGTCGGCCACGGCACCGCCGCGGCAGGCCCACAACGATTCTTGGGGGAATCATGACCATGTTCGTAGTAGCAGCAATCGGTTTCGTCGGTATGGCCATCGCCTTGCTCAACGACGGAAGCGACATCGACTTCAGGAGCCGTCAGCTCTCCGGCGCGTACAACCGGCGCTGGGCCTGACCCGTACCGATTCCGCACACCGGATGGCCGGTGGATAGATTCGTGCGATGTGGACACACCCCCGAGCGATCGGATTGCTGGTCGGTTACGGCCTGGATCGAGTGTTCACAGACCCACAGCGCTGGCATCCGGTAGCAGGATTCGGAACGGCTGCCCTTCGCGTCGAGGCTCGGCTCTACCGCGACAACAGGATTGCGGGTGTCATCCATACCGCCGTACTGGTCGGAGGCGTCACCGCACTCGGAATCGCGTCCACGCGAGCAGTGTCGCGTCTCGGCCCAGCGGCCGAGGCCGCTCTGGTGGCTACCGCGACGTGGGCCGCGCTGGGCGGAACATCGCTGTCGGTAGTAGGTCGCTCGATGGCCGATCACCTCGACCGAGACGACCTGCCCGGCGCACGCGCATTGCTCCCGTCTCTGTGCGGACGTGACCCGGCATTCCTCGACTCCGACGGGCTGGCACGCGCGGCACTCGAATCCATCGCCGAGAACACATCCGACGCAACAGTCGGTGTCGTGGTGTGGGGAGCCCTGGCCGGCGTACCGGGGATCCTGGCATACCGAGCCAGCAACACACTCGATGCAATGGTGGGATACCGGTCTCCGAAATACCTACGGTTCGGATGGGCCGCCGCACGCCTCGACGACGCACTGAACCTGTTGCCGGCACGAGTCACGGGTGCGGCGACCGTTCTCGCGGCACCGCTGGTGCAGGGTTCTGCGACGCACGCGCTACGGGTGTGGCGACGCGACGCGTCCCGTCATCCCAGCCCCAATGCGGGGGTGCCGGAAGCCGCGTCGGCGGGTGCGCTCGGACTCCAGCTCGGTGGGCGCACTCAATACCGGCACGGCGTGGAGATCAGGCCGACACTCGGCGACGGGCGAGCGCCCACGGCCCGGGACCTTCGGCGAGCAGTCGTGCTGTCGACACGGGTGCAAGAGTTCGCGACGGCCGCGTCAGCGGTTCTTGCCGTATCGATCGGCCAAGCGAGGGTCCGTCGGCGTTCTCGCCTGTGATGCAGCGCGGGCTCTGGCCCGCTTCTCGCGTCGGGTGGGAAGAGTGAATTCTTCTTCGTCGTCCGGCGCGGAATCGTCGTCGGACGTGGGGTCGGACTGATCGGACATCGCGTCGGCCATCTCGGTTCGAGACATGCGTCGCTCCCGCAGCTCGGCGCGGACGAAATACGCAAGACCCAACGGTGCCATGATGCCGAACGCCAGCCACTGCAGCCCGTAGGACAGATAGGGGCCCGCGTCGGTCTGCGGGAGCTCGATGAGGCCGAGGCCACCGGGTTGACCGTCGTCGAGCTGCAGGTACCCGTCGATCGCGTCGACGCCGACCGCTGCGCCGATCTGCTCCGGGTTGATGTTGTACACCTGCAGGCGGCCGTCCTCCTGGATCGGCTCACGTGATGTTCCTTCGGCCTGACGAACGCGGGCATCGAGAGTGACCGGGCCGGTCGGGGCTGCTGCGAACTCGGGCGGTCGCGTTCCCTCCACCGGGAGCACGTATCCGCGGTTGACGAGAACAGTAGGGCCACCGTCGATGACGAACGGAGTGATGACCTCGTACGCGGGCTGCTCACGAATGCTGCGCAGCCGCACCAGGGCGTCGGAATTCTCCACGTAGCTGCCCTGCGCGATCACCCGCCGCCATTCGTCGTCGGCCGCGAATCCGTTCCCGGTGAGAACGTCGGTGATCGGCACCGGATCTGCCCCGACCGATCGGGTGATCAAGTCGTTGCGCGCAGAAGTCGAGGTGTTCTTGCCCAGCTGCCACGGAGCGAGCACGCTGAAGCACAAGAAGGCGAACGCCAGCGCGACGGCGGCCAGCACCAACCACTTCGGACGTAGCAAGAACCGTAACTTCTCCACCCCACCACGGTAGCCGGGTCAGGCGGCCAGCCGAGACCGCGCCCAATCGATCAAGCCGGGCACGGCATCCTCGATCTGTTCTCGCACCTCGGTGAACGCAGAATCCGACGAGTAGTAGGGATCTGCGACCGACGCATCGTCGGCGTCGGGATCGAACGAACGCAGCAGCTGCACCCGATCGGCCGGTGCACCCAACTGCAGTAGAGATCGAGCGTGGCCGGTGTCGAGAGCAACGATCAGATCGGCAGCGAGGTGGTCCGGTCCGACCTGGTTCGCTTCGTGCTCGCTCTCGTAGCCGTGCGCATCGAGTTCTGCGACCGTTCGGGGGTCTGCGCCGTCGCCGACATGCCACCCGTCGATTCCCGCGCTCGATACGCGGACTGCATCACTCAGGCCCGCCTCGCTCAGGTGCGCGGCGAACACCTTCTCGGCCATCGGTGATCGACAGATGTTTCCGGTGCACACGAACGTCACGTGCAGTGGCTCGCTCATCGTGACGCCTGCGTGTTCTGCTCGAGCACGGCAACCAGTTCGTCCATGTCCGACGCGGTGAACGCGGCGTCGTCGCTCTCGCCGTCGATGCCGTAGCCCCATTCCACGTAGACCGCCGGAATTCCGAACCGAGCCGCGCCGTGCACATCGTGATCGCGGTCGCCGATCATGATCACCCCTGCGGTGCCGCCGTCCGAGGATTCCACGGGATCGATGCCGAGATTGGTCAGCGAGTGCGCGATGACGTCGGACTTCGCTCGCCGCGACCCGTCGTTGCTGGCACCGCCGATGAAGTCGAAGTACCGGGACAAGCCGAAGTGGTCGAGAATCCGGACGGCGAAGCGCTCCGACTTGGACGTCGCCACGCCCAGCCGAACACCGCGATCCTGCAATCGCGTCAGCACTGTCTCGATGCCGTCGAAGGCGGTGTTCTCGGCCCAACCCCGCTCGTCGTAGCGGTCGAAATAGGCGGCGAGCGCGCGCTGAGCTGCCTCCTCGTCCAGGCCCATCGAGCGCAGCGTGTCGATCAGCGGTGGACCGACGACGAGAGAGAGTTGCTGTTCGGTCGGTTCGGGAGCGCCGACCGAGGCCAGCGCGTGGCGAAATCCTGCGTGAATTCCCGGTGCGGAATCGGTCAACGTTCCGTCGAGATCGAACAGGACAACGGATGCGGGCAGAGCGGCAGACATGGCTTGAGCCTATCGGTGCACGTGACGGCTAGGCTCGTCGCGATGTCCGATACAGCGCCCGGCCCCGATGCACTTCTCCGTCATCATGGGGATCTCGAGGTCGGCTCAGGCCTCGTCGACTTCGCCGTCAACGTGCGCGGTAACGGTCCGCCGCCGTGGCTTCGTGATCGGCTCGCTGCAGAACTGGACTCGCTCGGTTCGTATCCATCGGGGGCAGCCGAGCGGGCGGCTCGGGAGCAGGTCGCCGCACACCACGGACGCTCGCCGGACGAGGTACTGCTGCTCGGTGGCGGAGCCGAAGGATTCGCGATGCTGCCACGGCTCGAGCCGGCCCTCGTGGCAACCGTGCACCCGTCGTTCACCGAGCCCGATTGGGTGCTCGAGCAGGCCGGCATCCCTGTCCATCGGGTAGTACTCCCGCCGCCTTTTCTGCTCGATCCGGGTCTGGTGCCCGAGGCCGCCGACATGGTGATCGTCGGCAATCCCACCAATCCGACGTCGGTGCTGCATCCCCGCGAGGAAGTGCTCGGTCTGCGTAGGCCCGGCCGCATCGTCGTGGTCGACGAAGCATTCGCCGACGCAGTGACGGGGGCAGGAGAATCGGTCTCCTCGGACAGCGTCGCGGACGTGCTGGTACTCCGAAGCCTGACCAAGACGTGGGCATTGGCGGGGTTGCGGTGCGGCTACGCTCTGGCCCATCCCGACGTACTCGAACGAATGCAGCGGGGCCGTGCGCACTGGCCCCTGGGCACTCTGCAACTCGAAGCAATCCGTGCCTGTACCGAGCCGTTCGCGGTCGAGCAGGCCCGAGCCGAAGCGCTGCGTATCGACGCCGAACGTGACGCCATGATCGCGAGACTGACCGCACTCGGTCTCGACATTGCCGGGCCGGCGCGAGCGCCGTTTCTTCTGGCGCGGGTCGACGGCGCCGACGGGATCCGAGAACGTTTGCGCACGAAGGGAATTGCGGTTCGGCGCGGCGACACGTTTCCCGGACTCGATCGCAACTACCTACGCGTCGCCATACGGGACTCGGCACACGTCGACATACTGGTGCATGCGTTGAACACCGTTCTGTGAGGAGAGCAATCGACATGGCAGTGACTCTGGCGAACGTCATCGAGGTTCTCGACAAGGCATACCCGCCTCGATTGGCTGAGAGCTGGGACTCGGTGGGATTGGTATGCGGAGATCCGGAATCCGAAGTGCGACAGGTGCTCCACGCCGTCGACGTCACCCCGGCCGTCGTGGACGAGGCCATTTCCTGGGGCGCCGACCTCATCGTCGCCCATCACCCTCTGCTGCTCAAAGGAGTCGATTCGGTTGCGGCCGACACCGCCAAAGGCTCGGTGATCCACCGCCTTATCAAGGCCGACTGCGCGCTGTTCACCGCCCATACCAACGCCGACTCGGCCGATCCCGGTGTCTCCGACGCACTCGCGTCGGCCCTCGGTGTGATCGACACCAGGCCACTCGATCCCATTCCTGCTCCGGCGCACGACAAATGGGTCGTATTCGTGCCGTCCGCCGACACTGCGGCGGTGCGCCAAGCGCTGTTCGACGCCGGAGCCGGTGAGATCGGCGACTACAGCGAAGCGAGCTGGCACACCGAGGGGCTGGGCCAATTTCGGCCGCAGCCCGGTGCTCATCCGACGCTCGGCGTCGTCGGCGAAGTCCACACCGTGACCGAGGACCGAATCGAGGTGGTTGCATCCCGGGCAGACCGCGCGCGGATGCAGTCCGCGCTCAGGCGTGCGCATCCGTACGAGGAGCCCGCGTTCGATGTCTTCGAGTCCGCGGCCCTACCGTCGTGCACCGGTCTGGGGCGGATCGGACGGTTGCCTGATCCGATGACCCTCGCCGAGTTCACCGATGTCGTCCGAGCCGCTCTGCCGGCCACCAGCTGGGGAGTGCGAGCTGCAGGCGATCCGGACGCCACGGTGTCGATCGTCGCCCTGTGCGGGGGAGCAGGGGACTCGTTCCTCGCAACCGTCGCGCGGACCGACGCCGACGTCTATGTCACGTCCGATCTGAGGCATCATCCCGTCGACGAGCACCTGAGGGCGGGTGGACCCGCGGTGATCGACACGGCCCACTGGGCCTCGGAGTTCCCGTGGTGTGCTCAGGCGAGGGGCATCGTGGACGCCGAATTCGGCGATACGGACGGCTGGAGCAGCAGGGTCAGCGATGTCCGTACCGACCCGTGGACGTTGTGACCGACGAACCCCGCGACCGGGGGAGTGGACGGATCCGGCTCGGTACGTTCTGCGCAGCCGGTAGGGTAATCGGAATCAACTTCCATAGTCGCAGGAGTCATCAAGCGTGAACGTCGATCCCAAAGTCCAGGCCTCGCTACTCGAATTGGCCGGTGTGGATACCGAACTCTCGCAGATCGCCCATCGCCGAAAGACCCTCCCCGAGCAGCAGGAGGTCGACAAACTCGAGGCCGAGCGCATCACCCGCAAGGATGCTGCCGTCACGGTGCAGATCTCGATGGACGACCTCGATCGCGACATCCGCAAGCTCGAGGGCGAAGTCGATGCCGTTCGCCAGCGCGAGGCGCGCGACAAGAAGATGCTCGAGAGCGGCACGGTTGCGCCCAAGCAGATGACCGAGCTGCAGCACGAGCTCGGCAGTCTCGAACGGCGGCAGAGCATCCTCGAGGAAGAACTGCTCGAAGTCATGGAACAGCGCGAGGCCAGCGAGCGCGACTACGAACACGCCGGGGCGCAGCTGACACAGATCGAGGACGAAATGGTCGACGCCGGTCGTCGCCGCGACGACGCTGTCGCAGACCTGGACGTCGCCGAGAAGCGGAGCGCCGAGCGTCGCGGGGCATTGATCTCGGGTATGCCGGCCGATCTGCTGGCTCTGTACGAGAAGCAGCGCGCACTGACCGGTCGAGGCGCAGCGTTGCTGCAGGCCCGCCGATGCGGCGCATGCCGAATCGAGCTCGATCGCAACGAAATTGCGAGCATTGCCAACAAGCCTGCCGATGCTCTGGTTCGTTGCTCGGAATGCAACGCAATCCTGGTGCGCACCAAGGAGTCCGGAATTTGAGTGCCGCGCAACGGGTCGTCGTCGAAGCCGACGGCGGCTCCCGCGGCAACCCGGGTCCCGCCGGATACGGAGCCGTGGTGTTCTCGGCAGATCGCAGCGAGGTGTTGGCCGAACGCCGGGAGGCGCTGGGAATCGCAACGAACAACGTGGCCGAGTACAGGGGCCTCATCGCTGCGTTGACGGCGGCCGCGGACGTGGGTGCCCGTGAGGTCGACGTTCGGATGGACTCCAAACTCGTCGTCGAACAGATGTCGGGACGCTGGAAGGTCAAGCATCCCGACATGATTCCGCTCAATCGCCGAGCGGCGGAGCTTGCTCGCACGTTCGATCGCGTCACCTTCCAGTGGATTCCGCGGGAGCAGAACTCACACGCCGACGGTCTGGCGAACGAGGCGATGGACGCCGCGGCCAAGGGGATCGACCTCCCTGATCTGCCCGATTCCGAACCGGCCGCGAAGCAACCCGCGGCGGCCCCCGGGTGGACCGGTGCAGTGGGCGACCCCACCCGAATGTTGTTGTTGCGCCACGGCCAGACCGCGCTGTCGGTCGACCGGCGATACTCGGGTCGCGGAAATCCGGAACTGACCGAGCTGGGGGTTCGACAGGCCACCGCTGCAGCGGCACGGCTCGGCGGACACGACGACATCGCAGCGATCGTCTCGTCCCCCCTCGGCCGCGCCCGACAGACCGCCGACGCCGCGGCAGGTGCACTCGGACTCGACGTGACCACCGTCGACGATCTGACCGAAACGGACTTCGGCGACTGGGAAGGTCTGACCTTCGCAGAGGCGAAAGACCGCTATCCCGAACAACATCGGGCCTGGCTGGGCGATACCTCGGTGGGCCCGCCCAACGGTGAGAGTTTCGACGCAGTGCGCACTCGAATCGAATCGGCCCGTGATCGATTGATCGACGAGTACGCGGGCAAGACGATCGTCGTCGTGACACACGTGACGCCGATCAAGACACTGCTGCAACTGGCACTGGACGTCGGACCGTCACTGCTCTACCGAATGCACCTGGACCTCGCGTCGCTGAGCATCGCGGAGTTCTACCCCGACGGCGGGGCATCGGTGAAATTGGTCAACGACACGTCTCACCTGACCTGATCCTGCGGAGGTGCGGGTCTCAGATCTGCAGCGCCAGCCACAGGCCCGCCACTGCTCCGACGATGGTCAACGGGGTCGTGATGACACCGAGCACGGTGAATGTGCGCAGGTCTGCCGGCTCGTCGTTGGCCGACGCGACGCGTCGCCACAGCATGATCGCCAGTGAACCGACGTAGGTGAGGTTGGGGCCGAGGTTGACCCCGATCACCATGGCCAGCAACAACGCCGGGGGAGCGTCCGCGCCGAAGGCCGCCAGGAGCAGCAACGTTGCGGGCAGGTTGTTGACGATGTTCGACGCCACCGCCGCAATGGCAGCTGCGGCCAACAGGGACGCGAAGGTGGTGTCGGACGGCAGGATTCGCGCCAGCCAGTCGCCGATCGGGCCCGTCGTCACGCCGAGCACGACGATGCCGAGAAGGAAGACGAAGCCACAGAAGGGCAGATCGGCACCGCGCAGGATCGCGCGAGGTGTGGTGTGGCGAGCTCGAAGCGCCGGGATTGCCAGTGCCACGGAGCCCACGGCAGCCACCCAGAACGGTTCGGTATCGAACAGTCCTGCCACGGCGAAGCCGATCAATGTCGCGCCGAGGATGACGAGGGTGCTTCGCGGTGCTGGGACGTCGTCAGTGCTGTGTTCGGTCGCGGAGTCCGTCGGTGTCGCTGTGCGGGTCAGATCCTTGCGGAAGAAGATCAGGAACACCGCCAGTTCGATGGCGACCGCGAAAATCCACGGCAGTGCCATCAGCGCGGTGAAGTGCAGGAAGGTCAGGCCCGTCGCGGCGAAGGCCAGCAGGTTGGTCAGATTCGACACCGGCAGCAAGGTCGACGCCGAATTGGACAGGTGCGCAGTGGCGTAACTGTGTGGACGCGGCGACATCCCCAGGATCCGAGCGGCACCGATGATGGACGGTGTCAGCAGAACAACGGTCGCGTCGAGGCTCAGTACGGCTGTGGTGGCCGCGGCAGCGGCAAACACGAGGGTCAGCAGTCTGCGGGGGCTGCCCTTGGATCCGCGGCGTAGCTTCGCCGCGATCCAGGTGAACACACCGAGGGCATCCGACAGATGCGCCAGGATCAGGATGAACGCCAGAAAGACGACGGTGGGTGCGAGTTCGAGTACCTGCTCACGGGCGGCGTCGAGGCTGACGAGGCCGACGAGAAGAACAACTGCGGCCGCTGGAAGTGCAGCAACGATCTCGGGAAGACCGCGCGGGCGAACGATGGCGAAGACGAGAACGGCGGCGACCAATGCCGCAGCGAGAACGGTCACTCGAGAATCTTCACGAGAGTGCGGACGTTCCGCGTGGTGGTCGTGGCCTTGTACTTCGCCTTCGCCGTGGCTTTTCCGAACCTACTGTCGGTGGTGTTGCCCTTGCGCACCTCCCAGTAGAGCACGCTGTTCCCCTCGGCAATCCTCTCGAGATCGGGTTCGAGTTCCACTGCAAGAGCGGACAATTCGGTCAAATGGCTATCGTCGTTACCGAACACCACATAAGGATGCCAGCCCTCCCGTTCGGCGTCGAACGGGTAGGACTCCACTATCGCCCTCAGTGTCGGGACGTCGAGTACGACAACCCAGGCTCGGTAGCCGAACGCCTCGGCGAGCGTGCTCTCCACCTGTGCTTTCAGGGCGGCGGCCGCCAGCGGCGACTGCAGCAGTACGTTGCCGGTCGCCAGAATCGTGCGGACATTCGTGAAGCCGGCCGAGGCCAGAGCTGCGCGGAGGTCGACCATCTTGATGTTGATGCCGCCGACGTTGATGCCGCGCAGCAGCACAACCCATTCACTCATGGAAGGAACTGTAGTGAAGCGCACGAGAACAACCATTGAAGTCAGTAGTTAGTAACCAGTAACTTAGCAGCATGGCGCAGAGAGGACGGATGACAGGCCCGGAACGACGGCAGCAAATACTGCGGATAGCGGCAGACGAATTTGCATCGTCCGGACTGCACGGCGGTTCGACCGACAGGATCGCCCGCGAAGCAGGGATCACCCAGGCCTACATCTTTCGAATATTCGGAACCAAGAAGGCACTCTTCTCCGAGCTGGTGGTCGCGTCGTTCGACCGTGTGGCGGATGGGATGCGCGAGGCGGCAGGTACTGCCACCGGTCAGCAAGCCTTGGCCTCGATGGGGGAGTGCTATTACGCCATGCTCGAGGATCGAACCTCACTCCTGCTGCAGCTGCAGGGGATCGCCGCGTGTGGCGACGAAGAGGTGCGCGACGCCGTTCGAGAGGCGTTCGGCCGGATGTGGAACACCGTCGTAGAGGTCACCGGTCTCGACGCCGTGACCGTCAAAGCGTTTCTGGCGTTCGGCATGCTGCTCAACAGTGGCGCGGCCTTGCAGATTCATGACGTCGACCAACCCTGGGCGAACGGAGTGGGTACTCGTATCCACGCCGGATTGTTCGACCACATCACGAGCGAGACGAACCGTTGATCTCCGGCTCCGAGCACGACGAATCACGAATGTTCGTGCCTTCTCTGTTGTTCGTCGGAGTCGTCGTCGCCGCTGTCGGTAGCCTCGGTGCCCCGCTGATCACCAGCGTCGCAACAACTTTCGCCGTCTCCCTCTCCAGTGCACAATGGACGTTGACGTTGGCTTTGTTGACCGGTGCCGTCATGACACCGGTTCTGGGCCGCCTCGGATCGGGTCCGCATCGACGGGCAGCAATCCTCGGGACACTGGGCGTCGTCTCGGCCGGAGGCATTCTGACCGCACTGCCGCTGTCCTTCTCCTGGCTGCTCCTCGGCCGCGGAGCCCAGGGAGTGGGACTGGCCCTGACTTCGATGCTGATGGGTGTGGTGCGAGATCATCTGTCCGACAAACGGTCCGGATCGACCATCGCTTTGTTGTCGGTCGCGTCTACTGCGGGTGTCGGTGTGGGGTATCCCTTGTCGGGGTTTCTGGCCGAGCACGGCGGTCTCCGGCTCGCATACGGATTCGGTGCTGCGATGACGGTCATGGCGTTTGCCGTTGCTCTGCGAGTTGTTCCTGCCTCGACGCGCACGCGCGCGACCCGGATCGACGTTCCGGGTGCGGTGCTGCTGGCGCTCCCTCTCACCCTGGTGTTCGTTCTCATCAGTGAGACCCCGCTGTGGACGAGCCGCCCTTGGACGGCGGGGGTGCTGGCTGCAATCGCGGTCGTCGCTGCGGGCATATGGGTACGCGTCGAACTGAAAAGCTCGGCACCACTCGTCGATCTTCGGTTGTTTCGTCACAGGGCTGTGGTCGGAGCGAACGGCGCAATGTTGCTCGGCGGCATCGGAATGTATCTGCTGCTCACCCTCGCTACGCGCTACGCGCAGACGCCTTCCGGTGCCGGATACGGTTTCGGCCTCGACGTGTTCGCGGCGGGCCTCGTCCTGGTTCCGTTCTCGGTGTTCGGATTTCTCGCCGGCAAGCTGGTCCCCAGAGCGCTGCGTCGGGTGGGGGCAGCCAGCGCGCTGACGGTCAGCGCACTGATCGTTCTGGTGGCTCTCGCCTTGTTCGCCGGTACCCGCGCCGGCATCGTTGAACTCTGTGCGGTGATGGCGATTCTGGGTTTCGGAGTCGGAAGCTTTTCGGCCGCGCTGCCGGCCGTCGTGCTGCCGGTGGTGCCCTCCGCGGAGACCTCGAGCGTCATGAGTATCAACCAGGTGGTGCGCAGTGTCGGATTCTCTTTCGGAAGCGCGATCGGTGGTCTGGTACTCGCCGCCGGAACGAGTCCGGGCTCCACCTTCCCCGGACAGGATGCCTACACGTCCGCCGCCTGGGTGGGGGTGGTCGTCACCGCTGCCGCGGCCATCGTGAGTGCCTCTGTTCTTCATGGCCGGGCAATCGCCGGGCATCCGACGTGAGGCGGGTAGAGTACGCAATCGCGAACGAGTTGGCTGGACGGCTGCGGCTCGAAGTACCGACGGACAGGTTCCGTTCCGCTTCGGGCCGAGGAAAGTCCGGACTCCACAGAGCAGGGCGGTTGTTAACGGCAACCCGAGGTGACTCGCGGGACAGTGCCACAGAAAACAGACCGCCTGCGGTTCGGTTCTTCGGAATCGAAACGCAGGTCAGGGTGAAACGGTGCGGTAAGAGCGCACCAGCATCCCAGGTGACTGGGGTGGCTAGGTAAACCCCGCCCGGAGCAAGGTCGAAGGCTGCACCGCGCAAGGGGTGCAGCTGCGCAGGTGCTCGAGGGCTGCTCGCCCGAGCCTGCGGGTGGACTGCTCGAGGTACCCGGCAACGGTGTGCCCAGATGGATGGTCGTCTATTCGATCTCGCGAGAGCGGGTCGATGCACAGGATCCGGCTTACAGGCCGACTCGTTCGCACTCCAATTTCTCGCGCGGTACACCTGCGGCGTGGCTGTATGGGGCACACTGGAAGTCATGACCGACGACGACAGCTCCTGGTACTACGACATCAGCACCAAGCAGGTTGTGCAGGGCAAGGAGACCAATGCCCTCGACCGCATGGGTCCGTATCCGGACAAGGCCACCGCAGAGCAGGCGCTGAAGATCGCAGCCGCCCGCAACAAGGCCGCCGACTCCGACGACGACTGGAACAACTGACGGTGCTGCTCACCCGGCTGAGGGCTCCGAACTTCGATTTCGAGTCCATCAGATCCGAGTTCGGTCTGTCCGATGTCTTCGACGCAGACGTGATGCGCGACGCGATCGAAGCCCGAGACCTGCACGCCGACAGCAGAATCGACCGCACCGACATTCCTTTCGTCACAATCGACCCACCCGGCTCGAAGGACCTCGATCAAGCCGTACACATCGAGAAGACGGCCAACGGCTTGGTGGTGCACTACGCGATCGCCGACGTGGGTGCGCTGGTGATGCCGGGGGGAGCGCTCGACGTGGAAACCCGCCGACGCGGCCAGACGTACTATCTCCCCGACGGATCTGTTCCCTTGCACCCGCGTGAGTTGTCGGAGGGCTCGGGAAGCCTGTTGGAGGGCCAGACTCGCTGCGCTGCGCTGTGGACCATCGAACTCGACGACGTCGGTGAAGCCGCGGCGTGGACCGTCACCCGGGCGCTCGTGCGTTCGACAGCGCGTCTCGATTACGCGGGAGTGCAAGCCGACTTCGACGCCGGCACACCGCACCCGTCGATCGCTGCCCTTGCCGAGTTCGGACACCTACGGGCGGAGGCAGCGAGGCGTCGAGGAGCCATCGACATCACGCTCCCCGAGCAGGAAGTGGTTCCGGACGGGCACGGTTGGCGAATCGTTCTGCAACCGCGAACAGCAGTGGACGGCTGGAACGCCGAGGTGTCCTTGCTGACGGGCATGTGCGCAGCCAGAATCATGCTCGACGCCGGAATCGGCATCGTACGCACGCTTCCGCCCGCACCGCCCGAGGCCGTCGAGACCCTGAAGAAGACCGCGAACGCACTCGGAATCGAGTGGCCCGCCGGCGCGTCCGCCGGCGCGGTACTCGCCGGCCTGCCCACCGACGAACCGTCGACTCTGGCGATGATGACTCAGGCCACGGGATTACTTCGGGGAGCGGACTATTCGGCGTTCGACAGTCGGACCCCGAACTCGACCATCGATGCACCCGGCACCGACGATTCCGTCGAACACTCGGGTATCGGAGCGCCGTACGCCCATGTGACGGCCCCGTTGCGACGGCTGTCGGATCGGTTCGCCACCGAGGTGTGTCTGGCCGTGGTCGCCGGTGTGCCCGTCCCCGAGTGGGCGGCGCAGGCGCTGCCGGAGCTACCGGCGACCATGCGTGGATCGGATTCTGCAGCATCGAAAGTGGACCGAGCCTGCATCGATCTGACCGAAGCGCACGTGCTCGAAGACCGCGTAGGTCATACGTTCGACGCAGTGGTGCTGCGCGGTGCCGAGGGCAAGCGCGACGCCGAGGTGCTCGTGTCCGAACCGATCGTCATGGGCAAGTGCGACGGCGAGCCGCCTGCGGGGGAGTCGGTGAAGGTCCGATTGACTCGGGCCGACACCGACTCGCGCACAGTCCGATTCGACTATCCGTCTGTCACGGCCTGAATCGGTCGGTCGCCTCGACCAGGTGGTGGACGATGCCCGGCTCGGCCGCAGAATGGCCGGCATCGTCGACGATCACCAGATCTGCACTCGGCCAGGCCTTGTGCAGTGCCCACGCGCTCGTGGCCGGGCACACCACGTCGTAACGGCCCTGCACGATCACGCCAGGAATACCGTCGAGCAGGTGCGCGTCGCGTAGCAACTGGTTCTCTTCGAGGAAGCACCCGTTGCGGAAGTAGTGGTTCTCGATTCCGGCGAAGGCGCGAGCGAAACGCGCATCCGAATTATGCTGTACAGCATCGGGTTTCGGGAGCAGGTAACTTGTCGCTGCCTCCCACGACGACCACGCCACCGCGGCCCGGGTCGCGGCAGCGTCGTCCTCGGACATCAACTGTCGGTGATATGCCTCGACCAGATCCCCGTCTCGTTCGCCTTCCGGAATGGGGGCGAGAAACTCCTCCCACAGGTCCGGGAAGATGTGTCCGGCACCGCCGCGGTAGTACCAGTCGATCTCCGACGGCCGGACGAGGAAAATGCCTCGGAGCACGAGTCCTCGCACCCTGTCGCGATGCGTCTGTGCGTAGGCCAGCGACAACGTGGAGCCCCAGGATCCGCCGAACACCAACCAGGTGTCGATGTGCAGGTGCTCGCGGAGTTTCTCCATGTCGGAGATCAAGCGATCGGTGGTATTGATCGACAGATCTGCCCCGTCGGCAATATGTGGGGTCGACAGCCCGCAGCCTCGCTGATCGAACAACACGATGCGGTAGACCTGCGGATCGAAGTAGCGACGCTGCAGTGGATTGGTGGCACCGCCGGGACCGCCGTGCACGAACACCACCGGTTCGCCGTCGGGGTTGCCGGAGATCTCCCAGTAGATCCGCTGCCCTTCGCCGACGTCGAGGTGATCGGTCTCCACGGGCTCGATCTCCGGGTACAAGGTGCGCATCCTAGAAGCCGACCAGACCGGAGGCCAGATCCGGGATGTCGAGGGAGCGGATGGCCTCGTCCCGCACGTCCGAGCACGTTTCCTTCGTGATGTCGTCGACGAGCGCGCGATTCTGCACCACCTGGAGGTTGATGACGCCGCTCTGCGCAGCCCAGGTCTGCACCAGAATGTTCAGACCGCCGCGACCGAGAGTGGGGCCCTGCACGCGCCAATTCGACAGCTGCGCCTCGAGATCGGTGCACAGCTGCTGCTTCTGGGCATCGGTGACAGCCGCTCCCGCAGGAGTCGTCGTCGCCACCGTCGTGCTCGGAGCGGTCGTCGTGGTCGACGACGAACCGGTATTGGTCGTGTCGGTGCCGCATGCCCCCACTACGGCGAGAAGCGCAGCCGCACCGACCAGTGCGACTGCGCTTCGTCCTGCAATGGACGTCGTACCCCGTCTGATTGTCATGGCCCGAGTGTGCCATCCGAACCGGGATCAGACGACGACGGTCAGTAGCTGTGTTCGGGTCCGGGGAAGACTCCCGAGCGCACCTCGGACATGTACGTGGTGGCTGCGGTGCGCAGCGAATCGCCCACGTCGGCGAACTTCTTGACGAACTTGGCGGTCTTGCCGTTGGTGTATCCGGCCATGTCCTGCCACACGAGAACCTGAGCGTCGCATTCGTTGCCCGCTCCGATTCCGACCGTCGGGATCGTGAGCTTGCGGGTGACCTGGCCGGCGATGTCGGCGGGGACCATCTCCATGACGACGGCGAAGGCACCTGCCTCCTGTACGGCGATGGCGTCGGCGACGAGTTGTTCGGACGCGTCACCGCGACCCTGAACGCGGAATCCGCCGAGGGTGTTGACGCTCTGCGGGGTGAATCCCACATGGGCCATGACGGGGATGCCGGCAGCGGTGATGGCGGCGATCTGCGGTGCGACCCGCTCGCCGCCCTCGAGCTTCACGGCACCCGCGAGGCCTTCCTTCATGAAACGAACAGCGGTTTCGAGGGCCTGCTGCGGTGAGGCTTCGTAGGTACCGAAGGGCAGATCTGCGACGACGAGCGCGTGCGGTGCGCCGCGTACCACTCCACGTACGAGAGGAAGCAACTCGTCCACGGTGATCGGCACGGTGGTGTCGTAGCCGTACACGACGTTGGCCGCGGAGTCACCGACGAGAAGCACAGGCACGCCGGCTTCCTCGAAGATGCGGGCACTGGAGTAGTCGTACGCCGTCAGCATTCCCCAACGCTCACCCTCTGCCTTCATCTGCAGCAGATGGTGGGTACGGGTCTTGCGGGTCAGCGCGGTCGCCGGGGATTCGGTGGACGAACCGCCGTACACAGCATTTTCGGACATCTTTGTCCCTTTCTGGTCCTCGAGGCCCGCGCGGCGGGTCCCCGGGATGGGGTGTGATGACGTCCCCAGTCTGCCACCGCC
This sequence comes from Rhodococcus sp. 05-2256-B1, assembly GCF_002258465.1. Taxonomy (NCBI): domain Bacteria; kingdom Bacillati; phylum Actinomycetota; class Actinomycetes; order Mycobacteriales; family Nocardiaceae; genus Rhodococcus; species Rhodococcus sp. 05-2256-B1. The sequence continues at coordinate 181,981 of NZ_NOZA01000027.1, read as the reverse complement.
CTTCCGTCGCAGGAATGCTGGTAGGGAGTGCAATTTGTCACAGTCACGGCAACAGCTGATCGTCACATCGGGGGCTCGTACGCGCCCCTCCCGACCGTGATCGGCATCCGGCGATCGCGTCCGAACGCCCGCGAGGTGACCTTGGTGCCGATCGGATACTGCCGCCGCTTGTATTCCGCCGTGTCCACCTTGCGCACGACGTCCGCCACGACGAACGCGTCGAAACCCGCCGCGACGATGTCTGCGACGCCCTGATCGTGGTCGACGTACCGAAACAGGATGGCGTCGAGGGTGTCGTAGTCGGGCAGTGAATCGGTATCGAGCTGACCCGGCCGAAGCTCGGCCGAGGGCGGCTTGTCGATGCTCGATTCGGGGATCGGCGGGACGTCTCCGCGGTCGATCGCGGACTCGTTGCGCCATCGCGCCAATCCCCAGACCAGCGTCTTGGGCACGTCCTTGATCGGTGCGAAGCCGCCGACCGCGTCGCCGTAGATCGTCGAATATCCCACCGCCAGTTCGGACTTGTTCCCGGTGGCAAGAACCAGATGACCGAAGGTGTTGGACAGCGCCATCAACACGATTCCCCGGCATCTCGCCTGGACGTTCTCCTCGGCCACGCCGGTCAGGTGCAGCTGGTCGACGAAGCCGGCGACCATCTGGGAAATTGGTTCGGTTCGAAAGTGAATGCCGGTGCGCGCGGCGAGATCCTCGGCATCGATGCGTGAATGCTCCGAGGAGAACTCCGAGGGCATCGACACTGCGTACACCGCGTCAGCGCCGAGGGCATCGACGGCGATGGCGGCGACGACCGCCGAATCGATTCCACCGGACAGACCGAGGGTGACCGAACGAAAGCCGTTCTTGTGCAAGTAATCTCGTAGCCCGGTCACCAACGCGCCCCACACCTGTTCCTCGGTGCCGAGGGGCTGAGCCAGGGACGGCTCGGTACGCTGCCAGCCGCTGATCGCCACGTCGGGCAGAGCGACGCGATCGATCGTCCAGCCCGCCACCGCGGGGGAGTCCGCGACCGGATCCGCGGGGGCATCCACGTCGACGATCAACAGGTGCTCGACGAATTGCGGAGACCGGCCCCACGTCGAGCCGTCGGGACCGAGCACGAGACTTCCCCCGTCGAACACCAGCTCGTCTTGACCGCCGACCGCGTTCACGTACGCGATGGGGGTCCCGATCTCGGTGGCTCGGCGCTGGACGACAGAGTGACGAATCGTGTCCTTCCCCTGCTCGAAGGGGCTCGCGTTGAGGCACAGCAGTAGATCGACTCCGGCCGAGGCGTAGGCGGCAACGGATCCACCGGGTTGCCAGATGTCCTCGCACACAACGAGTCCGAGTCGCACGCCGTTGACCGTCACGATGCTCAAACGGGAGCCGGGCGCGAAATAACGTGCCTCGTCGAACACCCGGTAGGTGGGCAATGAATGCTTGTCGTACCGAGCTGCGACCCGGCCGTCGACGATCACCGCCGCGCTGTTTCTCGAGCCCTCGACATCGCGGTCGAGATATCCCGCCACAACGATGCGATCGCCGCACCCGGCTCGGTCCAGGGACTCCGCCAGCCCCGTCAGTGCCAGCGCCGATGCCGCGGCGAACGACGGATTCAACGCCAGATCCTCGACCGGATACCCGGTCAGGGCCATCTCCGGAAACACGACCACGTTGGCACCGTCATGGGCGGCACGGACGGTCCATTCGACGATCGCCGCCGCATTCGCTTCGAGATCGCCGACGACGGGATTGATCTGGGCGAGGGCGAGTCTGAGGGCCTGCACCGTGTAGACGCTAGTGCTCGACGGCCGTCCCTGCCGGGCAGCGAGAATGGAGTGTGGCCGGAAAGACCTGGCACGATCGACTCATGAGAACGCGCACCACGACGTCGGTCGTGGCACTGTCCGCAGTCGCCTTCGTCCTCGCCGGCTGCTCCGCGCCCGGGCCCGGTGCCGACCCCGATGCGTCCACCGCGTCCGACTCCACGTTCTCGGCTCCGGCCGGTCCTGTTCCTGCCGGGCTCGAGGCGTTCTACACCCAGAATCTGCAGTGGGAATCGTGTGAGTCCTACAACACGGATGGGTCCGAACTCGGCGACGCAGTCCAGTGCGCCCGAGTGACCGTGCCACTCGACTACGCCGATCCGGGCGGCAAGACCATCGACATCGCGATCTCTCGCACTCAGGCGACGGGGGAGAAGATCGGGTCGATCCTGATGAACCCGGGCGGTCCGGGGTCTTCGGGGCTCTACCTCGCCGAGCAAGCCGACGGCACCCCGATCGCCGACCGGTTCGACCGAATCGGATTCGACCCACGTGGGATCGGGGCCTCCGAACCCGAAGTGCGCTGCCTGACGTCCGAGGGAGTCGACGAAGAGCGTCGGGAACCGGACGTCGACGTCAGCCCGGAAGGGATCGCCGCCACCGAAGCGGATCATCGCGATTACGCGGCGCAATGTGTCGAACGCACCGGGGCCGACGTGCTCGAACACGTCGGCACCCGTGAAGTCGTCCGCGACATGGATGTCATCCGCGCAGTGCTCGGCGACGAGAAGCTCACGTACGTCGGGTACTCGTACGGGACACGCATCGGAACCGCCTACGCCGAGGCGTTCCCGTCGAACGTCCGGGCCATGGTGCTCGACGGAGCACTCGATCCCGACCAGTCGCCCGTCGACGAGGCCGTCGCCCAGGGTGCGGCGTTCCAGACCGCGTTCGACCAGTTCGCTGCGGACTGCACGCAGACGGATACCTGTCCGCTCGGCACCGATCCGTCCCAGGCCGTGGCGCAGTTCCGGACATTGGTCGACCCGCTGGTCGGCACGCCCGCCGACACCACCGATCCGCGCGGACTGAGCTACGACGACGCGATCACCGGAGCGCAACAGGCGCTGTATTCACCGCAGCTCTGGCGCTTGCTGCGAGCCGGACTGAGCGAACTGCGAGAGGGCAGGGGAGACACACTGCTGCGCCTCGCCGACACCTACTCCGGACGGCTCGAGGACGGTAGCTACACCAACATCGACGACGCGTTCAACGCCGTCCGATGCGTCGACGGCCCGCCGACCACCGACCGGGGGGAGGCCGACGAGGCCGACGCCAGGTTCCGAGCGGCAGCGCCGTACCTCGACGACGGCCGCTCCACCGGGAACGCGCCGCTGGATCTGTGTGCCTTCTGGCCGGTGCCGAACACCAGTGAGCCCCACATCGTGGAGGTGGAGGGGCTGCCCACGCTGGTGGTGGTCTCGACGACGAACGATCCGGCGACGCCCTACCAAGCGGGCGTGGAACTGGCCGACCAGCTGCGCGGCGACTTGGTCACCTACAACGGCACGCAACACACGGTGGCGTTCTCGGGAGTGGAGTGCATCGACGATCCGCTGACGAACTACCTGGTGGACCTCGTCCCACCACGCGAAGGGCTGGTCTGCTGACACGTACCTCACCGGGCGCGCGGTGAGCGGAGAGTTCCACGAAGTGAGACTGAATTCACGATGTAACACAGATTTAACTCCGTTTGCTTACTCTCGCGTTCATGGATCGTCAAAAGGAATTCGTGCTCCGGACTCTCGAAGAGCGCGACATTCGTTTCGTCCGCCTCTGGTTCACCGACGTCCTCGGGTACCTCAAATCGGTGGCCATCGCGCCCGCTGAACTCGAAGGTGCATTCGACGAGGGAATCGGCTTCGACGGCAGCGCCATCGAAGGATTCGCCCGCGTCTCCGAGGCCGACACCGTCGCCAAGCCGGATCCGTCGACGTTCCAGATTCTGCCGTGGTCGACCAGCAAGGGTCACCAGCACTCTGCCCGCATGTTCTGCGACATCGCCATGCCCGACGGCTCGCCGTCCTGGGCCGATTCGCGCCACGTGCTGCGTCGCCAGCTGAGCAAGGCTGCCGACCTCGGATTCAGCTGCTACGTGCACCCCGAGATCGAATTCTTCTTGCTCAAAGACGCTCCCCAGGACGGCTCACCGCCGACCCCGGCAGACAACGGCGGCTACTTCGACCAGGCCGTGCACGACTCGGCTCCGAACTTCCGCAGGCATGCCATCGACGCGCTCGAGTCGATGGGCATCTCGGTCGAGTTCAGCCACCACGAGGCAGCGCCGGGCCAGCAGGAGATCGATCTGCGGTACGCGGACGCACTGTCCATGGCCGACAACATCATGACCTTCCGCTACGTGGTCAAGGAAGTCGCCATCGAAGAGGGCGTGCGCGCGACGTTCATGCCCAAACCGTTCAGCGACCAGGCCGGCTCGGCGATGCACACGCACATGAGTTTGTTCGAGGGCGACGCCAACGCCTTCCACAACCCGGACGATCCGATGCAGCTGTCCGAAACCGGCAAGTCCTTCATCGCCGGCATCCTCGAGCACGCCAACGAGATCAGTGCCGTGACCAACCAGTGGGTCAACTCGTACAAGCGTCTCGTGCGTGGTGGCGAAGCCCCGACCGCTGCATCCTGGGGACCGGCCAACCGGTCGGCATTGATTCGTGTGCCCATGTACACCCCGAACAAGGCGTCGTCGCGACGCGTCGAGATTCGTAGCCCCGATTCGGCCTGCAACCCGTATCTCGCGTTCGCGGTGCTGCTCGCGGCAGGCCTGCGCGGAATCGAGAAGGGGTACACCCTTCCTCCCGAGGCCGAGGAAGACGTGTGGGCATTGACCTCCGCGGAGCGTCGCGCCATGGGCTACAAGGAACTGCCGGGCAACCTCGACCAAGCGCTCAACGCGATGGAGGGTTCCGAGCTGGTCGCAGAAGCACTGGGCGAGCACGTGTTCGACTTCTTCTTGCGCAACAAGCGTCGCGAGTGGGAGGAATACCGCAGCCACGTCACGCCGTACGAGCTGAGGGCGTACCTCGGTTTGTAGAGCAGCGGGGTCTGTAACAACCCACCGCTGCCATGGGCTACGTTCTAGTCGATCCCGAATGTAGGTTCGATGCCGGCGTGGGCACCCTCGCGTCGCATTACTGACGACGAGGTATATCTGTGGCACCCCGAGGTGGATTCTGATGGTGCGTCCTCCCACTTCCAGGTCGGTCGTACCCGGACCTGGCCGCCTCGGTCTCGTCGAGGAGACTGCGCCGTCCGATCTGCGCACCCTGGGCTGGACGGGCGAAGAGAGTCTGGAGCTGCTGTGGTCGCTCTCGCGTGCCCCCAATGCCGATCTCGCACTGCGCACGCTGGTGCGCATGTACGAGATGCTCGGCAGTGGCTGGGCCGAATTCGACGCCGCACTGCGTAACGACAAGGGATTCCGCGGCCGCCTCCTGGGACTCGTCGGCGCGTCCAGTGCGCTCGCCGACCACCTCGTTGCCGACGACACCACCTGGCGGTTGTTACTGACCGCGGAAGGTCAGAGCAGCGGAGTGTCGGCGAAGATCCAGTTGCCCAGCAAGGCAACGCTGGTCGCAGAACTGCTCGAGGCCGTCGGGGCCGAGCCGGAGACCGGGCCCAATGCCGCACCCGATCTGTACCGGGCGTCCGTCACCGGCCCGCCCGCCGTGATCGCCCTGCGCAAGAAGTACCGCGACCAGATCATGGTGTTGGCCGCCTACGACCTCGCCGCGACCGTCGAGAACGAACCGGTTCTGCCGTACACGGTGGTGGGAGCTCAACTGTCCGACATGGCAGACGCGGCGCTCACTGCGGCTCTGTCGGTGGCGGTGGCGACCGTGTGTCCCGATGCCCCGTGTCCGACGCGGCTGGCCGTCATCGCCATGGGCAAATGCGGTGCGCGCGAACTCAATTACGTATCGGACGTCGATGTCGTGTTCGTCGCCGAGCCGGCGGACTCACAGGCGAGTCGGATCGCCGGCGAGATGATGCGCATCGGGTCCTCGGCGTTCTTCGAGGTCGACGCTGCGCTTCGCCCCGAAGGTAAGCGCGGCGAGCTGGTTCGCACGCTCGACTCGCACGTGGCCTACTACAAGCGCTGGGCCAAGACGTGGGAGTTCCAGGCCTTGCTCAAGGCTCGGCCGATGACCGGCGATATCGCCCTCGGCAACGATTACGTCGATGCCGTCAATCCGATGGTGTGGCTGGCCAGTCAGCGTGAGGACTTCGTGCCCGAGGTCCGCGCGATGCGGCGACGGGTCGAGGAGATGGTGCCGACCGAGCTGCGCGAACGGGAGATCAAACTCGGACGCGGCAGTCTGCGCGACGTCGAATTTGCCGTCCAGCTCCTGCAATTGGTGCACGGCAGAACAGACGAGTCGTTGCGCGTACTGGGCACGACCGATGCACTGACGGCTCTGACCGAGGGCGGGTACGTCGGCCGTGACGACGCCGCGAACCTGACCGCGTCCTACGAATTCTTGAGATTGATCGAGCACCGACTGCAGTTGCAGCGGATGCGTCGCACACACACCCTGCCTCCACCGGACGACGAGGAAGGTCTGCGGTGGCTCGCGCGTTCCGCGCACATGCGCCCCGACGGTAACCGCGATGCGCTCGGTGTGCTGAACGCCGAGATCAAGCGCAACGCGCAGCGCATCCGTCGGCTGCACGCCAAGCTCTTCTACCGACCGTTGCTCGACTCGGTGGTCAAATTCGACTCGGAGACAGTGCGTTTGACCCCCGACGCGGCGACGCGTCAGCTTGCCGCGCTCGGGTACGCGACGCCGCAGAATGCGTTGGGCCACCTGCGAGCGCTGGTCGGTTCCGGTACCCGCCGCGGTCAGATTCAGGCCGTGCTGCTGCCGACGTTGCTCGAATGGCTCGCCGACACACCGGATCCCGACGCCGGACTGCTGAACTACCGACGGCTCTCGGAATCGGCCGGCGAGCAGACGTGGTTCCTGCGAGTGCTGCGCGACGAGGGTGCGGTGGCCCAGCGGCTGATGATCGTCCTCGGATCCTCGGCGTACGTGCCGGATCTGCTGATCAAGGCCCCCGAGGTCATCAGGTTGTTCGCCGACGGGCCGACCGGCCCGCGCCTGCTGGACGCCGAACCCGAAGAGACCTACCGCGCCATCCTGTCGTCCTCGGCTCGCTACGAGGACCCGGTTCGGGCGATCAATGCCGCCAGGGCGCTGCGCCGCCACGAACTGGCCCGGGTGGCGTCGGCAGACATCCTCGGCATGCTCGACGTCCCTCAGGTCTGCCGGGCGTTGTCCTCGGTGTGGGCCGCAGTGATCAACGCGGCATTGGCGGCCGCTGTGCGGGCGAGTGAGAAGGAGCGTGGCGAACCGGCACCGGCGACGCTGGCCGTCATCGGCATGGGACGCCTCGGCGGCGGCGAACTCGGCTACGGAAGCGACGCCGACGTGCTGTTCGTCTGCGAACCGGTGGACGGCGTCGACGAGACCGTTGCGGTCAAGTGGGCCAACACCATTGCCGATCGCATCCGGAAACTGCTCGGAGCGCCGAGCACCGACCCGCCTCTCGAAGTCGACACCGGCCTCCGCCCGGAAGGTCGCAACGGCCCGGTGGTGCGCACGCTGTCGTCCTACGCCGCGTACTACGCCCAGTGGGCTCAGGCCTGGGAGGTACAGGCTCTGCTGCGTGCGCATCAGGTGGCGGGAGATCAGGACCTGGGCATCCGCTTCCTGCTGATGGCCGACAAGGTTCGCTACCCCGAGGGGGGAGTGTCCGCCGACGCCGTCCGTGAGATTCGGCGTATCAAGGCGCGGATCGACTCCGAACGTCTCCCCAAGGGAGCCGACCCGGCCACCCACACCAAGCTCGGACGCGGGGGACTGGCGGACATCGAGTGGACCGTACAGCTCATCCAGCTCCGCTACGCACACAAGGTCGAGTCACTGCACAACACCTCGACGCTGCAAACTCTCGACGCGATCGGCGCAGCCGAGCTGATGAGTGAGACAGACATCGAGCTGCTGCGCGAAGCGTGGATCCTGGCGACGAAAGCGCGCAATGCGCTCGTCCTGGTTCGCGGTAAGCCGACCGACCAACTGCCGAGACCGGGTGCCGTCCTGTCCGCCGTCGCACAGGTGGCGGGGTGGGAGAACGGCGACGCCGGGGCATTCCTCGACAACTATCTGCGCGTCACGCGTCGGGCCAAGGCAGTCGTGGAGAGGACGTTCGGCGGGCTCTAGTCGCTGCCCGCGGTGACGAAGCCCTGCTCGACCATCCAGTCACGTGCGACGTCCGCGGGTTCGCGGCCGTCGATGTCGACCTGCTTGTTCAACTCCGAGATCGCTTCGTTGGTGAGCGCAGCGGAGATGGGAGCGGTGACCTCGGCTATCTCCGGATAGCGATCGGCGATCTCCTGCCGCACGACGACAGTCGCGTTGTACCGCGGGAAGAACGCCTTGTCGTCTTCGACCACGGTCAGGTTCAAGCCCTTGATTCGACCGTCGGTGGTGAACACCTCACCGAAGCGGCACTGCGAACCGTCCGCAGTTGCCTGATAGATGACGCCGGTCTGCAGGATTTGCACCGAGATGGCGTTGGCGTCGAAACCGTACGTGGCGGCGAGACCGGGGAGCCCGTCCTGGCGACTGTTGAACTCGGTCTCGACGCACAGCGACGCGGCGGCGGGATCTCGGTTCACCAGAGCGGCGTAGTCCGACAGCGTGCGCACACCGGTTTCCTGTGCGACCTGCTGATTCATGGCCAGCGCATAGGTGTTGTCCATCGGCGCGGGATTGACCCAGTCGATGCCGTTGGCCTTGTCGGCGTCGCGCACTGCCTCGAACTGTTCCGTGGCATCGGGAATGGGCTTCTCGTTGCCCAGGTAGTTGATCCACCCGGTTCCGGTGTACTCGTAGGCGAGGTCAACCTGGCCGTTCTGCATCGCGAGTCGAACGCTCTGCGAGCCCACGATGTTGGTGAGGTCTCGAACGTCGGCACCGGCTGCGCTCAGCGCGAATTCGAGGATGTAGCCGAGGATGATCTGCTCGGTGAAGTCCTTCGATCCGACGGTGAACTCGGCACCTTCGAGCCCCTCGAGCGGAGTGATGCTGCCGGCCTCGACCGACAACGGCATCGCGCCGCCGGACTGCAATCCGCACCCCGTCAGCGCGAGAACGGTGGTGGCGCACAGCGCTGCGAGTCGTCGGGTGGTGCGCCGCATCAGCGGAGTCCTTTCGGTCCAAGGTAGGCCTCGGCGAGTGCGCCCAGCCAATCCACCAACAGCGCGAGTGCTACCGCGAGAACGGCACCCACGACGAGAATGAGTGGTTGGTTGAGCTTGTAGCCGGTGTCGATCAGAACGCCGAGCCCGCCTGCTCCGACGAGAAAGCTCAGAGTTGCGGTGCCGACGGCGAGCACGAGCGAGGTGCGCAGACCCGCCAGGATGAACGGAACCGCGAGCGGAAATTCGATGCGGCGCAGAATGCCCATGTTCGACATGCCCTGTCCGCGAGCGGCATCGATGTAGTTCGGCTCGACTGTCTGAAAGCCCAACATGGTGTTGCGCAGAACGGGGAGCAACGAATAGAACGCGATCGGGAGAACGCCGGTCCAGAAACCCGTTGCGCCCGTCCACAGGAACAACAACACCAGCAAGCCGACGGCCGGTGCGGCCTGCCCGATGTTCGCGATACCGATGAACAGTGGTGCAGCTTTGCGATACCCGTTGCGAGTCAGCAGAATTCCCAGAGGCACGGCGATGACGAGCACCAACGCGGTGACGACGAAGGTGATCAGCACATGCTCGAGAACCCTGGTGGAGATCGTGCTGATGTTGATCGTCTCGGCCTGCGTCGCGGTGAGGTCTCTGGTCAACGCGTAGACCAACAGAATCGCCACGATCACCAGCACCAGGGCCGGCTGGATGAGAAGACGAATTCGCTCGGCGCGCTTGGCAGTACGCGCGGCGTCCTTGGTCTCGTCGCCGGTATCGGCGAGTGTCGTCACGACGGAGTCCCAGCAGCTTCGCGCGGCTCGTCGTGATCGTTCGCGTGTTGCGACCGCAACGACTTGATGGTGTCGATCAGCACGTCGATGGTCACGGTGCCGACGTACTCGCCGCGATTGCCGGTGACGGTCGCCGTCGCATTGCCCTCGGACAGTAGAGCTTCCAGAGCATCCTGCAGGGTCGACTGGGTCGACACCAGTTCTCCCATCGGCACCCCGACGTCACGGAGGCTCCCCACACCCGCGAGGTGGCGTCGATCCGTCCACCGAATCGGGCGTCTACGGGAATCGACGATGATTCCCCAGGCTTCGGGATCCGATCCCAGCGCGGAGTTCATCGACTCCACCGAGTCGTCCTCGCCGAACACCGGCACGTCGGACAGCTCGATGTCGCGTACTCGCATCAACGTCAGCTGCTTCAACGCGGCTCCGGCTCCGACGAACCCGGCCACGGTGTCGTCGGCCGGGTTGGCGAGCACCGCCTCGGGGGTGTCGTACTGGAGGATCGTGGACTGGTTACCGAGCACGGCGATGCGGTCACCGAGCTTGACCGCCTCGTCGAAATCGTGCGTGACGAAAACGATGGTCTTGCCCAATTCTGCTTGCAGACGCATCAATTCGTCCTGCAGCAACCCGCGGGTGATGGGGTCGACGGCACCGAACGGTTCGTCCATCAACAGCACCGGGGGATCGGCGGCAAGAGCGCGTGCGACTCCGACGCGTTGCTGCTGACCGCCGGAGAGCTGCCGCGGATAACGCTGGCGATAGACCGCCGGATCGAGGCCGACGAGGTCCAGCATCTCGTCCGTGCGGTCGTCGATTCGCTTCTTGTTCCACCCGATGAGACCCGGCACCATCCCGACGTTCTGCGCAATCGTCATGTGCGGGAACAGGCCTGCCTGCTGAATGGAATAACCGATGGTGCGGCGCAACTCGTTCGGATCGATCGACAGTGCGTCCTTGCCACCGATCGTGATGCGGCCCGATGTCGGCTCGATCAGACGGTTGATCATGCGCATCGTCGTCGTCTTGCCGCAACCGGACGGCCCGACGAGTACGACGACCTCGCCCGCGGGGATGGTCATCGACACGTTGTCGACGGCAGCGAGCTTCTGCCCCGGGTAGCTCTTGGTCACGTTCTCGAGCACGATTTCCGCGCCGGAGACATTCGATGTACGGGTCGAGTCACTCACGGATACCCCTCGAGGTGGTCAGTTTGCCGATCAACACGTAGATCCCATCGAGGATCAACGCCAGCAGGACGATCAGGACAGTGCCGGTCAGAGCCTGCGGTAGAGCTGTGGGGCTACCCACGCGGGCGAGGCCCGAGAAGAGGAGGTTGCCGAGTCCGGGACCCTTGGCGTACGCGGCGATGGCGAGAATGCCCATGGCCATCTGCGTACTGACGCGCATGCCGGTGAGGATCGACGGCCACGCGAGTGGGATCTCGATGCGGCGCAACACCAGAGCGCGGCTCATTCCGATTCCGCGAGCCGCGTCGGCAACGGCCGGATCGACGGCTGCCAAGCCCACCACGGTGTTGCGGATGATGGGGAGAAGCGAGTACAGAACGAGTGCTGTCACAGTGGGTTTGACGCCCAGACCCAGCACCGGAATGAGAACTCCGAGCAGTGCGAACGACGGGATGGTGAGAACCGTACTCGCCAGGGCCGTCGCGACTGCGGAGCCCGCAGGGCTTCGGTACACGAGCACACCGATCGCCACCCCGATGACGGTTGCAATGACGACACATTGAATGACGGCCGACACGTGGAGATACGAATCGATCGCCAACTGCCTTCGCCGCCCGACAATGAAGTCCCACAGAGCGTCCATGCAGTTGTAGTCCTCTGTTCGGCTGAGCGCGGATGCTTTTCTGTACCCCGTCGTTACCCATTCAAACGTCAGGTGAACCCTTTTGCAGCGAAACGACGAAATGGCTTCGGCGACAAGCCCATTCGAACCGCGAACGCCCGACCGGGTCAGCCCGGTCGGGCGTTCGTGGACTATCGACGGGTCACCGACGAAAGATGACCCGAGAACTCACACGTCGTAGTAGAGCGAGAACTCGTACGGGTGCGGACGCAGGTTGACCGGAGCGATCTCCTGCTCACGCTTGAGCGAGATCCACGTCTCGATGAGGTCGGTGGTGAAGACGCCACCCTCGGTGAGGTAGTCGTGGTCGGCCTCGAGACGGTCGATGACCGCGTTGAGCGAGGTGGGTGCCTGAGGAATGTTCTTGGCTTCCTCGGGCGGCAACTCGTAGAGGTCCTTGTCGACCGGAGCCATCGGCTCGATCTTGTTCTTGATTCCGTCCAGGCCCGCCATCATCTGAGCGGCGAAGTTCAGGTACGGGTTGCCCGAGGAGTCCGGCGCGCGGAACTCGAGGCGCTTGGCCTTCGGGTTGTTACCGGTGATCGGGATGCGCACTGCCGCAGAGCGGTTGCGCTGGCTGTAGACCAAGTTGATGGGGGCCTCGTAGCCCGGCACCAGGCGGTGGTACGAGTTGATCGTCGGGTTGGTGAAGGCCAACAGCGACGGAGCGTGGTGCAGAATGCCGCCGATGTAGTGACGTGCCAGATCGGACAGTCCGGCGTATCCGGCCTCGTCGTGGAAGAGGGGCTTGCCGTCTTTCCACAGCGACTGGTGCACGTGCATGCCCGAGCCGTTGTCTCCGAACAGGGGCTTCGGCATGAACGTCGCGGACTTGCCGTTCTTCCATGCGGTGTTCTTGACGATGTACTTGAAGAGCTGCAGATCGTCGGCCGCGCGGAGCAGCGTGTTGAACTTGTAGTTGATCTCCTGCTGACCGCCGGTGCCGACCTCGTGGTGGGCACGCTCGAGCTCGAAGCCTGCGTTCTGCAGGTTGGTCGAGATCTCGTCACGCAGGTCGACGTAGTGGTCGTACGGTGCGACGGGGAAGTAGCCACCCTTGTAGCGGACCTTGTAGCCAAGGTTCGGTCCGCCGTCGGCCTCGGTCTCGGCTCCGGTGTTCCACCAACCCGAGGACGAGTCGAGCTCGTAGAACGCGCCGTTGGCCTGCGAGTCGAAGCGCACGGAATCGAAGATGTAGAACTCGGCCTCGGCACCGAAGAACGCGGTGTCGGCGATGCCGGTGCTGGCCAAGTACTCCTCGGCCTTGCGCGCAACGTTGCGCGGGTCGCGGCTGTACGCCTCACGCGTGAACGGGTCGTGGACGAAGAAGTCCATGTTGAGGGTCTTCGCGTTGCGGAACGGGTCGATCTGAGCGGTGGCGTAGTCCGGCAGCAGAATCATGTCGGACTCGTGGATCGACTGGAAGCCGCGGACGGACGAGCCGTCGAACGCGAGGCCGTCTTCCAGTGTGTCGGCCGTGAACGCCTTGGCAGCGATGGAGAAGTGCTGCTGTGCACCCGGCAGATCCGTGAATCGGATGTCGACGTATTCGATTCCTTCATCTGCGATGAACTTGATGACCTCTTGGGCCGTGGAAAACGCCACGCTTTTGCTCCTTAGTTGAGAGTCCGTCGAACTGACGGTATGGACTCGGTGTTGCCCGCCCGTCAAGCTCGTGTTTCGCCCGTGTTACACGTCGTGGTTCACGGTTGGCACGAACAACAGTACGTCCACCCGTTTTTCCGCGCGCCCGACCGCGCCTATCCTGGGAATCATGGCACGAATGACAGGGTCCTGGTTGTCCGGACCGGCGGCCGCGAACCCACGACCGCCGCAGAACTTCCGTGGGGAACAACTCGGTCTGCCCGCACAGGGCATCGGCGCACTCGCCGGAACCGGTCGTAGAGTCCTGGCGTTGCTGCTGGACTGGACGATGGCCACCGGTGTGGCGTCGCTGATTCTCGGCGGTTACACCACCAGCGGGCTGATCTCGACGATCGTGCTGGCCGTGTGGTTCGTCGTAGGAATCGCGAGCGTCTCGCTGTTCTCGTTCACCCCGGGGCAATTCATCGTGGGAGTACAGGTGGGACGCATCGACGCCCATGCGCGAGTCGGTTTCGTCCGGGCATTGGTGCGCCAGCTCATTCTGCTGTTCGTCGTCCCGGCCGTGATCACCGATATGGACGGCAGGGGAATGCACGACCGCGCAACGGGAACAGCCCTGCTGCGGACCCGCTGAGGGGTCGACGCACCAGGGCTGTCGGTCGAAATACGGGTCAGCGACGCTTCATGGTCCGCTGAACGCCCTTCATCTTGGCCCCGCCGGGAATCGGTCCCTTGGGCATTGCCGGGCCACCCTTGGTGCCCAACGCGGCCAGCCGTGACTCGATGGTGTCCATCCGCTTGCCGTCGATGTTCTTCGGCAACTTCGACAGGTACTTCTGCAAACCCGACAGTGGAATCTGGTTCTCCCCGTTGCCGACGATGATGTCGTAGATCGGGGTGTCGCCCACCAGCCGGGCGGTCTTCTTCTTCTCCTGGGCCAGCAGAGTCTTCACACGCTGCGGGGCACCCTCGGCAACGAGGATCACTCCCGGCTTTCCGATCACCCGGTGCACGGCATCGAGATGAGTGGTGCCTGCGATCGCATTGGTGACACGCCACGATCCCTGAAGATTGTCCAGGGCCCACGCCGCGGCACCGGCTTGACCGTCGGCCTTCTTGTACACGGACTTCTGGACCCGCCGGCCGAAGATGATGAACGCGACCAGCACGCCCAACAGGAGACCGATGGGGAGAAGGAACCACTGGAAGCCGAAGGCCAGACCGATCAGGAAGCCGATCAGCCCGAGACCGACCACCGCTCCGATCATCAGCGGAAGGAGAGCCTTGTCGTCCTTACGCTGCATTTGGAACGCCTGCCACAACTGGCTGCGCCGTTCCTTCGATGCCTGCTTGCGGGCTGCCTTGGCAGCCGCCTTTGCTTCCTTGCTGGGCTTTGCCGCTTTGCCAGCTTTACTGCCGTTCGCCATACCTCACAGGATACGGCCTGTGCCGACGCTCACGTGCATCGCGCCGCGTCGAGTGGATCGATCAGCGAGGAGCCAGCCGAGCCATCAACGAACTGGCCTCCTGAGAAGCTTCACCGCCGTCGGTGAGGTGGCTCATGCTCTCGGGCAGTTCGCGACCGTGGTGCGCCATGGCCTGCGCATAGAGGCGTCCGGCGCGGTACGAGGAGCGGACCAACGGGCCGGCCAGCACTCCGGCGAACCCGACCTCGGTGGCGTAGTCGGAGTGCTCGACGAACTCCTCCGGCTTGACCCACCGCTCGACGGGGTGGTGCCGCGGTGACGGTCGTAGGTACTGGGTGATCGTCAGAATGTCGCAGCCCGCCTCGTGCAGGTCGCGAATCGCTTCCTGGACTTCCTCGGGAGTCTCGCCCATGCCGAGAATGAGATTCGACTTGGTGACCAGACCGTCGTCACGCGCTGCGGTGATGACGTCCATCGACCGCTGATACCGGAAAGCCGGACGGATGCGCTTGAAGATGCGCGGCACGGTCTCGACGTTGTGGGCCAACACCTCCGGGCGGGAGGAGAACACCTCGGCCAGCTGGTCGGGCTTGGCGTTGAAGTCGGGGATCAGCAGCTCGACGCCGGTGTTGGGGTTGAGCCGCTTGATGTACCGGACGGTCTCTGCGTACAGCCACGCACCACCGTCTTCGAGGTCGTCGCGGGCAACTCCGGTGATCGTGGAGTAGCGCAGGCCCATGGCCTGCACACTCTCCGCCACGCGGCGAGGCTCGTCGCGATCGAGATCCTCGGGCTTGCCGGTATCGATCTGGCAGAAATCGCATCGACGGGTGCATTGTTCGCCGCCGATGAGGAAGGTCGCCTCGCGATCTTCCCAGCATTCGTAGATATTCGGGCAGCCGGCTTCCTCGCACACCGTGTGCAGACCCTCACGCTTCACAAGACCTTTGAGCTCGGTGTATTCCGGGCCCATCTTGGCTTTGGTCTTGATCCAGCTGGGTTTGCGTTCGATGGGGGTCTCCGCGTTTCGGATCTCGAGGCGGAGCAGCTTGCGTCCTTCTGGGGCCACAGTCACGCCAGCAATGCTACGCGCCGAACCGAACCGTCGTGAATTGCGGGTTCACCGTCGCGGTGGTGATCTCCGGGTGCTCGAGCTCGTGCTCTCTGACCGGCATCGATCCGTCCAACGCGGCCAGAACTGCCGTCGTGACCGACTCGAGTACCTCGGCGACCGGGACGTCTCGCCCCAGCTCGAGCGACAACGACGTCACACCGGCGTCGGCGATTCCGCACGGCACGATCGCATCGAAACCCGTCATCGCCGAATTGCAGTTGAGGGAGAAGCCGTGCAGGGTGACGCCGCGCTGAACTCGCACGCCGATGGCCGCGATCTTGCGCTCGGGTAGAAGCACGCCGTCGCGAACCTCGGACGCGAGCCACACCCCGGACCTGCCGTCCACCCGCCCGCATGCGATGCCGTTATCGGACACCACGGAGATCAGCGCCTCTTCGACTCGGCGCACGTACTTGACGACATCGATGGGCTGCGCCAGCGCGACGATGGGGTAGCCGACCAGCTGACCCGGCCCGTGCCAAGTGATCTTGCCGCCGCGGTCCACCTCGACCACAGGGGTACCGTCACGCGGCATGTCCTCTTCCGAGGTGCGCCGCCCGGCGGTGTACACGGAAGGGTGCTCGAGCAACAGCAACGTATCCGGGCCCCGATTGTCGGCGCGGGCGTCGGCCAGTTCCCGCTGGAGAGCCCACGCCTGGGTGTACTCGACGGTGCCCAGTTCTCGCACCACGACCGGTTCGCGGCTCGCCCGGGCCGAGTCGGTGCCGGTGGCCTGATTCGACGGGGCGTTCACGTCACTCATGAACCGAAACGCTACGCCGGGTCATGAGCCGACAGCCACCCGCAGTGCTTCGCCCACGGTGTTGTGCTCGAAGGTGTAGCCGGCGTCCTCGAGTGCCTTCGGAATGGCTCGCGGCCCGGTGAGGATCGCCTCCTCGGCAAACTCTCCGATGACCGCCTTCAGGGCGAACCCGGGCACCACCCATGGTGCCGGACGATGCACCGCTCGGGACATCGCACTGTTGAACTGGGCGTTGGTCACCGGCGTCGGCCCGACCATGTTGACCGGTCCGCGCAACGCATCGTTCTCGATACCGTGGACGATGGCACCGATTTCGTCTTCCAACGAGATCCATGGAAAGTATTGACGGCCACTGCCCAATCGACCACCGAGCGCGAACAGGTACAGCGGGCGAAGCTTGCCCAGCATTCCGCCGCGCTGTGACAACACCACACCGCTGCGCAACAGGATCGTACGAACTCCGGCCTCCGACGCCGCAGCCGTGGCGTTCTCCCAGTCTCGGCACACCTCGGCAAGAAATCCGTCTCCTACCGGAGCAGTCTCGTCGACCACGCGGTCGCCGGTGTCACCGTAGAAATTGACGCCGCTGGCATTGATCAGGGTGGGGACACCCGCGTCGGCCGCCGCCGACGCGATCACCTCGGTCGGCGCTATGCGACTGTCGCGTACCAGTTGTTTGTACGCACCGGACCATCTCTTGTCGCCGATGCCGACACCACACAGATTGACGACCGCATCGGCACCGGCCAGCACAGCGGGGTCGATACTGCCGTGCGACGGGTCCCACTGCGACTCGTCCGGTCCCGCCGGTGAGCGTCGGACCAGTCTGGTGACGTCGTGGCTGCGGCCGCGCAGAGCTGCAACGAGAGCTGTGCCGATCAAGCCTGATGAACCTGCAATGACTACGCGCATGTGAACGAAAGCCTCCTTGACGCACTCCGGGGCACCATTCGCGAACGAATGATGCCCCGGATGCTCTGTCCGTGCCCCTGGTGAACCAGACCCCGATGCGAATGTTTCGCGCTCCTACGAGAATACGTGGCGCGACACTCGCCGGTTGTCTACAGACCCAGATCGGCCTCGAACGATGCCACTTCGAGACGCTGCTTGATGGTCGTCAGGAAGCGTCCTGCGTCGGCTCCGTCCACCAACCGGTGGTCGTAGGTGAGCGGCAGGTAGCACATCGAGCGAACACCGATCGACTCGTTGCCCGAGTCGTCCTTGACGACGACGGGACGCTTGACGATCGCACCCGTACCCAGCATGGCCGCCTGCGGCGGAACCAGGATCGGGGTGTCGAACAGCGCGCCCTGGCTGCCGATGTTGGTGATCGTGAACGTGCCACCGGACAGCTCGTCGGGCTTGAGCCCACCCGAACGGGCGCGAGTGGCGATGTCGTTGATCGCGCGTGCCAGTCCGGCCAGCGACAGGTCGCCGGCATTGTGGATGACGGGGGAGAGCAGGCCCTGCTCGGTGTCCACCGCGATGCCCAGGTGGACATCGGCGTGGTACGTGATCTCCTTCGCGTCCTCGTTGATGCTGGCGTTGACGTTCGGGTGAGCCTTGAGTGCTTCCACGACCGCCTTCGCGAAGAACGGCAGGTACGTCAGGTTGACGCCCTCGTTCTCGGCGAACTTCGCCTTCGCCTTGGTACGCAGGCCGGCGATCTTCGTCACGTCGACCTCGAAGGTCTGCGTCAGCTGAGCAGAAGTCTGCAGCGACTCACGCGTCTTCTTCGCGGTGATCTGACGAATTCGGTTGATCTTCTGCGTGGTGCCGCGCAGGTGTGCGAGCTCGGGACGAACTCCCGCGGTCGCCGGTGCTGCGGGCTTCGACGCTGCGGTGGGTGCCGCGGCCTCAGCCGGAGCAGCGGGAGCCTTCTTGGCCTCGGCTGCAGCGAGAACGTCCTGCTTGCGGATGCGTCCACCCACGCCGGTGCCCTTGACGGACGACAGATCGACGTCGTTGTCCGACGCCAACTTGCGGACCAAGGGAGTCACGTACGGGCTCGAATCGCCCGACGGTGCCGATTCCTTCGCGGGAGCGGCCTTGGGGGCTTCCTGCTTCGGCTCAGGCTTCGGCTCGGCCTTGGGAGCTTCCTTCTTGGGGGCTTCCTGCTTCGGCTCGGGCTTCGGCTCTTCCTTGGGCTCTTCGGCCTTCGGAGCCTCGGGCTCCGGACTTGCCTCGGGCTCGGGGGCCTTCTCGGCGGGTGAGCCGGAACCGATGACTGCAAGCTGGCCGCCGACGGCCACGGTGTCGTCTTCCTCGGCGGAGATCTCGAGCAGGGTGCCTGCGACCGGAGACGGGATCTCGGTGTCGACCTTGTCGGTGGACACCTCGAGCAGCGGCTCGTCCACTGCAACCTCGTCGCCGACGGCCTTGAGCCAGCGCGTCACGGTGCCCTCGGTGACGGACTCACCCAACTCGGGCATCGTCACCGGGGTGCCGGATCCGGACGAGTCGGAGGAGCTGGAAGAGGCACTCGCTGCGGGAGCTTCCTGCTCGGCCTGCGGCTCGGGCTCGGCTGCGGGAGTGGGCTCCTCGGCAGGCTCTTCCGGTGCCGATTCCTCGGCGGGAGCGGCATCCTCGGCGGGTGCGTCGGACGAGGAGGACTCGTCCGCGTCACCGATCTGAGCGAGCTCGCCACCGATCTCGACGGTGTCGTCTTCCTGAGCGACGATCTTGGTGAGAACACCGGCAGCAGGCGACGGGATCTCGGTATCGACCTTGTCCGTGGAGACTTCGAGCAATGGCTCGTCGACTTCGACGGTGTCGCCTTCTTGTTTGAGCCACCTCGTGACAGTTCCCTCGGTGACACTCTCACCGAGAGCTGGCATCTGGACGGAGAAGGCCATGTCTGTTGACTCCTCGACAGTTGTATGCGGGTGATGTAGTTCTTACGACTTGTGGTCGCAGACCATTGTGCTGGCGGAACAGGGTTCATGGACGAGAGTTGGGTGATTCGGTTCGACGGAGGCACCGGTGCGATCGACACTCACCGAGCACGTTCGGCTCGATCCAGCGCCCACGTCGACACTCCCTCTCGGCAACTCACTTACTCACTTCACGAGCCTTGGTTCACAATCAAGAGAGCTGAACCCTCTAATGTCATCCTTCCATTGATGTCGCCTCGCCGTTCCCCTAGGGCGTGCAACACGCCTGTCGAACTGGTGGGTAACAAAGATCCGGCACCGAAACTCGGACTTCGCCGGCCGTACGAAAGAGGAGTTCGCGTGGGATTGTTCGATCGATTCAAGTCGAGCGGTGGGGGCGCGAAACGGGCACCCGAAGGCTCGGTTGCCCAGTACCTGGCCGATTGGACCTCGACACGAATCGGCGTCGAGGCCTACGTGGAACCCAAAACGACGGTCACGCCGCTCACGGTGGTTCTGGTCGCGAACGACGGTGAGTGGACGCGTCGACCGCTCGATGAAAAATATGTACGAAAGATCGGATCGGACCTGAAGATTCCGGTGTACGACGTCCGCAAGACGGGCTATCCGCAGCGGATGCGTGATCACGACGCTCGGCAGAAGCTGATTCGGCAGCGCGAACAACAGCAGCGCGACAGCTGACGCCGTCCGTGCGCGAGGGCATGGGGCCTCGCGCACGGACGGGAGACGATCAGCCGTTGTCGGCGATGTCCTCGAGAACCGCGAACATGGTTCGGACCGGAACCCCGGTGCCGCCCTTGCCGGTGTAGCCGAACGGACCACCGGTGTTGTATGCCGGGCCCGCGACATCGATGTGAGCCCATTCCACGCCCTCGGCGACGAATTCCTTCAGGAACAGAGCGGCCGCGAGCATGCCACCTGCTCGACCGTTGGTGACGTTCGCGAGATCTGCGATCTTGGAGTCGAGTTCGCGGCGAATCTCCTTCGGCAACGGCATGGCCCATCCGTTCTCGCCGATCGCCTGCGAGATTGCTGCGACGCGGTCGCGGAAGTCGTCGGTACCCATCACGCCGGGAGTCCTGTTGCCGAGTGCGACGACCTGAGCGCCCGTCAGCGTCGCGGTGTCGATCAGGTAGTCCGGATCGTCCTCGCAGGCCCGCACGATCGCGTCGGCGAGTACCAAGCGGCCCTCGGCGTCGGTATTGATCACCTCGACGGTGATGCCGCCGTACTGGGTGAGCACATCGCCGGGGCGCTGAGCGGTGCCCGACGGCATGTTCTCCGCCATCGGGACGGTGGCGATGACGTCGAGCGGCAGACCGACCTTGGCGGCGAGCACCACCGTGGCGATGACCGCTGCCGCACCGCCCATGTCCGAGGTCATGTTCTCCATGCCGGCAGCAGGCTTGATGGAGATGCCGCCGGTGTCGAACGTGATTCCCTTACCGACGAGGGCAACCTTCTTCGCGCCGCGCTTGCCTCCCGAGTGCGTCAGGCGCACGAGCCGAGGCAGTCGGGACGATCCCTTGCCCACTCCGTGAATGCCGCCGTAGCCACCCTTCTCGAGGGCTTTGTCGTCGAGAATCTCGACCTCGAGGCCGGCCGCCTTGCCCAGCGCCTTGGCCTGAGCCGCGAACTCCTCCGGGTAGAGATGGCTGGGCGGAGTGTTGACGAAATCCCTTGCGACAGCCACTGATTCGGCTATCGCGATCGACCTCTCCAATTCGCGCTTGGCATCCTTGGAGCGAGTGTCGGGCACCAACAACTCGATGCGAGTCACCGGAAGCGCAGACGGCTTCGGTGCCGAGAGAGCCGACTTGAACTCGGCGAACTGGTACGCGCCGAGGAAGAAGCCCTCGGCAGCCGCACCCAGATCGAGCGCCGAGAGCGTCGTGGCCGCCGTCTCGACACCGGACAGCGCGCGAGCCGCGGTGCCGGCCGAGTGACGAATGCGTTCACTGTCGATGTCGGCGGCGTTGCCGAGGCCCACGGCCAACACACTCGCCACGGCCAGACCGGCCGGAGCCGGAATACGCACTACTTCGTCGGCCTTGCCGGTGGCACCGACGGCTTCGAACGCGTCGAGCAATTCGGTGGCGATCGCATCGTCGGAAATGTCGTCGGTGATGGAGAGTTCGAGGCCGTCGTCACTCGTGCTCAATGCGACGACGAGTACGTCGACTTTCTTACCGAGCTTGCCCGCGAGAACCAGGTCGGGTCCGAGAGTGCGGGTGAGCGTCGAGGGGGAAGGCACGTGGCTGCTCCTGTAGGGGTTGACGTGTATGTCCCTCGATCCTAATGACGGTCGGCGGCGTCGACGATCGAGGGACGTACCGGGGCGACCGACCTGAGACGCTCCGCAAGGTGAGCTAGCGTGGCCGCCATGACCGACACCGAGTTGATCGAAGGACCACTCCACGCCGTGCACACCGAACTCGGCGCGACGTTCGCACCGTTCGGTGGATGGACCATGCCGGTCTCGTACGCCGGCGTCGTCGTCGAGCACACGGCAGTGCGTGAAACGGTGGGTCTGTTCGACGTCGGCCACCTCGGCAAGGCGTCGGTGACCGGCCCCGGGGCCGCCGCATTCGTGAACTCCGTCCTCACCAACGACCTGGCCAGGATCGAACCGGGCAAAGCGCAATACACGCTGTGCTGCACCGAGTCCGGTGGCGTCGTCGACGACCTGATCGCCTACTTCGTCTCCGACGAGGACGTGTTTCTGGTACCCAATGCTGCGAACACGGCAGCTGTGGTCGACGCGATGGCTGCCGCTGCCCCCGCCGGGGTCTCGGTGGTGAACCGGCACCGCGAGTTCGGAGTGCTGGCCGTGCAGGGGCCCAAGGCGTCCGAGGTTCTGCAGGAACTGGGTCTACCGACCGATATGGACTACATGGCATTCGAGGACGCCACCTGGAACTCGCTGCCTGTCCGGGTCTGCCGCACGGGTTACACCGGCGAACAGGGCTACGAGCTGATCCCGTCTGCCGACGACGTGAAACCGTTGTTCCTGGCGCTGCTGGCTGCGGTGCGGTCTCGGGACGGTCAGGTGTGCGGGCTCGGAGCGCGCGACACGCTGCGCACCGAAATGGGGTACCCGCTGCACGGACACGAACTGGCGCAGGACATCTCGCCCCTCGAAGCACGATGCGGCTGGGCGATCGGGTGGAACAAGGACTCGTTCTGGGGCAAGGACGCATTGACCGCCCAGAAGGCAGACGGTCCGGCACGGATTCTGCGCGGGCTCAGAGCTCTCGATCGCGGCGTTCTACGCCCCGGTCTCACCGTGCGCGCGTCGGGACGCGATCTCGGAACGACGACCTCCGGCACTTTCTCGCCCACTCTCAAGGTCGGTATCGCCCTTGCACTCCTCGACGCGCAGGCCGCTCCCGCGGTGGGTTCGGAGGTCGAGGTCGACGTTCGAGGCCGCGCCCTGCGCTGCGAAGTGGTCGCACCGCCGTTCGTCGTCGCCAAGACCAGGTGACCGCGTGAGACCGCCACGAACCCCACGATAGGATTCCCGGCATGACAGGTGTTTCCGAATTCACGTATGTGCAGCATCCTTCGCCCGCAACCTCCGCGGCGCGTGACGCGGTACTTGCTGCGCCCGGATTCGGAAAGCACTTCACCGACCACATGGTCAGCATCGACTACACCCGCGACGGCGGCTGGCACGATGCGAGGATCACCCCGTACGGTCCGATCGAGCTCGACCCCGCGGCGATGGTCCTGCATTACGGCCAAGCGATCTTCGAGGGCCTGAAGGTCTACCGCCAGCCCAACGGCGATCTGTCCACGTTCCGGGTGCAGTCCAACGCCGAACGATTCCGTACCTCGGCCAAGCGGCTCGCCATGCCCGAGATGCCGGACGAGTTGTTCATCGGCTCTATCGAGAAGCTGCTCGAGCTCGATCACGAGTGGGTCCCGGCGGCGGGCGGCGAGGACGCGCTCTATCTACGGCCCTACATGTTCTCCACCGAAGCCGGTCTGGGCGTGCGCCCCGCCGACGCGTATCGCTACATGCTGATCGCCTCACCCGCAGGCGCGTACTTCCCACGTGGCGTCAAACCGGTGAGCGTGTGGTTGTCCACCGAATACGTCCGCGCAGCACCGGGCGGCACCGGTGCCGCGAAGTTCGCAGGCAACTACGCCGCCTCCCTCCTCGCGCAGGCGCAGGCCAGCGACGAGGGCTGCGATCAGGTGGTCTGGCTCGACGCCACCGAGCGCCGCTACGTCGAAGAGATGGGCGGCATGAACCTGTTCTTCGTCTTCGGCTCGGGTTCCGACGCCCGGTTGGTGACGCCCTCGCTGTCCGGATCGCTGCTTCCCGGAATCACGCGCGACTCGCTGTTGGCCTTGGCGACGGACTCCGGCATCCCCGTCGAAGAACGACGGATCTCCACCGACGAGTGGCGCAAGGGTGCCGAAGCGGGCGAGATCACCGAGGTGTTCGCTTGCGGCACAGCAGCTGTCATCACCCCGGTGGGCAGCGTCAAATCCACCGACGGTTCTTTCGAGATCGCAGGCGGAGAACCCGGTGAGATCACGCTCGCACTGCGAGACACCCTCACCGGCATCCAGCGCGGCACCTTCGCCGATACCCACGGCTGGATGACCAAGCTCCGCTGATCAGCTGCCGATCAACAGGCCCACCGCGGCCGACGCCGTAGTGGTCTCGATTGCGGCACCGAGAACATCGCCCGAGAGGCCACCGAAGCGTCGGACGCAGTGTCGAACGGCAAACACCGACAGTGTCAGGACCGCGACGACGACCAGCGGCCCTTGCCAGGGTCGATCGGGTTGCGCGAAGACCGACGCAGCTGCTGCCGCAATCACCCACAGCGTCAGGACGGCGTTGGACTGCGTTCCGGCCACGAGGGCGCCGAAGCCGCCCGACGTCGATGCGTCGATTCCCTTGCGGCAGGCCAGGACTGCCGCCACCCGGGCAGTCACCGCGACCACGACGACAGCCCACCACAGTCGCTCCTGCGCGAGTTGACCCAGACTCGCGGCCTGAATCGCCGACGTCAAAGCGATGGCCGCCACCCCGAACGGTCCGGCACTACCGGACTTCATGACCTCCCGCGCACGTTCGGGCGGGCCGTAACAGCCGAGCCCGTCGGCGGTGTCGGCCAACCCGTCGATATGCATCCCGCGCGTCAGCAGCGCGGCGGCGGCAACGGCGATGAGGCCGCACAGGATTGCCGACAGCCCGGCAACCGTCGTCGCCCACAGCAGTGCCGAACACACGCACCCGAGGACGAGACCGACCAGGGGAGCGTGCGCTATCGCGCGACCGGCGCGGATCCTGTCGACCTGCGACGGGCCACGCACGGGCAGCACCGTCAACCACGAGAACGCGAGCACCAGACCCTCGGCCCGCAGCCTCACGGTCAGCGGACTTCGGGGTCGCCGGTGCTGACGCCGGCGTCGGCGAACGTTGCCATCGAATTCAACGTGTCGACTCCCGCACGAACGAGCGGCAAGGCCGTCAACGCGCCGGAGCCTTCACCGAGTCGCATCGACAGCTCCACCAACGGCTCGAGTCGCAAGTGCCGCAAGGCAAGTGAATGGGCGGGCTCGGCCGAACGATGCCCGGCGACCCACCAGGCGCTGGCACCGGCCGCACCGTCCTCCGCCACCAGTGCTGCTGCTGTGACGACGAGACCGTCCAGGATCACCGGGGTACGCCGATGCGCCGCCTGCGCGAGGAAGCCGGCGAGGGCAGCGATGTCGGCACCACCGGCCACCCGCAGCAGGTCGGTGGGATTCTTGGCGACCGGCCGAGCCCGCCGCATCGCGTCCCGGATCGCAGCGGTCTTCCTGATCCACCCGGCGTCGTCGATTCCGGTGCCGCGGCCGACGGCAGCGACCGGTTCGGCATCGGTGAGGGTGGCGATCAATACGGTTGCGGGCGTGGTGTTTCCGATGCCCATGTCGCCTGCGACGAGAAGGTCCGCACCAGCGTCGACCTCCTCGTCCGCGATGGCAGCGCCGGCGGCGACGGCGGCGCGCACCTCGTCCTCGCTCAGTGCGTCCTCGCGGTCGATGGAACCACTCGAGCGCCGAATCTTGAAGGCCGACACCGACGGATCGGTGTCGGCGTCGACAGCGATGTCGACCACCCGAACAGTGGCCCCGGCGATGGTCGCGAGGACGTTGACCGCAGCACCGCCCGCGCGAATGTTCTCGACCATCTGCGCCGTGACCTCGGGCGGGTAGGCGGACACTCCATGAGCGGCGACGCCGTGGTCGCCGGCGAAGACGACGACACGGACGCGCTCGAAGGACGTCGGCGGACTGACGTCTTGGCAGGCGGCGATCCACTCGCCGAGCGTCTCGAGACGGCCGAGGCTACCGGCCGGCTTGGTCAACCGACCTTGCCGCTCGGCAGCTTCGTACCGCGCGGAATCGGACGGCGAAGGCACCGGTCGAAACGGTGAGGCTGCCGGGATCTCGTCCACAGGAGTTGTCACACTGGGCCTTTCGCGGTCAGGGAATCCGCCGGTGGTTCTTTGAGGGTCAGCGCGAGGCCCGCGACGACCAGCAGAACCCTGTCACACACGTGCGCGAGACGCGCATTGAGGACACCGAGCTCGTCACGGAACAGTCGACCCGAACGCGACTCGGGAACGACGGACATGCCGACCTCGGGGCTGACGATCACGAGAGTCGACCTGCAGTCCGAGACCGCCGCGATCAAGTCGTCCACGGCCGGAGCAATCGTCCCGCGAGGCAGGTCCCAGGCCGCTGCGTCGTCGAGCATTCCCGTCAGCCAGGTGCCCAGATCGTCGACCATCGTGGTGCCGCCCCAGGGCTGAGCCACCACCGCCGCCAGCCCGGTGACGGTTTCGACCGTGGTCCACTCGGGCGGACGCGACGCACGATGGAGTTCGATGCGCTGCTCCCAGTCTTCGTCGGACGCATCGCGCTGTCCGGTCGCGACGTAACGGACCGGGCGGGTCGTGACCAACGATTCTGCGTGCGCGGACTTACCGGATCTGGCTCCGCCGAGGACGAGCGTTCGAGACGGCACGGCCACCGACGTCAGACGGCCTCGCCGGCGCTCACTCGCGGCTTGGGGGCACGCATCTTCCGAATCTGCGACGCCCGTACGAAGGCGTACCAGCCGATTTTGAAGCCGCCGTCGGGAGTGTCGGGGAACCGGACGCGAATGCGGTTGTTGATCATCTTGCCGAGGTAGATGCCCTCGCCGACCATGAACAGCATCATCACGAACATGCCGAGAGTGACGTACTGCTGTACCTGCGGCTGCAGGAACAGCGCAAAGATGAGAATGAGAGCGAGCGGCATGAACAAGCCGACCAGATTGCGCCGCGCATCGACGATGTCGCGAACGTAGGCACGCACCGGGCCCTTGTCGCGAGGCAGCAGATACTTGTCGTCGCCCGCGAGCATGCGCGCCCGACGCTCCGCAGCTGCTGCACGCCGTTCGTTCGAGGCAGCCTTACGGTCTTCCTTGCTGCCCTTGTTCGCCTTGCGGCGCTCTCGTGCCTCTTTGCTCGTCAGGGGAGCCGGAGCGACCGGCCCGCGGCGGCGGGCCTCGGCGTCACGGCGCTTGGGGGTCGGTCGGCCTTTGCCGAGAGACACCGGCGAGGTCGCCTCGCCGGCGGACACAGTCGACTCGGGCTCGTTCGAGTCCTGTCCGTCCGAATTGTCAGAGTTTCCACGGCGTAGCAGCTTCACGCAACCAGAGTATGGGATGAGCGGAGGCACTCGAACACCGGCCAGGTCAGCGGCGCAGCACCGGATGCTGTTCGGGCACTGCGGTCCTACACTTCCGAGAATGCGAGTGATGATTGCGCCGGACTCCTTCGGGGACACCCTGACAGCCGCAGATGCAGCCGCCGCCATTGCCAGAGGATGGGCGGGCGTCCGGAGCGGTGACGAGCTGGAACTGGCACCCCAATCCGACGGTGGACCGGGGTTCGTCGAGGTACTGGCCTCGCGTATCGGCACAATCCACGTCGCCGACGTGGACGGACCGCTCGGGACGCCGGTGCAGGCCCGCTGGCTGCTCGACGGCACGGTGGCGTACATCGAATCGGCTCAGGCCTGCGGGCTGCACCTCGTCGACGGTCCGCTGACTCCGCAGTCGGCGCTGAAGGCGAACAGCTACGGCGTCGGCCAGCTGCTGAGCGAGGCGTTGAACAGTGGTGCCACGTCGATCGTCGTCGGACTCGGCGGGAGCAGTTGCACCGACGGCGGACGAGCGATGATCCGCGCACTCGGCGGGCTGGGGTCGGCAATCGAACGGTTCTCGGGAATCGACCTCGTCGCCGCGTCGGACGTGGAGAACCCCCTGCTCGGCGATGCCGGTGCTGCTCGGGTGTTCGGGCCGCAGAAGGGTGCCGATACCGAGACGGTCGAGCGACTCGAAGAACTGAACGCCGACTGGGCTGCCGTTCTGTCGGCTGCGGGCCACGACGTGGCAGACCGTCCCGGTGCGGGTGCCGCGGGCGGGATGGGGGCGGCCCTGTTCGCCGTCGGTGGCAGGCAGGTGCCGGGTGCTGCCGTGGTGGCGGAACGAACCGGTCAGCGGGAACTCCTGGACTCCGTCGACCTGGTGTTGACCGGGGAGGGAAAGTTCGATTCGCAGTCGCTGCGAGGCAAGTTGGTGACCAGAATCGCCGCTGCAGGCGGTGCCACCGGAATCGAGACCGTGGTGCTCGCCGGCCAGGTGACGTTGAGCAAGGACGACTTGGCGTCGGCCGGTATCTCGGCCGCTCACTCGATCAGCGAGTTCGCCGGGTCTGTGGAGGTGGCCATGACCGATGCGGCCAATCAGCTCGAAAAGCTGGCCGCGCACGTGGCGGGGAGTGCTGTTGCCGGGCCCTCGAACAGGGGCGGCGCGCGCAAGGAATAGAGCAACCCGGAGTACGGTTGAGTTTGTTCACGGGTCTGGTACGACTGATAGGGAGAGCCCATGACCGTTTCGAATGAGACCACAACGACCGAAACCACGGCGCACAAGGTCACCATGACGGAGACCGCTTCGGCCAAGGCCAAGGCGTTGCTGGATCAAGAGGGCCGCGACGACCTCGCGCTGCGCATCGCTGTACAGCCCGGTGGGTGTGCAGGACTGCGCTATCAGCTCTTCTTCGACGATCGAAGCCTCGACGGCGACCTCGCGGTCGACTTCGGCGGCGTCACCCTCGCAGTCGACCGGATGAGCGCTCCCTACGTGGAGGGTGCATCCATCGACTTCGTGGACACGATCGAGAAGCAGGGCTTCACGATCGACAACCCGAACGCGACCGGATCGTGCGCGTGCGGCGACTCGTTCAACTGAGCTGACTCGCTCTCGACTGTGACCGATACACGTATTCGTGTATCGGTCACAGTCGTGTCTGCTCGTCGATCATCCAGAACTTCACTCCGAAAGGCCCTTCTTCGTGACTCTCGCGGTATCCGGCTCGATTGCAACCGACCATCTGATGCGATTCCCCGGTCGGTTCGCCGAGCAGATCGTCGCCGATCAGCTCGCGAACATTTCGCTGAGCTTCCTGGTGGACGACCTGGTCATCCGTAAAGGGGGAGTGGGCGGAAACATCGCCTACGCGCTCGGGGTCCTCGGCGGCTCTCCGCTCCTCGTCGGAGCCGTGGGGCCGGACTTCGCCGAGTATCGGACCTGGCTCGAAGAGCACGGAGTCGATTGCAGTGGCGTCAGCGTGTCTGCCACCGCGCACACGGCACGCTTCGTCTGCACCACCGACGAGGACATGGCGCAGATCGCGTCGTTCTATCCCGGTGCCATGAGCGAAGCCCGCGACATCTCCATCGATGCGCTGGCCGCGCAGCACAAGCTCGATCTCGTGCTGATCGGGGCCAACGATCCGGATGCGATGACCGCCCACACGGACCAGTGCCGCGCAGCAGGTGTTCCCTTTGCCGCCGACCCGTCCCAGCAACTCGCGCGACTCGACGCCGCACAGGCCACCGACCTGATCGACGGGGCGGCCTACCTGTTCACCAACGAATACGAATGGGCACTGCTCAAGCAGAAGACCGGGATGTCCGACGCCGATATCGCGGACAAGGTGGACCTGCGGGTCACCACGCTGGGCAAGCGGGGCGTGGACATCGTCGAAAAGGGTGGGAAGCACACCCACATCGGTGTCGTGCCCGAGACGAGCAAGGTCGATCCCACCGGAGTGGGCGACGGGTTCCGTGCCGGGTTCCTCACCGGCCACCTCGCCGGAGCGAGCATCGAACGAGCTGCTCAGCTCGGTTCTCTGGTTGCCGTGCTGGTCCTCGAGACCACCGGAACGCAGGAATGGAGTCTGAACCGCGACGACGCGATCAAACGCCTGAGCGCGGCGTACGGTGCCGAAGCCGGCGAGGAGATCGGCGCGTTGCTGCCCGCCTGAGATCGGCTCCCCTCAGCGGGATCAATGCGGCTTTGTTGCAATCTGAGCGACTGAAATCCACATTGATCCCGGGGGAGACGGGTGTACCAGTCAGATGTTGACCGGGTACTCCGGCTCGGCGATCTGCGGCACGATGCGCTTCTCCACGAAGATCCCGTGCCACACCATGAAGATGAGCAGCGTCCACAGGCGACGGCTGTGATCCGATTTGCCTGCTCGATGGTCGTCGAGCATGGCGACGATGGCTGCCTTGTTCAAAAGGTGATCGGTCTGTGACTCGGCGATCTGCTGGTGAGCCCAGTCGAAGAGTTCGGTACCGCGCAGCCAGTGGCGCAGTGGCACCGGAAAACCGAGCTTGGCGCGGTGCAGCACATGACCGGGAACGATGCCTTCCAGCGCCTGGCGCAGCGCGTATTTGGTAGTGCTCTTGGTGATCTTCTGCTCCAGCGGCAACTTCTCTGCCACGCGATAGACCTCGGAATCGAGGAACGGGACGCGCAGCTCGAGCGAGTTCGCCATGGTGATCTTGTCGGCCTTGACCAGAATGTCGCCGCGAAGCCAGGTGAACAGATCCAGATGCTGCATACGAGCCACGGGATCCCACCCCTGCGACTGCGCGTAGATGGGCGCGGTGACGTCCTGATGCGTCCACTCCGAACGGAACTCACGCAGCACCGATCGCAACTGCGCGTCGTTGAAGCTGCGTGCGTTGCCGTAGTAGCGCTCCTCGAGGGTCATCGATCCTCGGTGCAGCAAGCTCTTGCCGCGCGTGCCCTCGGGAATGCGCTCGCTCAACGATCCGGCTGCTCGGCGCAGGAACGCAGGCAGCGACTCGAACGGCTTCAACGACAGCGGCTCGCGGTAGATGGTGTAGCCGCCGAACAGTTCGTCCGCACCCTCTCCGGACAGCACGACCTTGACGTGTTTGCGGGCTTCTTTGGCAACGAAATAGAGCGGTACGAGCGCCGGATCGGCCACCGGGTCGTCCAGGTACCAGACGATCTCGGGAATGGACGCCGCGAACTCTTCCGGTCCGACCACTTTCACGATGTGCCGAGCACCTATCGCGGCTGCCGACTCCGCTGCTACGTCGACCTCGGAGTAACCCTCGCGCTCGAAGCCGGTCGTGAAGGTGATCAAGTTCGGATTGTGTCGAATCGCCAGTGCCGCGATGGCCGTGGAATCGATGCCGCCCGAGAGGAAGGAACCGACGGTCACGTCGGCTCGCATGTGCTTGGCGACCGAATCTTCGAGCGCCTCGGCAATCTCCTGGTAGCGAGCCTTCTCGCTGCCGGGAGCGAAGGGCTTCACCGGGAACGTCGGTGTGAAGTATCGGGTGATCTTCGGCGGCGTACCGGGGGAGAGGGTGGCGTAGCAACCCGACTCGAGCCGCCTGATCCCCGCGTGCAGCGTCTCCGGTTCGGGGACGTACTGAAGCACGGTGTAGTGCTCGATGGCCCGCGGGTCGAGGTCGAGATCGACGCCCAGCAGCTCCATCAGTTCGAGAACGCTTTTCTTCTCACTGCCGAACGCGGTTCCACCCGGGCCCGTGGCGTAGAACAGCGGCTTGATGCCGAAGGGATCGCGCGCGATGAACAGCTCGCGCGTCTCGGTGTCCCAGATGGCAAAGGCGAACATTCCTCGCAGACGTTGCACGGCGGAAGCGCCCCAGTAGTGAAATGCCGCGACGATCGACTCGCTGTCACCTTCGGTGGCGAATTCTGCACCGTGATCGCGCGCGAGCTCCGCACGCAACTCGAGGTAGTTGTAGATCTCGCCGTTGAACACCAACGCGTACCGGTCGGGTGAACCCGGAGGTCCCCACCGCATCGGCTGATGCGAGTGTTCGATGTCGATGAACGAGAGTCGATTGAAGCCGTATACGACGTCGTCGTCGTGCCAGGTGCCACCGGGCTCGTCCGGGCCTCGATGGCGCATGCAGTGAGTCGCCGAGCTCACCAGCTCGACGCCGGCGGCGGTCGTTCCGTGAGATGTCAGTACTCCGAGCAGTCCACACACAGCGTCTGCTACCTCTTCTCGCAGTTGGGGACAATGCCGGGGGCCGGATCTCCGCGTGTCGTCAGCGGGACGGTCGATCAGCAACCGAGTATGCCGCAGACACGCTCGAACCTAGGTAACGACCCAAGGGTGGCTCCGCGTCAGCTTTGGTCTACGCTGCGTAGTACTCGGGCATCTCCATGTGGAAGCCCTTATTCTTCAGTGGTGGGCAATCAGGAAGGCGTGAACGTGGCGCATAGTCGGATCCTTCGGCGAGCGGGGCTGACAGCATTTCTCGGTGTAGCCGCGTTGATGCTGTCGGGCTGTTCCATCAGCAGTGACAACGTACTCAATTTCGGTTTCGCCTCGGGCGTCACTCCGCAGGGACGACGCATCGGCGACCTGTGGACCTGGTCGGTCATCGCCGCCCTGGTCATGGGCATCGTCGTGTGGGTCTTGATCTTCTGGGTGGTGCTCTTCCACCGTAAGAAGAAGAGCTCCCCGGAGTTCCCGCGTCAGACCGCGTACAACGTTCCGCTCGAGCTGTTCTACACGGCGGTTCCGTTCGTGATCATCGCCGTGCTCTTCTACTTCACCGTCGTGGTGCAGAACTACGTCGACGAGAAGCAGGCAGATCCCGACGTCCAGGTCGACGTGACCGCATACCAGTGGAACTGGAAGTTCGGATACCGGACCATCGACCTCAAGGACGGTGCTGCCAAGTACGAGGGCACCGACGAAGAGGAGCAGGCCGCCGCGGAAGCCGCCGCAACTCCCGGTGAAGGTGCCGAGGGTAGCGAGGACGGCGAGTTCGTGCCCGGCGCGATCCACGGTGCAATTCCCCAGGATCTGTCCTACCTGCACTACAACAAGATCGAAACGGTCGGTTCCAGCGCCGAGATTCCGGTGCTCGTCCTTCCCACCGGAAAGCGCATCGAATTCGTGCTGGCATCCTCGGACGTCATCCACGGCTTCTGGGTTCCGGAGTTCTTGTTCAAGCGTGACGTTCTCCCCAACCCTGAGGAGAACCATTCCGACAACGTGTTCCAGATCAGCGAAATCGAGCGCGAAGGTTCGTTCGTCGGTCGATGCACGGAGATGTGTGGCACTTTCCACTCGATGATGAACTTCGAGGTTCGCGCCGTGTCTCCGGACAAGTTCGAGCAGTACATCGAGCTGCGCAAGCCGTTGTCCGAGGGTGGCGAAGCGCTGACCAACGCGCAGGCACTCGAAGCCATCGGCGAGAGCCCGCTCGCAACCAGCACCTCGCCGTTCGAGACCGATCGCACCGTCCGTACCGCCACCGTCGCCGAAGGCAACTGACCAAGGAAGCATGCTGATATGAAAATCGAAGCGAAGATCTTCGAGATCCTCACGGTCTTCTTCCTCCTGGTCGGCATCGTGTATGCGCTGTTCACAGGATTGAGCCGAACCGGCGTCGAGTGGGCAGGCGTAACGGCGATCTTCCTGTCGGTCGGCCTGACGCTGATCGTCGGAACGTACTTCCGATTCGTAGCTCGACGGCTCGACACTCGGCCCGAAGACTTCGACGACGCCGAGGTAAGTGACGGCGCAGGCGACCTGGGCTTCTTCAGCCCCGGCAGCTTCTGGCCGTTCGTGCTGGCCGTGGCGGCGTCGATCACCGCTCTGGGCTTTGCCTTCTTCCAGCCCTGGTTGATCGCTCTGGGCGTCGTGTGCGTCATCGCCTCGGCCGCTGGATTGGTCTTCGAGTACCACATCGGTGCCGAACGCCACTGATTTGTAGACACCCGAAGTGGGCCCCGATCGTTCACGAGAGCGGTCGGGGCCCTTTTCTGTGCTGGGACGTGCACACCGGGGACATCGCTCGAGTGCCGGGGCATTCCGACCGGGTCAGCCGGCGGGGGTCGAGTGCTTTTCGGCCAGAACTGTGGCGAGCTGACCGATGCGTTCGCGAGCTGCGGCTGGTGTGAGTGCTTCGATCAGGAGCCCTCCATGCCTGCACCGAACCTGTTCTTGATCGGCGTCCGGGAGACCCCGGCCGCCACCGCCTTCTACAGCGACCTGTTCGAGATCGAACCGACCTTCACGAGTCCCCACTATGTTGCTTTCGACGTTGCCCCCGGTGTACTGCTCGCGTTGTGGACGGGCTACGCCGAGCACTCTGTACCGAGCACACCCCGCATGAGCGAGATTGGACTCATGGTGCCCGGCCCATCGGAAGCAGTCGACGACATATTCACCGATTGGGTCGCGAAAGGAGTTACCGTAGTGCAGAAGCCACACGACGCCGTCTTCGGCCGCACTTTCGTGATCGCGGACCCCGACGGCAACCTCATCAGGGTCTCGCCGATCGACTGAGAAGCACCACGCCTACCTACTGCGGGTCGGTCAGAGACCGGCCGCACCCCGGTCTTTCGTCATGGACTGGAACGCATGAACGTCCCGGAAGACCACGGCGCGGATCCGAACCAGTCAGGACGCGTCTGCCTCCCGCAGGGTCGACGACACATCCGTCGTGGATTCGAGCAGTGCATCGAGTGAGATCTCCAACGCAGTGCACAGTGCGGCGACGGTAAAGAATGCCGGGGTTGCGATACGCCCGGTCTCGATTTTTCTGAGCGTTTCGACGGAGATGCCGGCGGCGTCGGAAACCTCGGTCATGGTCCGGCTACCCCGGAAACGGCGCAAAGCTGTGCCCAAGCGAGCACCACGCGCGAGTTCACCGGGACTGAGTGGGATACGGACCATACACCGATACTAATACCGGTCGAGGCCGACCGGGCCGATGCTCGTCACCGATGGGTCTGCAGGCTACCGGCAGGTGAGTGCCGACTCCGACTCGAGCATTACCGCGCTCTGAATCGGCAGTCCTCGGGCGGGGAAGGGGAGTGGAGCCTGTGAGAGTTGCGGCCTCCGTTCACAGGACTCCCGCGGACCGATGGAGATCCAGCCGGATCGTCTCCGGACATGTGTCGAGCGGGTAGCACCGCCACCACACGAAGAAGGGCGGCACCGTTGCCGGTGCCGCCCTTCAGCGGAATGCGTTGTCAGGACTCAGTGATCGCGATCGCTGTCCTGACGACCCGAAGAAATCGAGGTGTCTTCGTGCCCGTTGGCATGGCCGTTGCCGTTGGCGTGGCCATTGGAATGACCGTTGCCGTTGGCGTGACCGTTGCCGTTCGTATGGCCGTTGCCGTTGGCGTGACCGTTGCCGTTCGAGTGGCCATTGCCCAGAATGCCCGCCTGGTAGTTGCGAAGCATTGCCAGCTGCTCGTGCTCGCCCTTGTGGAGTGCATCCTCGAGGGCCTTGCTCTGCGCAACGGGGTCCGGGGTGAACAGTGAACCCGAGCCGGGCTTGCCGGCAGAACCGAGCTTGTTCATCTTCTTGGGGACCGCTGCACCCTGGTAATCGAGCGGGATCGGGTGACCGTGATCGTCGACCGGTCCGAGCGGCTGGTGGATTTCCACGTACTGGCCGTGCGGGAGTCGCTTGATGATTCCGGTTTCGATGCCGTGCTCGAGAACTGCCCGGTCGCTGCGCTGTAGGCCGATGCAGAACCGGTACGCGACGAAGTATGCGATCGGCGGAGCAATGAGCACTCCGATTCGACCGATCCACGTCATCGCATTGAGCGAGATGTCGAACTTGTACGCGATCAGGTCGTTGACGCACGAAAGCGTCAGAACGACGTAGAAGGCGATGGACATTGCGCCGATTGCAGTACGGACCGGCACGTCGCGGGGACGCTGCAGCAGGTTGTGGTGTGCGTTGTCTCCGGTGAGACGCTTCTCGATCCACGGGTAGGCAATCATCACGGTGAAGACGAGGCCCATGATCACGGCCACCCAGAAGACTGCAGGAATCGTGTAGCGACCAGCGATGTAGATGTCCCATGCCGGCCACAGACGCGCCAGGCCGTCGGTCCACATCATGTAGAAGTCGGGCTGCGAACCTGCGGACACCTGAGACGGGTTGTACGGACCGAGCGCCCAGATCGGGTTGATCTGCAGCAGTCCGCCCATGGCGGCGATCACGCCGAACGTCACGGCGAAGAACGCGCCGGACTTGACGGCGAAGACCGGGAGGATACGAACGCCGACGACGTTGGTTTCCGTACGACCGGGTCCGGGGAACTGCGTGTGCTTCTGGTACCAGACCAAAGCCAGGTGAGCTGCGATCAGCGCCAGGATGATGGCCGGTAGCAGCAGCACGTGCGCCACGTACAGGCGAGGAATGATGATCGTGCCGGGGAAGTCCCCGTCGAAGATCAACCAGTGCATCCAGGTGCCGACGATCGGGATGCTCATCGTGATTCCGGAGAACGCGGCGCGGAGGCCGGTGCCCGAGAGCAGATCGTCGGGGAGCGAGTATCCGAAGAAGCCCTCGAACATCGCCAGGATCAGCAGCAGGCAGCCGATGACCCAGTTGGCCTCACGGGGACGACGGAACGCACCGGTGAAGAAGATGCGCATCATGTGCACGATGATCGACGCGGCGAACATCAGTGCTGCCCAGTGGTGGATCTGGCGCATGAACAGACCGCCGCGCACCTCGAACGAGATGTCGAGTGCTGTCGCGTAGGCACGTGACATGGTCACGCCGTTCAGCGGGGTGTACGCGCCCTGGTAGACGACCTCGCTGAGCGAAGGATCGAAGAACAGGGTGAGGAAGACGCCGGAGATCAGCAGGATCACGAAGCTGTACAGCGCGATCTCACCGAGCAGGAACGACCAGTGGGTGGGGAACACCTTGTTGATCTGGCGGCGCAAACCTGGTGCCAAGTGGTAACGACTGTCTACGTCGTCCGCCTGCTTGGCGGCGAGGGTTTGCAGTGAAGGACTCATGAATCACGCTCCGGTCGACGTTCCCAGAAGGCGGGACCCAGTGCTTCGTGGAAGTCGTGCTGTGCCACTAGGTAACCCTCCTCGTTGACTGTGATGGGAAGCTGAGGCAGCGCGCGCGCAGCCGGTCCGAAGATCGGCTTGCCGTACTCGAGCGCGTTGAACTGCGACTGATGGCAAGGGCAGAGAATGCGGTTGGTCTGCTGCTCGAACAACGATGTCGGGCAACCCAGGTGCGTGCAGATCTTGGAGTAGGCGTAGTAATCGCCGTAGTTGTAGCTCTCCTGGCCCTTGCGCTTGATGACCGTGCTTGCGTCGTCGGGACGCAAACGGATGAGCATGACCGCGTTACGGATACCGCGGAGTGACATGAGCAGGTCGTGCTCGCTCTCGCGGTCCGCCTCGCGGAACGGGAAGACAGTTTCCATGGCACCAGCGTCCAAGTCCTCGGGCCGTACGAGAACAACATCTTCCGGTCGCCCGGTGTCTCGTCGGAGGTAGATCGTCTCTCCATCGTAGCGAGGCGTCCAGCCGGATACCCACAACGGAGAATCTTCGCCCTTGGCCCACGGATTCTTGATGAGGCCGCCGAGGGGGAGCAGTGCCATGACGCCGAGAGCGCCGCCGCCGAACAGAAGCGAACGCTTGATGACCTTGCGTCGTCCGATGGTCGACGTGTCGAGCGAATCGCCCAGCTCGGCGACCAGCGTCTTGCGGTCCGTTTCCGACGAACTTCCGTCGTGGCGGTCCTGGATGGAGACCTCTTCGGGGATGAACTTCTTGGTGAACTGCACGGCACCGACGCCGACGGCGAGGATCGCGAGACCCATCGTTCCGCCGATCAGCGGCGTGTACAGCGAGTACAGGTTGTAGTTGTCGTCACCGATGCCTGCGTACTGCCAAGGCCAGAAGAGGTAGACGCCGATGAACGCGACTGCCGACAGGCCGGCGATGGCAAACCAGATCGCCACGCTGCGCTCTGCGCGCTTCTCGGCGCGAGTACCTTCCACAGCCCAGCGATTGCGACGGAATGCGACATCCACACCGTCGAGATTGGTGCCGAGTTCGACCAACTCGTCCCGGCTGAGCGCTGCCAACTCCTCGTCGGTGTACTTCTTGTCGGGATTCACACCCTCGGCATTGGTGCCGTCGGTGTTGTCGGCGTCCTTACGGCCGGAATCGCCGTCGCTCATGATCTAGCTCCGATCCACAATGTTGCGCCGACGACAGCGGCGATTCCGACAACCCACAGGGCGATCATCTCGGTACCGGGACCGAAGCCACCGAGACCCCAGCCGCCTGCAGCCTTGGTTTCCTGGGCCGACTTGACGTAGGCGATGATGTCCGACTTCTCCTCGATCGTCAGCTGACGGTCGGAGAACTTGGGCATGTTCTGCGGACCGGTGACCATCGCGGTGTAGATCTCCTGCTCGTTGGCAGGCCCGAGGTCCGGCGCGAACTTGCCCGACGACAGTGCGCCGCCCTGGCCGGTGAAGTTGTGGCAGGACGCGCAGTTCAAGCGGAACAGCTCGCTGCCTCGGGCGATGTCGTCGCCGCGAAGCGACTCCTGCGCCACCTCACCGTTCTCGTCGAGAATGACCGTCGGGCCGCCGCCGTTGGCCTGGATGTAAGCACCGAGCGCGTCGATCTGCTTGTCGTCGAACTTCGGCGGCTTGCGCAGTGCCTGTGCCTCGTTGCGAACAGCCGGCATACGGCCACTCGACACCTGGAAGTAGACGGCAGCTTCACCGACACCGATGAGGCTCGGTCCGCGATCCTGAACACCCTGCAAATTGGCACCGTGGCACGTCACGCACGACGTGTCGTAGAGCTGCTTGCCTTCGCGGATCAGCGCCGCGGAATCGGTATCGGCTGTTGCAACCTGGGGTGTAGGCGTCAGGGCCGACGCGAGGAAACCCGCGCTCAGAAGGCCCATCATCAGAACGAGTGCACCGGTGACGCGTCGACGCGTCTTACGCTTGCGTCGCGCCTTCGAGGCCGAAGTGTCGTCGGTTGCTGCTGGGGGAGATGTACTCATCTTCTATCCCTTGTCGTGTCGGGACGGGCCGAACGTCGGGGGCTGAATCCGTTCGCTCGATATCTGTGGCTTGCTGACTGTCACTAGCGGATGAAGTAGATCGTCGCGAAGAGGGCAATCCAGACGATGTCGACGAAGTGCCAGTAATACGAAACGACGATGGCGGCGGTGGCCTGCGCGGGCGTGAACTTGCTGACCAGGGTTCTGGTGATCAGGAAGACGAAGGCGATGAGTCCGCCGATCACGTGCAAACCGTGGAAGCCGGTCGTGATGTAGAAGACCGAGCCGTACACGCTGCTCGAGAGCGTCGTGCCCTCGTGGACCAGGTGGTAGTACTCGTATCCCTGACCGGCGACGAAGAACGCGCCCATTGCCAGGGTGACGATGTACCACCGACGAAGCCCGAACACGTCGCCACGCTCGGCAGCGAACACGCCCAGCTGGCAGGTGAACGAAGAAGCGATCAGCACGGCCGTCACCGGAACAGCCAGCCCGAGGTTCAGCTCGGTCGGCTCCGGCGGCCAGTTTCCATTCGCCTGCGCGCGTGCGACGAAGTACATCGCAAACAGCCCGGCGAAGAACATGAGTTCACTCGACAGCCACACGATCGTGCCGACGCTGACCATATTGGGACGGTTCAGCGAGTGCACGCGTTGGGTGATTGCCGATCCTTGAGTCCCTACAGCGCTCGTCACAGAAAGAAGTATGACCCGTCGTAGTACGGAAGGCATATCCGGGTCCGGTCTTGGCGCGTCGCGGAGGAACGATTTTGAGCGCGCCCTTGTTCCCGCGCTGGTGGAAGGGCCTGTACGGGCCGGTAGGGTCCAGTCGTGCAAGGCTGGCCTCATGGCAAAGAGCAGTGCAGGTGGGTGGTTTCGGCGGTTGTTCTCGCGGTCGACCGCGGAACGTCTGGACCCCACGCGCGAAGATCTGGTGGTAGTGGCGAGCTGCTTCGACGACGCGCGGGCGTGCTCCGCCGTTCTCGACGAGGCGGCGAACACAGAACCCACGTGGATCGAGTCCTCCGAGGTGCTGTTGCGGCATCACCTCGTGCTGCCCGCGCACGAAGTCGACGATGCGGCAGCCGTCGCGGCGCAGGATGCGTACGAGGTCGGTCCGCAGGTCGAACTACCGGACGGCACCGGGTATCGGCCGCAAGTCGATGACGGTGTCGCTCTGGTTCTGCAGCGGGTACAGGTGCTCGACGCGTTGCACTGTTCGCAGGAGAGGTCTCGCATGGCGGGTCTCGCGCAACGGCGTGGGGGAGCGGTACTGGGGTGGGATGCGCTGCAGCCCGCCTCACCCGCCGACACGTCTGACTAAGCTTCCACCGCACCGCGCGCATCGACAGCAGAAGGGCACGGCACATCCACCATGACCGCAGGGACCAGTGACGAGCAGCCGCGAACGTGGCGTCGAATCCTCGGAGCGTTGACCACGCACGCCGACCTGTCGAGCGCCGATACCGGCTGGGTGATGGACGAGATCATGTCCGACAACGCCACAGCCGCTCAGATCGCTGCCTTCGGGGTGGCACTGAAGATGAAAGGCCCCACTCCCGCGGAACTGGAGGGTCTCGCCGACTCCATGCTCTCGCACGCATTTCTGGTCGAGACCGACCGTGACGCGGTGGACGTCGTCGGAACCGGCGGCGACGGTGCGGACACGGTGAACATCTCCACGATGGCCGCGATCGTCGTCGCTGCCAGCGGAATACGCGTCGTCAAACACGGTAACCGTGCAGCGTCGTCCAAGAGTGGTACGACCGATGTGCTCGAGGCGCTGGGCGTGCGGGTCACCCTGGGGCCCGCCGGGGTGGCGTCGAGCGTCGAGCAGGTTGGGATCGGGTTCTGCTTCGCGCCGATCCACCACCCCGCACTTCGGTTCTCCGGTCCGGCGCGCAAGGAGATCGGCATTCCGACGATCTTCAATGTGCTGGGCCCCTTGACCAACCCGGGCCGCCCACGCGCCGGACTGATCGGCTGCGCATTCGAGAATCTGGTGCCCGTCGTCGCCGGCGTGTTCGCTCGACGCGGTAGTTCGGTTCTCGTCGTCCGTGGTGACGACGGGCTCGACGAAATCACCCTGTCCACCACGACCACCGTGCACGTGGTGTCCGACGGCACCGTCACCGTCGACTCGATCGACCCGGTCGATTACGGAATCGCTCGGGCACCCATCGAGGCCCTCCGAGGCGGTGACGCGAAATACAATGCAGCAGTGGCACATCGCGTGTTCGCAGGCGAACACGGACCCGTCCGTGACGCCGTGCTACTCAACGCCGCCGCGGCCATGGCCGCGCATCGAGGAGTCTCGGGAAACCTGCACGAGCAAATCGAAGCCGGATTGGCAACTGCGGCAACGGTTGTCGACAACGGTTCCGCGGCCCGCCTGCTTGCCGACTGGGCACGCTGCACCACCGCGCTGGCCGACTGAATCACACCGAACTACTCGCCGATCGAGAATCCTGCATCGACGTCGGCACTCGAATACGACTGAAACGCAATGTGAGTCGTCGTACTGCGAACACCACGAACACGATTGATGTGCTTGGTGATGACCTCGGCTATCGACGCATGATCACGCACCTTGACGATGGCAATCAGATCGACGTCGCCGGCGCACGAGTACACCTCCGACACACCGTCCACATCGGCAACGGCCTGCGCCGTCTCCGGAATCAGATCGGCCTCGGCGTCGATCAAGACGATGGCATTGATCATCTGTGCTCCTCACGCATCTCCGGGCTCACACATGACGCGAGCTCGACCCAACCGAGACAACACTAGTTGCTCGGCCGACTCCACTCTCGCTTCATCGGTCGTTCCGCGGGCTCCACTCCTGCCTCATCGGTCGTTCCGCGGGCTCCACTCCTGCCGCGTTGCTTCTCGGGCCGTTCGACACCACTCCTCCCACGAACCCGCAGACCGAGCAGGGCTGCAGTAGCCACTGCTGGTGCGAACGATGCGCACTCCGTCCGTGTGGAGCCACGACGCGATCAGGCCCACCTCTTCCGGCGGCGCACCGCGAAGTGGCGTCGCATCGGGCATCACCGTCTCGGCCGACGCCGTGATCGCATCGACGACGGGCATCGGGTGCACCCCTCTCGGCGCGACGGCCGCCCCGGCCAAGCGGCCGAAGCGCACCACCATCAGCTCCCAACCGCCGTCGGCTGTCCGCCTGGCCGCCACGAGCTCGGCGATGGCCGCAACGGCGGCCGCCCGGTGCATCCTGCGGAGCACGTTCACCGTCACCGCGATTCGATCGCGGAGACGCGCGGCTGTCTCGAACAGTTCACGGTCCGCGAGTTCGGCGACGCGGCGTCGCATCGCGAACAGCAGCTCGTCGTCGTGTCCACACACGAACGCCAGAAATTTCGCCGGGGCACCCGAGTACTCCTCGGCCGTCAGAGGCCCGGAGAACGCCGCTGGGCAGCCACCGACGTCCGTCGCGGTGCACTCGTCACCGTGTCGAACCGCGCGGCTCAACCGGCGGGTGCATGTACGAAGTCGACAGAATTCCGCGACGAGGGCGGAGGCCTCCGCCGCGTCCGCCCGAACAGCGAACGGTCCGAGGCTGTTGGGTGCGGGAGTGCGCACGATCGACAGACGCGGAAACGCTTCGTCGGTGAGGGTGACCCACCACCCTTTGCGGGGAAACTTCGATCGGCGGTTGTAAGGCGGGACGTGAGCCGAGAGCAGCCGTAATTCGCGGACTCCTGCCTCGAGTGCGTGCGCACATTCGACGTGGTCCACGCGAGTGGCGAGCGAGACCATCTCCTTCATTCGCCCACGTGTCTCGGAACCGGTGAAGTAGTTGCGCACCCGACGCTTGAGGTTGTTCGAGGTGCCTACGTACAGGACCTCGTCCGACGGTCCTCGGAAGAGGTAGACGCCGGGTGTATCGGGCAGGTGTGCGGCCAGGCCGCGTTTGGCTCGTTGCCCCGCCGACACCGCAGGGAGGTAGTCGACCAGTTCCGCGTAACTGTGTACGCCCTGGTTGCCCACTCGTTCGATCAGGCCGTGCAACACGTCCACCGTGGCACGCGCGTCGTCCAATGCTCGGTGAGTCGGCCGAGTGCTGGATCTGAACAACGTCGACAGGGCGGACAGTTTCACCGAGGGTGCCTCGTCGCGCGTGAGCACTCGCCGGGCGAGTTTGACCGTGCAGAGCACCTGGAAGCGGGGCCAGGCGATGTCGAGTCGACTCGCTGCGGCCTTGAGAAATCCCGTGTCGAACCCGGCGTTGTGTGCCACCAGTACCGATCCGCGAGCGAACTCGAGAAAGCCGGGGAGAACGCGTTCGATGCGGGGAGCCCCGATAAGCATCGCCGTCGTGATGCCGGTCAACTCGACGATGTAGGGCGGGATCGATCTGCCCGGGTCGACGAGGGTAGCGAATTCGCCGATGATCTCGCCGCCTCTGACCTTGACTGCCCCGATTTCGGTGATCGCCTCCGTGTCAGCGCTGCCACCAGTGGTTTCGAGGTCGACGACGACGAACGTGGTGGCGTGAAGCGGGGTGTCGAGTTCGTCGAACGTCAGCTGGATCGGCAGGCTCACTGCGACGACGTTAGGGCCGACCTCCGACAAGAACGCCGAACACGGCGTCGGAGGGCATCGTGTCGGTCGGTGCCGATTGTCGAGTCGCGGAACCTGTCGGTGGCTGGCGCTACCTTTCGTTCGATCGGCCGATTACACCGTCCGACGCGACAAAGAGACAAGGATCACAATGATCATCGACTGCAGTGACTGCCTGGTTCGTGACATCGCCTGCGCCGACTGCGTTGTGACGGTGCTTCTGGGGGCTCCCGGGATGCCCGCGAGATCGGATGGACAATGGGTCGGTTCACCGTCTCGTATCACCCTCGAGCAGGAAGAACTCGGTGCCATGGGGGTGCTTGCCGAGGTCGGTATGGTGCCCGCACTCAAGCTCGTCGTGAACGACGACGGCACCGCGGATGTTCCCCTGTTATCGACTCGTGACACACCGGGCGATCAACGCGCCGGGTAGCGAGAACACGGCCGAATTCGGTCCGTTCGGCGCGTTGGGGTCGACACAGGGGTATGCCATTTCGTAACCTTCCTGAGACCTTGCGGAGTCTTGCCAGTCCAAACCGGAGTGGCGTCGCAAGTCACCGCCTAATCGATCAC
Source organism: Rhodococcus sp. 05-2256-B1 (assembly GCF_002258465.1). Taxonomy (NCBI): domain Bacteria; kingdom Bacillati; phylum Actinomycetota; class Actinomycetes; order Mycobacteriales; family Nocardiaceae; genus Rhodococcus; species Rhodococcus sp. 05-2256-B1. Next base: position 138,066 of record NZ_NOZA01000027.1, on the reverse strand, counting down.
TCGCGAGAGTGTTCTTACCGGGAACCCGATATTTACTGGGGTGAATCCCGCCGAGTCACCGATGGTGGCCGGTGGGTAGGGCTGCTCTTCCCAGCCCGAACCCGTCAGCTAACTCGGTCGGCGGACGAGTGGAAGAAACGGAGCACCATCTTTCGTGGCGTCACAACTTTCCAACCGAACATTGCGGCGAGCTCTCGTAGCCGGAGCGCTCACGGCAGGCGTGGTGATTCTCCCCGCTGCACCGGCAATGGCGGCCCCAGTCACCATCCCCGGCGTCGGAACCTTCGAGATTCCTGACATCCCGGGTCTCCCTCCCCTCAACATTCCGGGCATGCCCGCTCCGGGTGCGCCCCTTGCCCCGCAGGTCACCCCGGCTGCCAAGGCCGTCCAGGCGGCGGAGTCCAAGATCGGCGCTCCGTACGTGTACGGCGCATCGGGTCCGGATTCGTTCGACTGCTCGGGCCTGATCCAGTGGGCCTACAAGCAGGCCGGCGTCAGCCTGCCCCGTACGAGCTACGACCAGGCAGCTGCGGGCACCCCGGTCTCGCGTGACAGCCTGATGCCCGGCGACGTCGTCTCGTTCTACGGCGGCTCGCACTCGGGTATGTACATCGGCGACGGCAACGTCGTGCACGCATCCACGTCCGGCGTGCCGGTCAAGGTTGCTCCCGTGGACTCCATGCCGTTCGACGGCGCTCGACGCTACTGAGCCGAGCGCTCCGACCGGAGTTGTGTACCGACCGACAGGGCCGATCCGTTTCGACGGTTCGGCCCTGTTGTCGTTTCCAGGGACGGTTTCCGGGCGACACGCCGGATCGGTGGACAGCAGAGCGTCCAGTTCGTAATCTGATCGAGACCTCTCCGACGTTTGGTTTGTGATCTGTCACGTGCAGACTGCGTCGATTTCGGACCGTGTTCACGTCCGCGCCCAGCTGAGCATGGGTATCGTTCGGTTCCGGTCACTTTTTCCAACCGCCACTCCAGCTGGAATGGCATATGTCAGGACGGAGAGTCGCTTTCCGTGGCGATATCGAGAACCACCCGAGTTCTACGGCTAGTAGGTAGCTCGGTGACCACAGCCGTTGCGGCCGCGTGCATCATGGTGGTGCCGATCACGACGGCGACCGCCGATCCGGGCTTCGGCTCGGCTTCCGACGCGCAGGCGAAGCTGGCGGAGCTGTCCAGGGAGTCGGAACAGACCAACGAGTCGCTGCACAACGCGCAGATCGATCTCGACGCTCGGGCTCGCGAGCAGCTCGATGCGCAGACTGCCGTCGATGCCAGTCGGGCGGCCCTCGACGCCGCCCAGTCGCAGCTGGCGCAGCTCAAACCCGCCATGGACAAGGTGGCCAATGTCAACTACCAGGGCGCTCGCACCAACCGGTTGTTCGCGGTCATGGTCAGCGACTCGCCGCAACAGTTGCTCGACCAAATGTCGGCCCTCGATGTCATCTCCGCCGAGACAGCCGGTCAGGTAGCTCAGTTCCAGCAGGCCAGCGCGGATGCATCCGAGGCAGAGCAGGCCGCCGCGACCGCCGCAGAACAGGCCAGAGTCGCCGCCGAGCAGGCCAAAGCGGTCAGCGACGATCTGCAGGCGAAGCAGAGTGAACTTCAGGGCCAGATCGCCGAAGTCATGGCCGCGTACAGCGCGCTTTCCTCGTCCGAGCAGCTGGCACTCGCGGGATCGGCGCTTCCGGAAGGTTTCGACCCCTCCACGATTCTGAAGAACCTGACGCCGGGCTCCGGTTCCAGCGCATTGCAAGCCGGTCTCACACAGATCGGCAAGCCGTACGTCTGGGGAGCGACCGGCCCCGACGGTTTCGACTGCTCCGGGTTGGTCGTCTGGGCCTACAAGCAGGTCGGAAAGACGTTGCCGCGGTCGAGTCAGGCTCAGGCTGCCGGCGGAACTCCCGTCGATCAGAAGGATCTGCAGCCGGGAGACGTCGTTCTGTTCTACCCGGACGCATCACACGTCGGTATCTACGCCGGTAACGGCAACGTTCTGCATGCCTCCACCTTCGGGGTTCCGGTGAAGGTCCAGTCGATGGCGTCGTTCCCGTTCTACGGGGCCCGTCGATACTGACTGTGCCGCGAACGACGACTGACGCCTGAATGAGCGGTACGGAACGGCCGTCCGTTGTCCACGCTCTCGCCGCGTCGGGGCGGGCGCGATGGGCGGCAGTCCTGATCGTTCTGGCAGTGGCGTCGACGCTGCTGTTGGTTCATCGTCACGACGGTCCTGCATCGGGAGCGGCGACATCGAGCGCATCGACTTCGTCCGATCCGTCGGCCTCCCAGAATCCGCCGACCTACGACGAGCAGCGCCGCGCCGAAGTGACCGAGCTGCTCGAGCGCTGGGCGGCTGCCCTCCGTTCCGGCGACGAATCGGCGCTGCGTGGGTTGCTCGACCCCCTCGCGGATCCGACGTTCGTGGATGCGCAGGTTCGCCGGGCGACTGTCGTTCCGACGGTTCCTTTCTCGGACTTCGACTACGAGATCGGTGACGAACCCGAGACCCCCGTGCCGTCGTCGATTGCCGAGCAGCTGGATGCCACCGATGTGTGGGCTCCACCGGTGTACCTGCGGTATGCCGTGCAGGGCCCGGATGCCTCGCCGACCCGCCGGCCGGTTTCGCTGGTGGTCGCCGAACGCGACGGCCAGTGGCGACTGGTCGACGACGCCGACTTGCCGACCTACCGTCGCCACACCTGGCGCGGGCCGTGGGATTTCGGGCCCGTGACGGTGCGCTCGGTCGCCACTGCATCCGGCACGTCGGTGGTGTTGGGACATCCCGACCGTGAGCAGTTCGTGGCAGATGTGGCCGCCGAGCTGCCCGCGGCGACCGCTGCGGTCACCGACTTCTGGGGAGCCGACTGGGCCCGGAACGGACTGGTGTTCGTCAGTTCGACGGCCGAGGAGTTCGACGAATCGACGGGGTCCTCGCCGTCGACGGACGTGGCCGCAGTGACCGTGTCCGACGCCGTGGCCGGCGGGTCGCGTCCGACGGGTCAGCGCGTGGTGTTCGGCCCCGATGCCGCGTCGCGGCTGACTCCGTTCACTCTTCGTTCGGTGCTTCGGCACGAGTTGACGCATGTGGCGGCGCGGGCGAAGACGGCGGAAGGCACCGCGTTGTGGGTAGCGGAGGGTTTCGCCGACTACTCCGGGTATCGCAGTTCCGGTGCCGACTTCCGGCAGCTGGCACCTACTCTGGCATCGATCGTGGCTGCCGGTGGCCCGCCGACCGTGTTACCGAAAGACGAGGATTTCGGTGCAGGCGGCACCCGCTCCAACGTGGCCTACGAGTCCGCCTGGTCGGTCTTCGCGTTCGTGGCCGACCGGTACGGCGAGTCCACGTTGCGCAGGTTCTACGAGGCGCTGGCGTCCGGACCCGGGTCGGACGGAGTCGTCGACGCAGCGATCACCTCGGTCCTGAGTCTGAGCCGAACCCGGTTCGTCGTGGAGTGGGGCAACTGGGTGGCCGCTCGGTCACGCTGATGCGGACGTGCGCGTCGTCGACACGAGCTGTCCGATCGGGAGCGCTACGGTTGTCGTCATGCGTCGTACTCTTCTGGTGACGAACGACTTTCCGCCCCGGCCGGGCGGAATCCAGTCCTACTTGCACAGCTTCGCCTCGCAGTTGCCCGCCGACGAGCTCGTGGTCTACGCGCCGCGGTGGCGTGGTGATTCGCACGTGAAGTTCGATGCGAAACAACCCTTCGAGGTCATCAGGCATCCGACCACGTTGATGCTGCCGACTCCGTTGGTTGCTCGCCGCGCAGCACGCATCGTGAAGACCCGAGGGTGCGACTCGGTGTGGTTCGGTGCCGCGGCCCCGTTGGCGGTGATGTCGTCACACCTGCGCAAAGCCGGGGCGGATCGCATCGTGGCGAGCACACACGGCCACGAGGTGGGGTGGTCGATGGTGCCCGGTGGTCGCGCGACGCTGCGCACCATCGGGGAGAACACCGATGTGGTGACCTACGTGAGCAAGTACACGCGGAGCCGATTCAGCTCGGCGTTCGGGGCGTCGGCGGCACTCGAGCATCTGCCGCCGGGGGTCGACACCGATCGTTTCGTGCCCGACGATGCCGCGAGGACGGAGTTACGTGCTCGGTACGGCCTCGGTGACCGACCGACGGTTCTGTGTCTGTCGCGGCTGGTGCCGCGCAAGGGCCAGGACTTCCTGATCCGGGCGCTACCGGAGATCCGGCGCGCGGTGGACGGGGCGGTTCTGGTGATCGTCGGCGGCGGTCCGTACGAGAACACGTTGCGCGAACTGGTTCGCTCCACCGGGATGGAGCAGCACGTGGTGTTCACCGGGACAGTACCGTCGGCGGAACTGGCTGCCCATCACACGATTGCCGACGTGTTCGCGATGCCGAGCCGCACCCGAGGCGCGGGCCTCGACGTCGAGGGGCTCGGAATCGTCTACCTCGAGGCGTCGGCCTGTGGCGTTCCGGTGGTTGCCGGGATGTCTGGAGGCGCTCCGGAAGCTGTGCAGCACAACAAGACCGGGCTCGTCGTCGACGGGACTTCGGTGTCGTCCATCGCCGACGCGATCGTGACGATCCTGTCCGATCGAACACTGGCGACGCAGATGGGCAACGCCGGTCGGGCATGGGTCGACGCGGAATGGCGCTGGGACGTGCTGACGGAGAAACTGCGGTCGCTGATCTGACCGGGCGGTCCGCTCGCGCCACGGCTCAAGCCACGCGTGTCATCTCGCGTAGATCGCCTCGATCTCATCGGCGTACGCCTTGGTGATGACATTGCGCTTGAGCTTCATCGTCGGCGTCAGTTCGCCGCTCTCCTCCGAGAAGTCGTGGGGGAGCAGGCGGTACTTCTTGATGGATTCCGCGTGCGAGACCGACTTGTTGGCGTCGGCGACGGCGGCGTCGATCTCGGCGACGAGATCGGGGTCGGCCTGCAGATCCGCTGCGGTGGCGTCGGAGTCCTTGCCGTGTGCGGACTTCCACTTGTCGAACGCATCCGGATCGAGGGTGATGAGGGCACCGATGAAGGGCTTCTGGTCACCGACCACCACGGCCTGACTGATCAGTGCTCCGGCACGAAGGTGATCTTCGAGGCCCGCGGGGGAGACGTTCTTGCCGCCGGCGGTGACGATCAGTTCCTTCTTGCGGCCGGAGATCGTGATGTATCCCTCCTCGTCGACGGATCCGAGATCGCCGGTGCGGAACCACCCGTCGTCGAGGGATTCCGCGGTCGCCTTCTCGTTTCGCCAATATCCGTCGAACACAACGGGTCCGCGTAGTTGGATCTCACCGTCGCCGGCGATGCGGACGGTGTTCCCGGGTAGCGGGCGTCCGACGCTGCCCACACGTTGGAATCCGATGGTGTTCACCGCGAACGCCGCAGTGGTTTCGGTCAGGCCGTAGCCCTCGTAGATGGTCACGCCGATGCCGCGGTAGAAGTGGCCGAGTCTCGCGCCCAGTGGTGCGCCGCCCGAGATGGCGAGTTCGCACTTGCCGCCGAGAGCGGTCCGCAGCTTCGAGTAGACCAGCTTGTCGAACACGAAATGCTTGGCGCGCAACACGATCGACGGGCCACCGGAATCCTGCGCCTGGCTCCACGCCACTGCGCACTCGGTCGCGAGATCGAAGATCTTGCCCTTGCCGTCGCTGTGTGCCTTCTGCTTCGCAGTGTTGAAGACCTTCTCGAACACGCGCGGCACGGACAGAATGAAGTCCGGTCGAAATGTCCCGAACGTCGCGACCAGGTTGGGAATGTCGTTGGTGTGGCCGAGGGTGACTCCGGCATCGAACGACGCGATACTCACCGCGCGAGCGAGGACGTGCGCCATCGGAAGGAACATCAACGTACTGCGGCCCTGTGTCAGAAGAGCTTTCAACGACGTCTGGCGAATGCCGCGAGATTCCGCAAGGAGGTTCGCATGCGTCAATTGCACACCTTTGGGGCGGCCGGTAGTGCCCGAGGTGTAGATCAACGTGGCCGGATCGGACGAGCGAAGTGTCGAGACTCGTTCGTGCACAACGTCTTCGGAGACGTCCGCGCCGTTGTCGATCAGAGCCTGCACTGCGCCCGTGCCGGAAGCGTTGTCGATCACGAACGTTCGACGTACCGACGGCGCCGCAGCTACGACGGCTTCCGTCGCCCGTACGTGCGCGTCGTTCTCGAGGACCAACAGAACCGGCTCGGCGTCTTCGAGAATCCACTCGACCTGGCCCGCCGACGACGTCTCGTAGATCGGCACGGTCACTCCGCCCGCGGCCCAGATCGCGTAGTCGATGACCGACCACTCGAATCGCGTGGACGACATGAGCGCGACGCGATCGCCCTGCTCGATACCTGCCGCGACGAGGCCCCTGGCCACGTCGACGACCAGTCGCTCGAATTCTGCGGCACCGACATCGGTCCATCGGCCGTCGTCGAGCCGACGGAACACCACGGCATCCGGCGACGTCCGAGCGCGGGCGAAGACGCTGTCGACAGCCGAGTCGGTGTCCGCGATGTCGTACTCGGCGGAAACAGTGAACTCGCGCACGGGATTACCTCCGGATCGAACGGGTTGGAGAAAGTCGATAGCTCGGCTTCACAGATACTCTAGACCCGGGGTGCGCGGTCCCGAATGTGCCTCGGCGGTCCTGGTCTCGGACCCGATATGTGAAGCTCTGACGATGAGCAGTATTCAAGTTGCGGATCAGACATTCGTGGCAGCGCCCGGTGCGGCGGTGGCGCAGGCGTTCGTCTCGCCGGAGCGGTGGCGGCGGTGGTGGCCGGACCTGTCGCTGACCGTGACCGAGGATCGCGGCGAGAAGGGCATTCGGTGGTCGGTCCGCGGCGGCGTCGTCGGAACGATGGAGCTGTGGCTCGAGCCCGTACTCGACGGCGTGATCGTCCACTACTTCCTGCACGCCGAGCCGGCCTCACCAAGTGAGTCGGCCACCGAGCAGCATGCGCGTCGGGTGGCCGGCCGCGCCATGACCTTCGAGCTGAAGCGGGAGCTCGAGGCCGGGAGGTCAGCGGGCGAGGCACCCCACCACGTAGCGTCGAGTTCAGCTCCCGAATGAACCGCGCGGTACGGTCGGCCGGTTCGCGTTGTGCGTCGGCGGTTCGATCGTGTGAGATAGGCCTGCCGCGGGTTACACAGCAGGCAGCGAACGAAGCGGATCGAAGTACCCGAGAGGAAGCGGACCAGTAGTCATGGCGGAGAAAACCCAGAGGTCGATCGTCGTCGAAGCCCCACCGAGTCGGGTCATGGACGTCATCGCCGATTTCGACGCGTATCCCACGTGGGTGTCCGCCGCGAAGTCCGTCGAGGTCCTCGAAGTCGGTGCGGACGGACGGGGAAAGCGGGTCAAGTTCGTGCTCGACGCCGGAATGGTGAAAGACACGTACGAACTCGAGTACGACTGGGCCGCGGACGGCAATTCGGTGTCGTGGAATCTCGTCTCGGGCGAAATGCAGAAATCTCAGAACGGGTCGTACTCGCTGCGTGAGACCGGTAACGGCACCGACGTGACGTACGAGCTCACTGTCGATCTGAACATTCCGATGATCGGCCTGTTCAAGCGCAAAGCAGAGAAGGTCATCACCGACACTGCGCTCAAGGAATTGAAGAAGCGGGTCGAAGGCTGACCGACGCTCGCCCCGAACTCCGCACCACGGTATCGCTGTTCATCGGCAAAGGTGGCGCGGGGAAGACCACCCTGGCGTCTGCATCGGGTCTTGCGCTCGCGGCCACGGGCCAAGAGGTGCTGATCGCCTCCCTCGACCAGGCGCACTCGATCCGCGACGCCCTCGGCGCAGACGGTGACACCGACGAGGACTCGGGCATCGGAGCGGTTGCTCCGAACCTGGACGTCGTCGAGATCGATACCTCGCGGCTGCTCGAAGAGCGGTACCGCGGTCTGGGATCGATGCTGTCGGTGGCCTCGGCAGGCCACGAACACGGCGTGAGTTTCGGCGCGATCGAGCCGGAGGAGCTGATGGGGTTCCCGGGTATCGAGGAGCTGTTGGGATTGCACGAGGTGTCCCGGCTCGTCGACGAAGGTCGTTGGGACACAGTGATAGTCGATCTTCCGGCATCGGGGGATGCGCTGCGAACACTGCAGCTGCCCGGCACCGTCTCGTCCTATTTCGAGCGCGTGTGGCCGCGCCACGATCGCATGGTCGCCGGCACCGGAACCGACGTGCGGCTCACGCTCGTGGTGGCCATGATCGAGCGGATCCTCGGACAGATCGAATCGGTCCGGGCGCTGATCACCGATCCCGACCGGACCGGGGCAACCGTGGTCCTGACCCCCGAGCACCTGTCCATCGTCGACGCCGAACGCACGCTCTCCGCAGCGGCTCTGTTCGGCGTTCGCGTCGACCGACTGCTGGTGAACCGGATGCTCCCGGCCCTCAATTCCTCGTCGATCGGTCTGGTCGGAGCTCATCCTGCGGTGTTCTGGTTCGAGCGATGGCGGGCCGCGCAGCTCGACGCCGTGGCCGAACTCCGACGACGCGTCGGCTCGGTTCCGATCGTGGAGGTGGAGCACTGTGAAGTGGAACCGGTAGGGTTGGGCCCCTTGCAGGATGTGGCCGAGCACCTGGCACCGCACTCCCTCGAACGACGTGCGTCGAGCCCGGCCGGTCGACCGTCGGTCGAACTCGAGTCGGGGAGCGGACTCGAATCCGTGTACGCGATGAGAATGCTTCTGCCGGTTGTCGATTCGACCACCTTGGGTCTGGGGCGAGTGGAGGACGACTTGATAGTGAGTGCCGACGGCAGGCGGCGACGCGTCACGTTGGCGTCGGTGTTGCGTCGGTGTATCGCCGATTCTGCGGAACTCGACGGCCCGTTCCTGGTGGTGCGTTTCCGACCCGACCCCGATGTGTGGCCGCTGTGAGCGGCCGAGCCATGACCGGAAGAGCTGTGATCGGAAGAGCTGTGAGCGGAGAGACGCTGTGACGGCCGGGCATTCGGAGTTGGGCGCGGACCTGCTGGCGTTGGCCGACACCGTCCTGACACGTCTCGAGCCCATCCTGCGCCGAGTTGCCGAGACTCAGCAGGACCGCGATCAGCAGGGCTGCAGCTGGTGCCCGGTGTGTGCGCTCGCGGCGTTGGTGCGCGGTGAACGGCACGATCTCGTCGAACTCGTTGCCTCGGAAGGGGCCGTCGTCGTCGCACTGCTGCGCCAGTTGTTGATCGACCACACCGCGCCGGGGACCGAACACGCCGCTGGGGGTAGCAGCGAGCCAGGTACCGAGTCGACCGCGTCCGCTGCCGACCGGGTCGACGCCGCCGCGGACGTGTCGGAGGACACCTCTGCGCCGTCCGTTCGTCGACCGGCGTTCGTACCGATTACCGTTCGGGTCAAGGAGTGACCATCGCCGTGGGGGGACGGCCGAGGAAGGCATGAACGAATGAAGCGTCATCATCAGCGATTGACGGTCGGGATCGACGTGGGCGGCACGAGCCTGCGCGCCTCGGTTGTCGACGCGGACGGTCAGGTGCTCGACTCGACCGCAGCACCCACGCCCCACACTGCTCGTGCACTCGAGCGTGGTCTCGACCGCGCCGTGCAGGAACTGGCCGGCCGACACGACATCGCTGCCGTCGGTCTGGCGGTGGCGGGTTTCATCGATTCCGACCGCACGACGGTCCGGTTCGCCCCGCACCTGCCGTGGGTCGACACGCCGGTCGCAACCGAGATGAGCGAACGCATCGGACTACCGGTGCTGCTCGAACACGACGCCAACTCCGCCGCATGGGCGGAATACCGTTTCGGAGCGGCATCGGGTGGCCGCAACGTGGTGATGGTGGCGATCGGAACGGGAATCGGTGCGGCGCTGCTGATCGACGGCCGAATCTATCGAGGGAGCCACGGGGTGGCACCCGAACTCGGTCACATTCAGGTGGTGCCCGACGGACGCGCGTGTCCCTGCGGCAAACGCGGGTGCTGGGAACGGTATTGCAGCGGTACCGCACTGGTGGATACGGCGGTGGAGTTGTTGGCCGCAGACCCGTCGTCCTCGACGAGGTTGGCGCGCGAGGTCTTCCTCGATCCCGGCTCGTTGACCGGGCGTCGGATCGCGAGCGCCGCGCACGACGGCGACTCGATCGGCCGACGCACCATGGAGGATTTCGCACACTGGCTCGGCGTCGGACTCTCGATGGTCAGCGATGTGTACGACCCCGACCTGATCGTGTTGGCCGGCGGTGTGGCCACTTCATCGAGTCAGTTCCTTGCTCATGCCACGGACAAGTACGCCGAGCTCGTCACCGGCGCGGGCCATCGCCCGCTGGCACGGATTCGCAGCACCGAACTGGGCGAGGCCGCGGGGATGATCGGTGCGGCCGAGCTCGCGCGAGCACAGTTCGTCACCACCGCACGATGACGGTTCGGACCCACCCCGTGTGATGTCGCACGTCTCCTCCTCGTCGATGTGGCTGGTGTCATAAACCCTGGGTACAGTTCACTACGCGGCACGGTTCGAGAACGCACGGCCGCAGTCGGTTCGCTCCGCGCGAGCCGGCACACCAACGATTGCCGACCATGATCAGGGAGCACGTCAATGTGGTACTGGCTGTTCAAATTCGTCATCGTGGGGCCCCTGCTCATTGCCCTGGGTCGGCCCACGATCGAGGGTGCGGAGAACATTCCGACGCACGGCCCGGTGATCCTGGCCAGCAACCACAAAGCGGTTCTCGACTCGTTCTATCTTCCGCTCAAGACCCCGCGGCGCATCACCTTCCTCGCCAAGAGTGAGTACTTCACCGGCTCGGGTCTCAAGGGTGCGTTCCAGAAGTGGTTCTTCACCGCGGTGGGTCAGGTGCCCATCGACCGCACCGGAGCCGACGCGGCGCAAGACGCACTGAACGCCGGTGCCCGCGTGATCGAAGCCGGCAAGGTGCTCGGTATCTACCCCGAAGGCACCCGGTCGCCCGACGGCCGGCTCTACAAGGGCAAGACCGGAATGGCGCGCCTGGCATTGCAGACCGGCGTTCAGGTGGTGCCGGTCGCCATGATCGGCACCGAGAAGATGAACCCGATCGGTTCGCGCGTGTGGCGTCCGGCAAAGGTCACCATTCGCGTCGGCAAGCCCATCGACTTCTCCCGGTTCGAGGGAATGGCAGGCAACCGATTCGTCGAGCGCGCCGTCACCGACGAGGTGATGTACGACCTGATGCTGCTCTCGGGTCAGGAGTACGTCGACGTGTACGCGGCCTCGCTGAAGAAGGTTGCGACATCCGAAGATTCGGCTCCGTCCGCGCGCCGTATCCCCGACTCGAAGGCCAGCTGACGACGGCGGTCAGTGAACCGCGGTGTCGCTTTCCTTCGGGGTGACCCGAGGCGAGAGTTTCACGGCCGCGACGGCGACCACAGAGGCCAGCGCCCACCACACGTAGGCGGATGCGGCGAACTGATCGACCAACGGCCAGTCGAGTCCACTCCATCGACCTTCACCGAGTTTCCAGTGCGGTGCGTACACCATGATCGCCAGTCCGACGGCAACCAGAGCGAGTAGCAGTGCGCTTCGACGGCGGTATCCGACGGCGGCCAGCACCATCGCGAACGGTATTGCCCACACCCAGTGGTGTGACCAGGAGACCGGCGAGACCAACAGGCCGAACATCGCGTTCACGGTCAGCGCCAGGGCGATCTCACCGGCGGCGAATGCTTTGCGCATCGCGATTCCCGCAACGAGCAGTACCCCTACCGACAGTGCGATCCACAGAATGGAACGGGGGAGCTCGTCCATTCCGAGGCGGGCCAGTACACCTGTGATGGACTGATTCGCCGGGTACGCCGGGCCGCCGATCCGATCGGAATCGATGATCGTCTCGGTCCAGTACTTCACGGAGTCCGACCACGTGAGCGCGAACCCGATCGCCGTGAACACCGCGAAGCTCAATGCCGATACCACTGCAGCGCGAAAGTCCTTGCGCAGCAAGAAGAACAAGACGAAAACTGCGGGAGTGAGTTTGACGGCGGCGACCAGACCGATCAGCGCACCCCGAGGCCACGGAGTCTTCTTCGGCAAGCAGTCGAGCGCGACGAACATCATCAGAACGATGTTGATCTGCCCGTAGTTCAACGTGGACGTGACCGGCTCCAGTACGAGGACGGACACCGCGAACACCGCGCCTGCACTCCACCACACGAGCGTGCGAGGGCGAACCCCCAACGAGATCAGCGTGAGCACAACGGTCGCCAGCAACGCGAGCATGGACAACGACGTCACCGTCATCGACGCGGCGTAGAGCGAGACCTTCGAGAGCGGGCTGAACAGAGCGGCAGCAATCGGGGGATACGTGAACGGCAACGTGGTACCGGTCGCGATGGGAGGAAGCTGGCCGTACAGATCCCCGCCCCGAGCGAACACCTCGCCGCCGAGCCGGTAGACGTCGAGATCCAGTCGATAATGCTCACCCAACGTTCGCAGCCCGGGAAACCCGTTGAGATGGAAGAGCACACCGACCGCCGCCGCGACGACAACGACGACCCTGCTCGACGCCACCGCCCAACGCGGCCACCGGCGTCGCGTCGGGCCGGCAGGCTCCGACGCTTCGGCGACCGGACGGTTGGTGTCGGACGAAGTCACAACGTTCCCTTTCAGGGCTTGTTCGGCTCGGTTCTGCGGTGTGTGGGGGACGTGCCGGGGCACGCGCTAGGGTGAGCCGCGTGCGCTACTTCTACGACACAGAGTTCATCGAGGATGGTCGCACAATCGAGTTGGTGTCGATCGGTGTGGTGTCGGAGGACGGTCGCGAGTTCTATGCGGTGTCCTCCGAGTTCGACCCCGAGCGGGCGGGCCGGTGGGTCCGGCGCAACGTCTTACCCAAGCTGCCACCGTACTCGTCGCCGTTGTGGATGAGCCGATCCCGAATTCGCGACGAACTGCTCGAATTCCTCGTTCCGCACTACGGTGCCGAGGTCGAATTATGGGCATGGGTGGCGGCGTACGACCACGTGGCGCTCTGCCAGCTGTGGGGATCGATGACCGAATTGCCGCGTTCCCTGCCTCGATTCACCCGTGAGCTCCGTCAGCACTGGGAGGATCGCGGCAGTCCCGAGCTTCCCGCGGTGCCCGACGACGCCCACGATGCCCTGGCCGACGCGCGCCACAATCTGGCCAAGTTCCAGGCGATCGAGGAGTACTCGTACCGCGGTTGAACACCCGTTGTCCTGCGGTGACGGCGGTACGAATATCCTGTAGCGGTGAACTGGACTGTCGACGTACCCATCGATCGCTTGCCCGACCTGCCGCCGCTGTCTCCGACACTGCGCACTCGATTGGACGACGCGTTGGCCAAGCCGGCTGCGCAGCAGCCGCAGTGGGATCCCGAGCAGGCCGGCGAGATGCGCAAGGTGCTCGAGAGCGTTCCGCCGATCACCGTCGCAGGTGAGGTCGAGGCGCTGTCGGACAAGCTCGCTGCCGTCGCCCGCGGCGAGGCGTTTCTGCTTCAGGGTGGCGACTGCGCCGAGACGTTCGTCGACAACACCGAACCGCACATCAAGGGCAACATTCGCACGCTGCTGCAGATGGCCGTCGTACTCACCTACGGGGCGAGCATGCCGGTGGTCAAGGTCGCGCGCATCGCCGGCCAGTACGCCAAGCCTCGCTCGTCGAACATCGATGCGCTCGGCCTGCAGTCCTACCGCGGCGACATGATCAACTCGCTGGTGGCCGACGAGAGCGTGCGCGGCCACGATCCGTCACGGCTGGTGCGCGCTTACGCCAACGCGAGTGCGGCGATGAACCTGGTTCGGGCACTGACCGGAGCCGGGATGGCGGACCTGCACAAGGTGCACGACTGGAATCGTGAATTCGTCGCGCAGTCACCCGCCGGAGCACGCTACGAGGCGTTGGCCGGGGAGATCGACCGCGGCCTGCGGTTCATGGACGCCTGTGGCGTCTCCGACCCCAATCTGCACACCGCCCAGATCTTCGCGAGCCACGAAGCACTCGTCCTCGACTACGAACGCGCGATGCTGCGGCTCGAAAACACCGACGATCACCCCAAGCTCTACGATCTGTCGGCTCACTTCCTGTGGATCGGCGACCGCACTCGCCAGCTCGACGGCGCGCACATCGCGCTCGCCGAACTGATCTCGAACCCGATCGGGCTCAAGATCGGACCCACCACGACCCCCGAGATGGCCGTCGAATACGTCGAGCGCCTCGACCCGACCAACAAGCCGGGCCGCCTGACGCTGATCTCGCGCATGGGCAACGGCAAGGTTCGGGACATCCTGCCCGCCATCATCGAGAAGGTGCAGGCCACCGGACACCAGGTGATCTGGCAGTGCGACCCGATGCACGGCAACACACACGAGGCGTCCACCGGATACAAGACCCGGCATTTCGACCGCATCGTCGACGAGGTGCAGGGCTTCTTCGAGGTGCACAACGGCCTCGGCACCCATCCGGGCGGAATCCACGTCGAGCTGACCGGTGACGACGTCACCGAATGCCTCGGCGGAGCCCAGGACATCTCTGATCTCGACCTGGCCGGGCGCTACGAAACTGCCTGCGACCCGCGACTGAACACTCAGCAGAGCATCGAGCTGGCATTCCTCGTCGCCGAGATGCTTCGCGGCTGATCGCCGGCACCGCCCTGGCGGGTCAGGGCAGCGGTGGTCAGGGCAGCTGGTGGTCAGGGCAGTGAGACGACCATGACCTCGGAGTCCGGTTCCACCCGTGAACCGGCTCCGGGGCTCTGGGAGATGACCAACGAGCCGTCCGTGTCGACCACCTGACGAACATCGATCGTCAGTCCCAGCGAGTCCAGAGTCGTGCGTGCGGATCCCACCGAACGGCCGAGGAGCGACGGCACGGTGACTGCCGTCGACACGTCGAGGACGGCGGTGGTGCCGGACTTGACGGTCTGGCCGGCCTTCGGATTCGTGCCGATCGCTTTTCCGCCGTCGGTGTCCTCGTCGAACGTCTCGCGGACCTCGTCGACGGTGATGCCGACCGATTCGAGAGTCGTCCGTGCCTGATCGACGCTCTGTCCGCGGACGTCGGGAACCTGCACCGGCGGTGCACCTTTGCTGCGCAGCACGGTGACTGCGGCACCGGTGTTCAACACCGTTCCCGGCGGGGGATCGAGCGCCGCGACGCCGCCGATCGGTGCGGTGGTGCTGAATGCCTCGCCGCCGTCGACCGGGGTGAAGGTTCTGTCGCGCAATTGCTGCTGCATGTCTTCGACGGAGGCGTCGGAGTCGATGGAGGGGACGGTCGGGCTGCCCAGTGAGACGAGCAGGAAGACGGTGTCGCCCTTGGCGATTCGGGAACCACCGACGGGGTCGGTGCCGATGAGCAGATCGGTCGAGACGGTGTCGGAGTACGTTCCCCGAACCGTTGCTTCCAAGCCCGACGCTTCGATCGCGCTCGTGGCACCGGTGGTGTCGAGACCGTCGACCATCGGAACTGCGGTGTATCGGCCCGAGCCCATCCACCAGCCGCCGAAACCGACCAACACGGCCAGCAGTGCAACGACCACCAACCAGACGACGATGGCCCGCCGGGACCGTTGGCGATCGGCGGCGAAGTCGGGAAATTCGTAGTGTCGCCGGCCCAGGGGTGCCGCCGGCTGCGGGTCGTCCGGTTGCGGTTCGTACTCGATTTCGCGGGATGTCGGTGACGTGACCACTCGGGTGTGGTGCACGCCGTCGGGCGGTGGTACCGGGGGAGCGCTCTGCACCACCTGGGTGCGGGTGGGCGGCTGTCGATCGCCGGCGACTGTCGTCGGTGCGCCCGCAGCCGCCGAGCTCAGGTGCTGTGCCGAACGCTGGGGAGCGGGCACCCGGTACGCGGGAAGTGCCAGCGCCGACGCGGCGGTGCGCAGCGCGCGGGCCATGTCGTCGGCGTTGCGGTATCGGTGTTCCGGGTCGCGGACGGTGGCGTGTTGGACCACGTCGTCGAACTGTGGTGGCACGCCTGCGATGAGGGTCGACGGGAGCGGAACGTCGTTGTCGATGCGCTGGTAGGCGATGGACAGGGATGTGTCGCCGGTGAACGGGGTGCGTCCGGTGAGCAGCTCGAACAGTACGATTCCGACGCCGTAGACGTCGCTGCTCGCGGATGCGGAGCCGGTGGTGACCTGTTCGGGGGACAGATACGCGGCCGTGCCCAGAATCACACTGCTCGAGGTGACGGTGGATGCGGCGACGGCTCGGACCAGCCCGAAGTCGGCGATCTTGACGTCTCCGTCGTCGCTGATCAGGATGTTCTCCGGTTTGATGTCTCGGTGCACCAGACCGGCGCGGTGTGCGACGGCGAGAGCTTCGAGCACGGGGCGAACCACGGCGACTGCGGCGTGCGGCGGCATGGGCCCGCGCTCCCGCAGCAGCTCGCGCAGCGTTCCGCCCTCGACGAGCTCCATGACCAGGAATGCGTGATCGCCGTCCCGCCCGTGGTCGTACACGGCCACCAGGCCGGGGTGGCTCAGCCTGGCCACCGCGCGTGCCTCGAACTCGAATCGCTGAACGAACTGCGGGTCCTCGGCGAACTTCGGATCCATGATCTTCACCGCGACAGGTCGGTCGAGCCTGGTGTCGAGTCCGCGGTAGACCGTCGACATTCCGCCCCGTGCGATCGGTGCGTCTATTCGATATCGACGATCGAGCATCGAACCCGGTATCACCGAACCTCCCCTCGTCGTCCTCGATGTGTCCGCTCGAAATCCGGACGCCTGACGACGATGGTATCGGCGCCGTGGGAGCTCACCGACGATCGTGGTTCGTGTCTTCGGTCTCCGTGGCGGGCCGCGTCACTTTTGAAGTCTGGACGCCGGACCCGTTAACGTTACCCGCGTGAGTGCCATTCCCTACGCCGACGACGTGCTCGATCCGTCGGTTTCTCTGCTGCAGTTCGCCGACGTCGCCAAGATCCTGGACGTCCCCAAGACGCGCGTCGAGCAGCTCGTGCGGGATCGTCAGCTGTTGGCTCTCAAGCGTTCCCGCGTCCCCGGCGTGCCCGAGCAGTTCTTCGATACGACCAAGGGCGAAATCGTCAAGGGTCTGCCCGGCCTGCTGGCGGTGCTGCACGACGGCGGCTACGAGGACGAAGAAATTCTGCGGTGGTTGTTCGCCGAGGACGACAGTCTGCCCGGCACCCCGGTCGCAGCGTTGCACGGTGACCTGATGCGCGAAGTGATCAGACGCGCTCAGGCAATGGCCTTCTAGCAGCTGGAACAGCGGTCGTCAGCGGACCGTGGCGCGCTTCCAGCCGGTGACGGCGAACTGCGGCAGCGCGACGCGTGCGCGAGTCCACTGCGGCACGGTCGCACGCTGGGAGAGCACCCGGTAGCCCTGCGCCTCGACCTCGTCGAGAATGCGGCCGTACAGAATGGACGCCGTTCGCATGGACGGACGCACTCGCGGATCCAACATGTCGATCCCGGCGTCCGACGTCCGGTAGATCGACCGGGTGACGGCGATCGAGTGGGCGAGGGCGCGGGTGACTCTGGCATCGACCGAGCCGGTGGTCCGGCACCACCGCAACAGATCCTCGTCGACCCCGAAGGCCGCCAGTTCGTCGGTCGGGAGATAGATGCGGTCGCGGTCGAGGTCCTCACCCATGTCGCGGATGAAGTTGGTCAGCTGAAACGCCTCGCCCAACGCCGCAGCCGACGGCTCCGCCTCGGCTCGCGGAACCACCGTTCCGAGAATCGGCAACATCTGCAGTCCGATGACTGCGGCCGATCCGTACATGTACTCGTTCAACTGCTCCATCGTTCGGTACCGCGAGACGAACATCGCGCTGCCCGGGATGTCCATGCGCATCGAATGCATGAACGCGAAAAAGTAATCGTGGGGAATCTCGTACCGAGCGACCGTGTCGCACAATGCGCTCAACACCTGATCGGATGTGCTGTCGGACAGCGGTTTTCCGGCCAAGGCGTCGCGCACCCGGGATTCGATGATGTCGAGTTCGACGATTCTGCGGGCGTTCAGTTCGTCCGAACCGACCGCGATGTCGGTACCCTCGAGGTCGACGATGTCGTCGACCATCCGAGCGAAACCGTACAGAGCGTGCACGGCTGCGCGCTTGTCGACGGGCAACAGTCTGGTTGCCAGAAAATAGGTCTTGCCGTGCTGGGCGTTCAGTTCGCGGCAGATGCGATACGCCTCGTGCAGAGCAGGATCGATGTCGGTCAGTTCTCTCGATACGCGGGCACTCATGGCGCGGGACCTCACGGTGTGGCGTCGTCTTCGGTGGAGACGGGCGCGGTCTTGGGGGCGTTGGGTACGGCACGGTGTTCCCGGGAGCGGTCCGATCGCAAACGCAACGGGTCGACTCGGGTCAGCGCCAGCGCGGCAACGACACCAGCGAAAACTGCGAGGGCCACGTGCACGAACGTGTACAGGCCGATGGATCCGTCGGGTTGGAACACCAGCATCAGCCAGGTCGACAGGCCGGTGAGAACCATCAGAGTTCGGCGGGACAACGCAAAGCCGGCCGCGATCGCCAACGGCCACGAGTAGTACCAGGGCAGCGCGGCGGGGGAGAGAACGACAGTGGCGACAAGAGCGATCAGGATGCCCTTGACAGCGTCCCGCTCGGATCGGCGGCCCAACCACCACGCCCCGGCCAGGATGACCACCAAGGCGATCGCGCACAGCAACCGGGTGACGTCGAGAACCGGTCCGAGACGCAGATCGAGGAACCACGAGGTGCTGACGGTCACCAGATGCGCGAGGATCGTCGGCAGCGACAGCCAGTTGATGATCTTCGCCGAGCCGGACAATGCCGTGAGCCAGCCGATGCCGACTCCGGCGATCACAGACGCGACGGCGAACACCGCGACGAAAACGGACGCTCCGATGCCCGCGGTCTTCGTGAACGCCAGAATCGGTGCAGGCGGTGTGCGGCCTTCTTCGCGCGCCTTGTCGCGGAGGTGCAGCATCCAGATCCACACCAGGAACGGCAGAGCGAGACCGGCAGTTGCCTTGATGGCCACAGCGATCGCCACCAGCGCGATGCCGGCCACGTGGCGACGCTCGAGCGCGAGCACGATGCCCGCGGTCATCAGGCCGACCATGAGCAACTCGTTGTGCACTCCGCCGATGAGGTGGATCAGCACCAGGGGATTGAGCACGGCGAGCCACACCGCCGTCGTGGCGCGCCCGCCCAGATGGGTGGCCAGTCGCGGGACGGCCCACATCATCAGAGCGAGCCCGGGGAGCATGGTCAGGCGAAGCAGCATGGTTCCGGCGATCACATTGTCACCGGTCAGGCTCGTGATGCCGCGACCGAGGAGTAGGAACAGTGGCCCGTACGGGGCAGTGGTCGTGGTCCACACGTTGCTGACGTTGTCGAGCAGGATTCCCGGATTGGCCACGGGCCCAACGGCATACGGGTCGAAGCCGTCCCGTAGCAACGCACCTTGAGCGAGGTACGAGTAAGCGTCGCGGCTGAACATCGGCACCGACAGCAGCAGCGGTGCCGTCCATGCGGGCACGATCCACCGGAGCTCGCCCACCGTGGTGCGGCCGTGCAGCGTGGCTCGGCCGAG
This sequence comes from Rhodococcus sp. 05-2256-B1, assembly GCF_002258465.1. NCBI lineage: Bacteria > Bacillati > Actinomycetota > Actinomycetes > Mycobacteriales > Nocardiaceae > Rhodococcus > Rhodococcus sp. 05-2256-B1. The sequence goes on along the minus strand of NZ_NOZA01000027.1, from coordinate 118,571 downwards.
CCTGACCCAGGCGGTGATCATCAACAACACACCGGCCCAGACGATGACGGTCGACAGCACGAAGCCGTGGCCGAATCGCAGCCACGACAGATGCATCTCTTCGAGCAGAGGGTCACGACGGCGCACGCTGCCCGCGCCGAATCCACCGAACATGATGCAGACCGCACCGAGAACCCCGAGGATCGCTGCTTTGCCCTCGGGACTTCGCAGGAAGTTTCCGGTGGTCGTCAGTCTCGACGGATGCCGCGCAGGCACCGGTGCAGACCCGTCCGACGAGCGCCCCTCGGAGGTGGAGTGCGACGAAACCGAAGACATTGCCGCCTGCTCCTCCTCTGCTGCGAGTCGTGTGTGTCGAGATGTGGCTCCGCGCCGACGCGTTCTCGCTGTCGGCCGAAGGATCATGGTCGCAGCAAAGATCGCGACCGGCAAACGATCGCGCTCAGCTTAGTTGGTCGACGCAGTCGATCGGACGAACCTACCGCCCTCGCGGCCCTGTCACTCGTTCTGCCGCCAGCTTGCCCGAGACCAAGACGGTCGGCACGCCCACGCCGGGAGTGGTTCCGGAGCCCGCGAGAACCACGTTGTCGAGGCCGGCGACCATGTTCTTTCTCCGGAAAGGCCCGGTCTGCCGGAAGACGTGCGCGGACGAGAACGGCGAGCCCGACAACATGCCTTTGTCCGCCCACGTCTGCGGTGTGTCGATGTGATCGAGCACGAAAGCGTCGGCGAGTCCGGTGTATCCGCGGCCCTCCAGCGTCGCCAGAATCTCTCGGAGGTAGGGCTGAGCCAGTTCGGTCCAGGCGAGGGGAGCGCTGTCGAGGTTGGGGCACGGGGCGAGGATCGAGACCGGCTCGCTGCGGACCCCGTCGCGCACGACCTCGAGGCCCGAATCGCTCACCGACGGCCGCGTGATCAGCAGTGACGGATCGGCCATCAGAGATCCTTTGCCGGAGCGGGCGGTGATCCGGCGGAAGGTCTCGGCCCATTCGTCACCGAAGTCGATGGTGTGGTGCGCCCGCGCAGGCCACGACGCCGTGAGTTCGACCGGAACCGTTCCGTGGGCCACGACGGCGGACGGCGACACGACGCCGTACCCGTTGCGCCTGCCTTTCTTCGACACCGAGGCGCGATCGAGCAGGCGATCGACGACGGGCAAGTCGGCGGTGAGAATCAATGCGTCGCAAGCGATTCGACGTCCCTCGGCGGTGAGGACGGCATCGGCACGGCCGCGGTCGACGGTGATGTCGACGATGTCGGTGCCCAGTTCGAGCGTGCCGCCCGCCGTCACGAACGCGTCGGCCATGGCCCGCCCGATAGCCGCCATGCCTCCCTCGGGGAAGAACACCCCGAGGGAGGTGTCCATGTGTGCGATCGCACCGTAGACGGCCAGCGCCTTCTGCGGTGCCATGCCGGCGTAGAGGGCCTGGAACGTGAACACTCGGCGCAGACGGGTGTCCTCGAGGAAACGATCGACCCGTGGCCCGAGGCGACCGAAGCCGCCCAGCTTCGTCAGCGTTGCGGTATCGGTGATCGCGGCCTTGGATCCCACGAGGTCCAGCGGCGAATCGAAGTTCGAGTCGATGAAGCGGTCGAATTCGGCATCGAAGATGTCGGCGAGCCAGCGCCGGAGATCGCGGTAGCCCTGCGCCTCGGCCGTACCGCAGGTCCGCTCGACCTCGGCGGCCATTGCCTCCGGGTCCGAGTAGACGTCGATGGACGTGCCGTCGGCGTACCGCGTGTGGTACGACGGCGACAGGGACGTCAGCCGAATCGGCGGCGTCGTGGACTCGAAGTCGGCACCCACGGCGGCCAACGCTTCGAGCACCAGGTTCGGCATCGTGAGTACGCTCGCACCGTTGTCGATGTCGTAGAGATGCGTTCCGTCGGAGTCGGTCACCGGATACACCCCCACGCGGCCGCCCACGGTGTCGTCGCGCTCGACGATCGTGACCTTCTTGCCTGCGCCCAGTAGGTGGAGCCCCGCGGCCAGGCCGGCCAATCCAGCTCCCACGACGACGACCGAGTCGGTGCGGCCGGGAACGGTTCGGATCGTAGACATGACGCTCTCTTTCAGTACTGCCGTTGGATGGCGGCGGTGGCCATGGCACGAAGGTGTTCGGCGGCGATCGGATCGATGGAACTGTCGTCCAGCGCGGCAACGGCCCGGGTGCCCAGTTCGTCGATCTGTCGTTCGACGGCGTCGACGGCGCCCAGTTCGGTGAGTATCGATCGGATGTCGGCGACCTCGCTCTCGCTGAGCTCGGTACCGAGACTGGCTCGAATCTTCGCCGCGTGATCGGGACGGCTCGCGTCCGCTTGTTGCAAGGCCACGGCGATGAGCACCGTGCGCTTTCCCTCGGTGATGTCGTCACCCGACGGCTTGCCGGTGATCTCCGGGTCGCCGAACACGCCGAGCAGGTCGTCGCGCAGCTGGAAGGCAATGCCGATGTCGGCACCGAAGCTGCGGTACGCCGCAGTCAGCGGTTCGCCGGCCCCGGCAAGAACGGCCCCGAGGTGCAGCGGGCGTTCGACTGTGTAGGCGGCGGTCTTGTACCGGTTGACGCGCATGGCTGCCGCGACGCTCTCGTCCGTCCCGGCTTCGGCCTCGATGTCGAGGAGTTGACCGCCGAGCACCTCGGTACGCATCGCGGACCACACGGGCTGCGCCCGCCGCGCCGCGTCCGTGTCGATACCCGACTCGCGCAGCATGTCGTCGGCCCAGCACAGCGCCAGGTCGCCGACGAGAACGGCAGCGGAGACACCGAAGTGATCTGCCGAGCCCGACCACCCCGCATCGCGATGTCGCTGAGCGAAGCCGACATGCACGGTCGGAAAGCCTCGGCGGGTGCGGGACGAGTCGATGATGTCGTCGTGGATCAATGCGCAGGCCTGGATCAACTCGAGTGCCGAGCACGCACGCAGTACTGCGTCGGCGCGGTCCCCGGTGGGCTCACCGCCCGCGCCGAGCCACGCGGTCCACGCGAAGGCTGGGCGCATGCGCTTGCCGCCGCGTAGTACGAACGCCTCGAGGTCGGCCACTGCGGCCGGGTAGCCACCGCCGACGCTGTCGACGACCGCACGACGCGAGGCGAAGAACTCCGCGAGCTTCGCATCGACGGAATCCCGTAGCGACGTCGCATTCACGGACACAGAGTTGGTGGGCGCGGACAGGTCTCCGGACAGGACGATCCTCCAAGGTCTTCGTGGGAAAGACGCGTTACAGTCCCACAGTAATAGGCACCCGAACCCGGCACCGACGAGCAGCGAACTACGCCGTCGGGGGATGCCCAGCGGGCCGGCGGCGCAGCGCAACCTATGATCTTCGGGTGAGCGAAGATTCCGTCAGGGGGCGGTCGAGCCGAGGATTCGTGACGAGGACGCCGTCGATCGTCGACCGATTGCGGACCGAACCCGAAGCGAGGATCCCGTTCTCGGTGGAGTTCTCGCCCCCGCGCGACGAGGCCGCCGAGGCCAGGTTGTGGCGAGCAGTGCGAGAGTTCGAGCAACTCCAGCCCGCGTTCGTGTCGATGACGTACGGCGCAGGTGGTTCCACCCGCGATCGAACGGTGCGCGTCACCGGTCAGATCGCGGAGGAGACGACTCTGCTGCCAGTGGCGCACCTCACTGCCGTGTCGCACAGTGTCGCCGAGTTGCGCTCGATGGTCGGGTCTTACGCCGACCGCGGCATCACCAACATCCTCGTTCTTCGCGGTGACCCCCCGGGAGATCCACTCGGCGAGTGGGAGAAGCATCCCGAGGGAGTCGAGTACGCGGAAGAGCTGGTGCGTATGGTCCGCGAACTGGGCGACTTTCACGTCGGAGTGGCGTCGTTCCCGGAAGGCCATCACCGCGCCGACGATCTCGAGCAGGACACCAGGTGCCTCGTCGGGAAGCTGCGTGCGGGAGCGGAGTATTCGATCACGCAGATGTTCTTCGACGTGGACGACTACCTGCGGCTGCGTGATCGCGTCAGCGCATACGACCCCGAGCAGGGTGCCAAGCCGATCATCCCCGAGATCATGCCCATCACCTCGCTGCGTTCGGTGCGCCGGATGCTCGAGCTCTCGGGCACGACATTGCCGTCACATCTGGACGAGAAGTTCACTCGCGCAGCAGGATCCGGAGCCGAGGAAGACAAGGCCGCGGTTCGAGAGGTGGGTATCGAGCTCGCCACGAACATCGGCGAGCGGCTCATCGCGGAAGGTGCGCCCGGGCTGCACTTCATCACGTTGAATTTCGCGCGCGCGACACGTGAGGTCCTGAGCAACCTGGGGCTGGCAGCCGCGCGCGTCTGACTTGCGATCGGCGTTACGACGTCGGCATCGGACGCGACTTCCAACTCAGCGCGCCGCGGCGTCGTCGCATGTGGGATTCCGCAACGAGCCCCACGAAGGCGAGAATCGACAGCGGGTGCACCGCGGCGTCGACGACATCGCGAGCGCCGAATCGGGGTCCCGACTCGCGCCGACGAGATGCCACGCGCGAGATGATCCCGGCGAGGTAACCGACGACACCCAGTCGCCGCGTCGAACCGGAACCGAAGACTGCCGCGACCGGCGGCAACAGGTAGACCGTACTCAGCGCAAGGGCAGCCGTGGCCGAACCGACGGGCCCACCGAACTCGTTCCACAGCCACCGGCTGTAACCCGCCCGAACATCGGCGGCCGAGCGGTACATCCGGCACCGTACGAACCCGGCACCGGAGGCAACCGACGTCGAGAACCCGCGTCGACGCAGGACACGCGCGATGTCCAGATCCTCGGTGGCACTCGACGCGACGCAGCTGTGGCCGCCGACGACGCGATACGCGGCGGCATCGAACGCCATGAACTGCCCACAGGCGACGGCCATCGACGGCAGCAGCGTCGCATTGCCGACCGGCACGGGCAGCGTCGACATCCACGACCACGCGAGCAGCGGTTGAACGAGGCGTTCGGCGAGACCACCCGCCACCTGCTCGGGCCAGGGGCACATCAGAGCGTCGCCGCGGCGGCGCAACCTCCTCGCCGCGGCGGCGAGGGCCTCGGGTTCGAGCCGGACATCCGCGTCGACGAACATGACGATCGTCGTATCCACGTCGACCGAGTCGGCCAGTTCGGCGCACGCGGCGGCTTTACCCGTCCATCCGGGCGGCGGCGACGCGTGGGAGGTCACGACGCGGAATCGCGGATCGCCGTTCGCCGCGGTGACGGCAGCGGCTGCCGTTCCGTCGGTCGAATCGTCGTCGAGGACGACGACCTGCAGGTCGGTGCAGAATCGTTGACGCGTGAGATCGCCGATCAACGCAGGCAGCGTGTCGACTTCGTTGCGCGCGGGGATGCACACTGCGACCCGTTCGGTGACGTCACGGCTCGGTCGACGCAAACCCGGCACGAACAGCGCATTGAACACCGCGACGGCAGCGGAGGTGGAGGCGAGAACGGCAGTCGCCCGAGTCGCCCGGGTCAGGACCGTCATTCGGCGAGATCTGTCGTGCGGGACGAGATGGGGGCGATCACACCGACGTTCGGTCGTTCGACTCGCCCGTCTCGGCAGCGCGCTTACGACGGTTGCCCAACGGTGGGTTCCGCGACACCCAGGCCATGGCACCGACGATAGCGGCCACTCCGACGGTCACGCCGCCCACGATGCCCGCCCAGCCGGCGAAGCTACGAGTGTTGGGGTCCGGGTAGTTGACCTCGGCACGCACCGAGGTGACTTCGCCTGCCGGCAGCTTCCACGAGATCGAGTTGTCGCTCTCGCGAGTGCCGTTGGTGGTCCCGATACGGGCGGGAAATGCAATAGTGAACTGCACGTCGGACCCCTGGACCGGTACCGACGACAGGTCGGCGTTACCGGCGAGCGTCACGGTGTCGCCCGAACGCTGCAGGGTCAGCTGAAACGATCCGGCCGCGTTCTGGAAGATCGAACCGAGTGTCTGAACATCACCGAACGAGAGGTCGTCGAAGATGGCCTGCGACCCGACGTACCCGTCCTGGTTGTACGGCTCGACGCGGACCTTGTCCTCGATCGAGGAGGGCACCACGAGTTCGGGGCCGGTGTCGGTGTCGGAGGTGGGGACCGTCGCCGCGACGATCTGACCCGCCACCCGGTCGTTGGCCGACACACCCATCGTGACCTGGACCCGCAAGCAGCCGGCCAGCATCGGCGCGACCAGCAGCGTCAGGGCGAGCACCGAGAGAACTCGGCGTCGGCGGGTACGAGCGGATGTTCGTGATGTCGACTGCACAGCGACATCGTGCCAGGGCGTCGCGTCGGTGTCAGTCGGCAGGGGTTGCCATCGGTGCGTGTCGGCTACGTAGAGATCCGCGACGACGTGCGATCCACAGCAACGGGATTCCGACACTACCCATGACGACGAATCCGTAGACGGCCGAGAATCGTAGTTCGGGGCCGTCGAGGAACACCGCGTGCGCGAGCGCCGAACCCAGCCACGTCCACAGGAACAGCCCGAGGGGAACGACGTCGTCGGACGCGCGCGGGGCCACCACGCGGTTCACCGCTTCCATGACTGCGGCCATCAATGTCGCCACCAACAGCCAACCCGCGTAGTTGGTCAACGGGATCGACGACACACCCGGCAGTCCGACGGCACCGGACGTCCAGGTCCACTGGCCGTCGGTGACCATCTGAGGATCGAGATACAGGTCCCAGCCCACCATCCCGACGGCGACTGCGGCGATTCGGAATGCAGACGCTCGGAGCCGTGTCGCACCGAGATGGCCGACGATGAACGTGACCGCGCACCAGATCGGATAGAACCCCGCCGTCCAGGCGAGTGGAACCACCACGGGGACCTCGAACAGGCTGGGGCCGAGTCGATTCTGCGCGTAGAAGTACTCGCCGAAGGGAAACCCGGTGGCCGTGCCGACGAGCTCGGACACGAATCCCGTTCCTGCAGTCAGGATCACGAGAGCCGCCGCCCACAGCTTTCCGCGGTACAGCACGGCGTGCGCGATCGACGCCAGCGCGAGTAGCGCGACCACCGCGATGGTCACCGCGTCCCGCGTCGAACCCGATACGAGCGGATAGCAGATCTGGGCGGCGACGGCACCGATCGCGAAGACCGTCGGGGCAATCTTCATGCTCGTCTCCTGCTGAAGAATGCGCGACGACGCCCCGCGCGTGCGTCCGCGAGTGCGATTCTCGCCGCCGAACGGCCGCTGGCCGCTGTGACGCCGCCTCCCGGGTGAGTCGACGCGCCGGTGAGATAGAGACCGTCTGCTCCGGGAACGCGGTGGCCGGCCAGTTGGGGATGAGGACGCCACATCATCATCTGGTCCAGTGACATGTCCAGGTGCATGATGTTGCCTCCGATCAGTCCGAGTTCCTGCTCGATGTCCGGCGGCGACTGTACGTACCGATCGAGGACCGACGCGGCGAATCCAGGGGCGTAGCGATCGAGCTCGGCGACGATTCGATCACCCTCGACCTCGGCCAAAGAACGTTGCCCCGGTACGTTCGAGCGCCACCGGCGGCCATCGGCGAGAGTGTGCGGATGCCACTGCGACCACAGGGAGATCTGATGCTGACCCGGCGGCGCGATCGTCGGATCGAGGGCGCTGAACGACATGCCGAGAACAGCGGGTTTCGGCGGCAGCTCCCCGGCGAGAGCGTGCCCGTGAGCCAACCGCAATTGCGCGCGGTCGCGGACGAGCAGCGCGAGACCGTGGGTACCGTCCTCGATGCAGTCGGCGCTCGGGTACTGCGGCAGCGCGTCGGTGGCCAACCGAACCGCGGTACCGATCCCCGGACCCACCCGAATGGTGGAGCGCCACCGGGCCAGCTGCGCCGCGTCGTGTCCGCCCTCCGCCAGCAGGTCGAGCGTGGTCAGGATGTGACACCCGGCCACGACGATCGTGCTGTCGATCTCCCGTCCCGACGCGGTCCTCGTCGTCCAGCCATGCGCGCGACGCGTCAGCGATACGGCGGCATCGCCGAGCGTCAGCGCTGCCCCGTCCCGGTGCAGCCGGGCGATCATCGCCTCGGTCAGTGCGCCGCTACCGCCGACGGCGCGGCCCGGTGGGAGCGTGTGCATCAGAGCCGCGAACCCGACCATCGGGGCGGTGCCGGGCTCGGACATCGGCGGGCCGGACTGCGCTCCGAACCATGCCAGCGCAGCCTTGAGTCGCTCGCTCGTGAACATTTCGTCCAGCAGGGAATCGCCGGTGGCAAGAAACTCGCGCGAGAGCGCGCTGCCGCCGTCGGGCGCACCGAGTCCCCAGAAGGATCGGAGCAGTTTGGACCCGGTGGGCGGCCCACCGAATGCGCGCATGGTGCGTTCGCTGCGCGGACCCCACACCGAGACGAAGGAACGGTAGGCGCGCGCATCGGCGGGCCCGCAGGCGGCAGCGATGGACTCGCACGTTCGATCGAGGCTGCGATGGAAGACGATGGCGCGTTCGGCGGTGTCGACGTCGCCCGGGGCGAATGCCCACGGATCGCAGTCGATGTAGCGCAGCCCGAACTCCTCGAGTCCGAGCTCTTCGACGATCCCGGTGTGCCTGATCATGATGTGCGCGGACGAGCCGCGGTCGACTCGATGGCCGGGGAAGCGCTCCACCGTCGACACCGCACCGCCCGCGACGGTGTCGCGTTCGACGATCTCCACCGACATTCCGGCATCGGTCAGGTAGCAGGCAGAAGTCAGGGCATTGTGGCCGGAGCCCACCACCACAGCATCGATCACACCTTCAGGCTACGGGCCCGTCGAGCGGCAACCGGCGGCCCAGCACCGCGAAGGGGCGCCGGTCGCCGGCGAACGTGAAGTGCCGCAGTACGTCCTCGAAGCCGAGCCGTCGATACAACCGCCAGGCGCGGTTGTCCTCCTGCGCGACCTCGGGTGTGGACAACATCACAGAGTGCGCTCGAACACCGTCGAGCAGCCTGCGACAGAGACGCCCGCCGAGTCCGTGTCCTTGCGCGCTCGGTAGTACGTGCAATTCGGTCAGTTCGAAGTAGTCGTCGAGGGTGGCGTCGACGTGCTGTGTCGAGTGTCCGGCGCGGCGCAATCCGTCGCGGACCTGCTGATGCCACCACTGATGGTGCGCGCCGTGATACCCGTACGCAACGGCGACCAGCGTGTCCGGCTGCGTCTTGTCGGGATTGGGCACCATGGCTCCCACCGCTCGCCAGCCCGGCCGGTGCAGATGCTCCGTCCACATCGGTGCGCGGCTGTGCTCGGTTCCGCGGGGATATCCCATGGCCTCGACGTAGATCGCCAGAGCTTCGAACAAGCGCCGACGGAATTCCTGGGGCGTCAGATCGACCACGTAGGGGGTTGTCTGCGCATCGGTGACGACGGTTCTCACCCTTTCTTCGGCAACTTGTCGGTGGGCACAGCTATATTGAATGTGTCGAACGGGTGTTCGATGATCGGGGCCGAGCGCGCCGGTGGATCACCTCGACGAACGAGGCGGATTCTCCCGGAGTTCGACTGTAAGGCTTCATCACGGTTCCAGGCGTGTCGGTAGCGCGCCCGGAGATTCGAACTGGAGGTGTTCGAGTATGACGATGACGAAGACATTCGATGTCGGCGTGCGGTCGCCGGTGTCGCGTCAGGCGCAGGTCCTGCTCGGTCGAGCCGATGCGTTGCTGTCCGAATCCATCGGTGAGCGCGATGCGGGGGACCGCTTCCTCGGAAGCTACATCGCCGCACTCAAGGGTGCTGCCGCAGTCCTGGCATCGCTGCCCAATTCGATCGGCTCGCGGCCACGTTCACGCAACGCCTGGGTTCTGATGGCGAAGGCTGCGCCGGATCTGGCGATCTGGTCCGAGTACTTCTCGTCCTTCTCCGCAACCCGCGCGGCAGTCGAGGCGGGTGCCTCGTCCGCTGTCGGAGACGTCGACGCCGACGACTTCTATCGACACGTCAGTCGTTTTCTGAACGCGGTCGAGGACCGGTTGGGCGGTCAGTCGAGGTTCCAGCCCGTCGATCCGATGGCGGCACCGCTGTCCGCATAGCCCGCCGCGTCGATTCCTCGAGTTCGAACGGACGTGAACGGCCACGTCACACGGTGTTCGACAAGTGTTTCCGAGACGTCCGTCTCGAAAACTTGGTCGTTTCTCAGGAACACATAGTGCGAGTAGGTGGTAAGCGGCCGATTCAGCTCGTATCATCGTCAGTAGGTAGCCGCCAAGGTCAGCTTCCCGTCGCTTCTGAACCGAAACGACTCTCATTATCTGTGCAGGGGGAGGTACCGTGCCACTCTCCGAGCACGAGCAGCGCATGCTCGATCAAATCGAGAGCGCTCTCTACGCCGAGGATCCCAAATTCGCGTCCCATGTGAGGGGCGGTCGCGTTCGCGCGGCGTCGAGCAAGAGGCGTTTTCAGGCTGCCGCGTTGTTCGTCGTGGGACTCGTGTTGCTCGTCGCCGGTGTAGCACTGTCGACGAACAGTCTGGGTTTTCTCGTCGTCAGCCTCATCGGCTTTCTCTTCATGTTCGGTGCCGGGGCACTGTTCTTGTTCGGCGGCTCCAAGAAGGGAGCTGCCGCGACCGGCGAAGAAGGTAGCGCAAGCGACCGAGCCGGCACGCAAGGTCGTAGTGCTCAGCCGAAATCGAGTGGTGGCCGCAAGGGCGGCAGCTTCACCTCTCGAATGGAAGACCGTTTTCGTAAGCGGTTCGATCAGGAGTGATATGACTCCGCCGTCCGGATCTCCCTGGGCCTGACGGTCACCCACCACAACTTCACCGATTCGACAGCAGCACCTCACCCTCGGGTGAGGTGCTGCTGTCGTTCCACGGCTCTTCGATACGGCGAGCATTCCGTAGCCCCTGTCGCGCGGCGTACTCGATCAAGTGCGCCCCAGCGACGACGCGGGGCGATCGTTCCCGTGCGGTGGTTCCGGGGTGGTGGTTCCCGGGTGGTGGTTCCGGGGCGAACTCCCCACTTCCCCCCACAGCCGCCATTGTCCCCACTTCACCCCACCCAGTCCCCACTTTCAGGGTCCAGCTGCGCTTGTCAGGCGGGTTGTCGCACAAAGTGCCTGCTCGCGACGCCGCGCGCCCCGGGGGATTGCGTCGGCCAGATCAGGGCCGACGTCGAACGCGGCAACCTGAACGGGCAATCTTCTTGCGTCTGAGCTGCGGATATGTGGTTGTCCACAAAGTTTTCGGGCTGTGAATGGTTCGAAGTGGGGGAGAGTGGGGTAAAGTGGTCCGCAGCGGAGAGTCGAGGCTGGAGGTGGCGAGTGTTTCTCGGTACCTACACGCCGAAGCTCGACGACAAGGGTCGACTCACGTTGCCGGCCAAGTTTCGGGACGCGCTTGCGGGAGGTGTCATGGTGAGCAAGGGGCAGGATTTCAGCCTTGCTGTCTACACCGCGGCAGACTTCGCAGAGCGTTCTCGAAAGTTGACGGCGGCCTCTCGTGCCAACCCCAAAGCCCGTGCCTATGTGCGCCAGTTCTTTTCGGGAACCGACGAACAGCGGCCGGACGGACAGGGCCGTATCACCATCAGTCCCGAGCACCGTCGGTATGCGGGACTCGAACGCAACTGCGTGGTGATCGGATCGATGGACTTCATCGAGATCTGGAACGACGAAGCCTGGGCCCGCTACTCCGCCGAGAACGAGCAGGATTTCTCCGACGCGTTCGACGAATCCCTCGGAGGGATCTTGTAGACCACCGAGGCCGGCTGCGAGTGCAGCGAGGCCTCTGCCCGATCAGAACCCTGACGTTCTTCCCCAACGCCAGGTTTCGCAGATCAGGACCCTGACGTTCTTCCCCAACGCCAGGTTCCCTATCGGACAGGGACCTCGAAGCATTCGCACCGGCCGCAATGGACGACCCGCAGGGCCCGGACCCGGGCGAGAAGTACGTATACGCAACCGGGAGGGACCATGACGGAGGGAGCCGGGCCGGACGAGAACGACGCGTCCGCCGACCGCACTCACCGTCGCTCCGGCGGCCCGATCCACGTCCCCGTTCGACTCGAGCGTGCCGACGAGCTTCTCGGGCCCGCAGTGGAATCGGCGGACGACCCCGACACGACTCGGGTCATGATCGACGCCACGCTCGGACTCGGCGGTCACGCCGAACACTTTCTACGGAAGTATCCCGGTCTGCACCTCATCGGACTCGATCGCGATCCTGACGCGCTCGACAAGGCGGGTGCCAGACTGGCCCCGTTCTCGGATCGAACGACTCTGGTGCACACCACATACGAGGGCATTGCCGCCGCCCTAGACGAGGCCGGACTTCCCGCGACCTATTCCGTTCACGCCATCCTGTTCGACCTCGGAGTGTCGTCGATGCAGCTGGACGAGTCGGACCGCGGCTTCGCGTATTCCGTCGATGCACCGCTGGACATGCGGATGAATCCGACGCAGGGCATCACGGCAGCCGACGTGCTCAATACGTACTCGCACGGCGATATCGCTCGCGTGCTCAGCACCTACGGAGAAGAGCGGTTCGCAGGCAAGATCGCGTCCGCAATTCTGCGGCGACGTGAGCACACGCCGTTCACGACGAGCGGCCCGTTGGTCGAATTGCTGTATGCCGCAATACCGGCCGCGACTCGCCGCACCGGTGGGCATCCGGCAAAGCGAACTTTCCAGGCGCTGCGTATCGAGGTCAACGGGGAGCTCGATTCGCTCAAAGCCGCGGTGCCGGCCGGACTCGACGCCTTGGCCGTCGGCGGCCGCGTCGTCTTCATGTCGTATCAGTCGCTCGAAGATCGAGTTGTCAAGCAGGAGTTGGCCCCTCGGATCAAGTCTCGAAGTCCCGAGGGGTTGCCGGTCGAACTTCCCGGGATGGGTCCGGAATTTCGGCTGTTGACCAGAGGTGCGGAACGCGCCTCGGACGAGGAAATCGAAGTCAACCCACGCTCGGCCCCGGTGAGGTTGCGCGCCGCCGAACGGATTGCAAGGAGAGCGGAATGACGGTTCCAGGCACAACTGTTGGAACACAACGCAATCGGGTTCCGGCTACTCGACCCGAGCGGGCCGGCCGCGGTGGTCGGTCCGGAGCCGCATTGCGCGCCTACGAGCGCAGGCAGCAGCGTGCCTCGATACATACGTCGGATTCTGCTCGCGGTTCAGCGGCCTCACTTCGTCCGACGCTCAACGGCAGTGCCATTGCGGCTCGAATCCCGTTCGTAGCCTTGGTCATCGGTCTGCTTGCCCTCGGGCTCGGCTTGACGTTGTTGTTGACGACGCGCTCGGCGGGCGACTCCTACGACCTCAGTGCCGCCAAGGCCGTCAACGCCGAGCTCGCACAACAGCGTGCCTCCTTGCAGCGTGACGTCGAGCTCGCGGAATCTGCGCCCGAGCTCGCGCGCAAAGCCGCCGCGATCGGAATGGTCCCCGCCAAGAACCCCGCCCGCCTCGTCGTAGCCCCCGAGGGCGGTGTGCAGGTCGTCGGCACGCCCGCTCCCGCCGACGGTGCGCCGGTTGCACCCCTCGATCCGCCTCCCGCCACCGGCTCGGGGGAGGGCTCGGTTCCGAGTGCGTCGACACAGAATCCCGCACGACAGTCGGCGCAGTCGCAGACTCCGAGGAGTGCGTCGCAGCCCACCAGGCCGACGGGCGCAGGTGACACCCGTGCCGCCACGCCGAGTGCGCCCAATGGTGCCGGAACTGCCGCGCTTGCTGAACAATTGGTTCCCATGAGCACCCCCTCGGCTCCCGCCCCCGGCGAATCCTCCGGTGACGAGCAGTGACCAGGCCGTCGCCTGCGTCACGTCCCCGGCCCGCAGATCGAGCGCGGCCGGGACGAAAGCGTTTGGACTCGTCCACATTTCGTTTTCGGCACGGTACGGGCCGCATCTTGATGTACGTGGCTTTGGCGGTCGTCGCGGCACAGTTGCTCTGGATTCAAGGATTCGATGCGCCGACACTGTCGGCCGAGTCCGCCTCGCAGCGCACCACCACCCTCGTCGATCCGGCGATGCGCGGCTCGATCCTCGATCGCAACGGAAACCCGATCGCTTTCACCATGGAAGCGAAAGCGCTGACGTTCCAGCCGGTCCGGGTTCGTAGAGAACTCGACGAGGCACGCGCGAAGGATCCGACGAAGCCGGAAACCGACAAGTACCTCGACGACATCGCCGAGCGGATCCACAGCGATCTCGGTGACGTCGTCAGCAAGAAGGATCTGCTCGCGAAACTGAAGAGCAACGACGAATTCACCTATCTGGCACGGGGTGTGGACGCCACCGTGGCGTCGAACATCAGCAAGGAATTCAAGCAGGTCGGGCTCGAACGTCAGGACATCCGCGAGTACCCGGGTGGCTCGCTCGCCGCGAACATCGTCGGGGCCACCGGGTGGGACGGACACGGCCTGCTCGGGCTCGAGGATTCGCTCGACGCCACGCTCGCCGGTACCGACGGATCGCAGACCTACGATCGCGGTTCCGACGGGGCCGTCATTCCCGGCAGCTGGCGCGACAAGCAGCCCGCGGTCAACGGCTCGAACGTGGAACTGACCATCGACGCGGACCTGCAGTACTACGTACAGCAGCAGGTGCAGCTGGCGAAAGATCTGTCCGGGGCCAAGAATGCGTCTGCCTACGTTCAGGATTCGCACACCGGCGAAGTGCTGGCCATGTCGAACGACAACACCTTCAACCCCGGAATCGGCGTCGGAAACAACGAACGGACCAAGGAGATGGGCAATCTGCCCGTCACGACGCCGTTCGAGCCCGGTTCGGTCAACAAGATCATCACTGCTGCAGCCGCTATCGAGTACGGGCTCACCACACCCGACGAGGTGCTGCAGGTACCGGGCAACATCTTCATGTCCGGTGTCTCGGTCCGGGACGCCTGGGAACACGGAGTTGCGCCGTACACCTCCACCGGAGTGTTCGGTAAGTCCTCCAACGTGGGGACTCTGATGCTGGCTCAACGTGTCGGCGAGGATCGGTATGCCGACATGCTGAACAAGTTCGGCCTGGGCCAGCGCAGCGACGTCGGCCTCCCCAACGAGAGCGCAGGCAGCGTGCCCAGCCGCGATCAGTGGTCGGGCGGTACCTTCGCCAACCTGCCGATCGGGCAGGGTCTGTCGATGACGCTCCTGCAGATGACCGGGATGTACCAGGCGATCGCCAACGACGGTGTGCGCATCCCGCCGCGGATCGTCGCGGCAACGGTGGACGCCAACGGCGAACGAACCGAGACGCCGCGACCCGACGGGGTGTACGTGGTCAGTCCCGATACGGCGAAGACGGTCCGCAACATGTTCCGGTCGGTCACCCAGGACGACACTGGAAATCAGCGCGGTACCGGAGTCGCCGCAGGTGTCGAGGGCTACCAGATCAGTGGTAAGACCGGCACGGCCCAGCAGGTCGATCCCGAGTGCAAGTGCTACTCGAACTCGAAGTACTGGATCACGTTCGCGGGTATCGCTCCGGCAGACGATCCTCGCTACGTGATCGGGATCATGCTGGACGCGCCGTCCCGCAGCGCCGACGGCTCGGGAGGGCAGTCGGCCGCACCGCTGTTCCACAACATCGCCAGCTGGCTGTTGCAGCGCGACAGTGTTCCGATGTCCGCAGACCCGGGCCCCAAGTTGGTTCTTCAGGCCGACTGAGGCCCGAATCTTCCAGTCTGGGAATCGGGGCGGCAGCATGCCGATCACGGTCGCCGGTAATCTGACACATCGGCTCGAGGCGTGTTCGTCGATCAGCCACCGCAGCGTGTTCGAGCTGACGCAGTGTGCGGTGGAAGTACAGAGGAAGGGAGCAGGAGTGACTGTGTCATCGGATTCACAACCCGCTCCGGGGTCTCGGCCGGCGAATCCGCCGCACACCGACGTATCCGACGTGGCGTCCGCTGTCGGTGCAACGATCGAGTGGGGACACCTCGACGGAGTGCAGGTCACCGGAATCGATCTGCGAGCGCAGTCCGTTCGTCCCGGCGATCTCTTCGCCGCGCTACCCGGATCCGCTCGGCACGGAGCCGAGTTCACCGCCGACGCGATCGAGCGGGGTGCAGCGGCGGTCTTCACCGACCCATCCGGTGCCGACATCGTCCGCGGCGTCCTCGCCACCGCCGATCGCCATGTTCCTGTCCTCGTGCACGACCGACCACGCCAGGTGCTCGGAACCGTGTCCGCCCTCGTGTACGGCAATCCGTCGTCGAAGATGACGGTCGTCGGAATCACCGGCACGTCGGGCAAGACGACGACCGCGTACCTCGTGGAGGCCGGCCTGACAACCGCCGGCCGCCGCTGCGGACTGATCGGCACGATCGAGACCCGCGTAGTGGGCCAGCACGTACCGAGCGCTCTCACCACCCCCGAGGCTCCGCAGTTGCATGCGCTCTTCGCCGTCATGGTCGAGGCCGGAGTCGACACCGTGGTGATGGAAGTGTCCTCCCATGCGTTGTCCCTCGGCCGAGTCGACGGCACCGACTTCGCGGTCGGCGCGTTCACCAACCTGTCCCAGGATCATCTCGACTTCCACGACTCGCTCGAGGACTACTTTCTGGCCAAGAGCCGGCTGTTCGGGGTCGATTCGCCGGTACGGGCAGACACAGCGGTCGTGTGCGTCGACGATGCCTGGGGAGTGCGGATGGCCGATATCGCCCGGTCGGCCGGATCCACGGTCGTCACGGTGTCCACCGGTGCCGACTCGCAGTGGACCGTCTCCGAGTGGGCCAAGCACGACGACGGAACGCAGTCGTTCACCGTTGCCGTTCCGAACGGAACGTCGTTGCCGGTGTCGGTGCGTCTGCCGGGTCGCTACAACGTCGCCAACGCCGTGCTCGCGCTCGCGACCTGCGAAGCGGCAGGCGTGGATGCCGCGACGGCGGCGCCCGGAATCGCGACCGTCGACGTGCCCGGTCGAGTGCAACGAATCGATCGTGGCCAGGACTTCCTCGCGGTGGTCGACTACGCCCACAAGCCCGCTGCGGTCGAAGCGGTGCTGGCGACTCTGCGAGAGTCGTCCCGTGGACGTATCGCCGTCGTGTTGGGTGCCGGCGGGGATCGAGACACCGCCAAGCGCCCTCTGATGGGTGCGGCCGGAGCGCGCGGTGCCGATCTGCTCGTGGTGACCGACGACAATCCGCGCAGTGAGGATCCGGCCGCGATACGGCATGCCGTCGAAGACGGTGCACTGTCGGTGCCCGACGACGCTCGTGGCGAAGTACGAAATGTCGAAGGCCGCGCAGCGGCGATAGAACAAGCCGTGGCGTGGGCACGTGAGGGGGACGTTGTGTTGATCGCAGGTAAAGGACACGAGACGGGCCAGGAGGTGGCGGGGGTGAAGTATCCGTTCGACGACCGAGTGGTACTCGCATCGGCCATCGACGCACGACTGGTCACCACGAGCGCAGGCGCACGGTGATACCGCTCTCGATCGCTCGCATCGCCGAGATCGTCGGCGGCGAACTGCACGACGTGGCGGACCCGACGGTGCTGGTCGCCGGGCCGGTGGAGTTCGACTCACGCAAGGTCACACCCGGCAGTGTCTTTCTCGCCCTGCCCGGTGCCAAGGTGGACGGCCACGAGCACGCGGCCGACGCCGTGGCCGCAGGCGCTTCTGTCGTTCTCGCGGCGCGTCCGGTGGGCGTCCCGGCTGTCGTCGTTCGGCCGGCGCCGCACGCGAGCCGTGCGATGGCACTCGAACACGACCCGGAGGGGGCCGGCGCTGCGGTGCTGACCGCGCTCGGTGCATTGGCCCGGGAATCGGTGCTCGAACTGACCGCGCACCACGACCTGACCGTGGTGGGCGTGACGGGGTCGTCGGGCAAGACGTCGACGAAGGATCTCATCTCGGCTGTGCTGCGTCCGCTCGGATCCGTGGTGGCCCCACCCGGATCGTTCAACAACGAACTCGGGCATCCATGGACTGCTCTGCGGGCCGACTCCGATACCGACTTCCTCGCCCTCGAGCTGTCCGCCCGGGGAATCGGCCACATCGCCGAACTCGCCAGGCTCGCGCCGCCCCGGATCGGGGTGGTTCTCAATGTCGGAACCGCGCACCTGGGCGAGTTCGGTTCACGTGCCGCCATCGCGCTGGCCAAGGGCGAACTGGTCGAGGCATTGCCCGCTGCTGCGGACGGCGGCGTGGCGATCCTCAACATCGACGATCGTCTGGTCGCCGAGATGGCGACACGCACGAAGGCGGCCGTCGTCACCGTCGGACTCAACGCGGACGCCGACGTCCGGGCTGTCGACGTCGTGGTCGACACCGATGCGCGGGCGTCGTTCACGCTCGTGTGTGCGGCAGGCTCGGCGCACATCACCCTGGCGGTGCACGGTGAACATCAGGTGGGCAACGCCCTGGCTGCCGCGGCCGTCGCGCTCGAGTGCGGGGCCGGCGTGGCCCAGGTTGCCGAAGCGCTCTCGACCGCGGTACCCACCTCGATCCGCCGGATGGATGTACGCACCCGCGCGGACGGCGTCACCGTCATCAACGACTCGTACAACGCGAATCCCGATTCGATGCGGGCCGCCCTCAAGGCGCTGGTGTCGATGTCGCGGCGTGATGACGGGCCGAAGCGGCGCAGTTGGGCGGTGCTGGGGGAGATGGGCGAGCTCGGCGGCGAATCGGTGGTGGAGCACGATGCGATCGGTCGGCTCGCCGTCCGCCTGGACGTCGATCGGTTGATCATCGTCGATTCGGGTCGGCCCACGCGTGCGCTGCATCAGGGCGCCGTCATGGAAGGGTCCTGGGGCGAGGAATCGATGCTCGTACCCGACCGCGAGACCGCCATCGCCGTGCTCGAGGACGAGGTTCGCGCCGGCGACATCGTTCTGGTCAAGGCCTCGCAGTCGGGCGCGATGTGGACCGTTGCCGACGCCCTGTTGGCCGAACCGTCGGCCGACGCCCTGTTGGCCGAACCGTCGGAGGGCGAGCAGTGAGACAGATCCTGTTCGCCGGAGGGATCGCACTTGCAGTCGCAATTCTGCTGACTCCCGTGCTCATCAAGACCTTCTCGAAACAGGGCTTCGGCCAGGAGATCCGGGTCGAGGGCCCGGCGAGCCATCAGTCCAAGCGCGGTACTCCCACCATGGGCGGCGTGGCGATCCTGGTCGGGATCTGGGCCGGCTACTTGGGCTCGCACCTGATCGGCATCGGATACGACGCCGAGGGGCCGTCGGCCTCGGCTCTACTCGTACTCGGCCTGACCACCGTGCTCGGCCTCGTCGGCTTTCTCGACGACTTCATCAAGATTCGTAAACAGCGCAACCTCGGTCTGAACGCCACCGGCAAATACGTCGGCCAGATCACCGCGGCGGTGCTGTTCGCCATCCTGGTCCTGCAGTTTCGCAGTGACGACGGATTGACTCCGGGCAGCACTCAACTGTCGTATGTGCGCGACATCGCAACGTGGTCGATGTCGGCTGCTGTCTTCGTGTTCTTCGTCTGTCTGCTGGTGATCGCGTGGTCCAACTCGGTCAATCTCACCGACGGCCTCGACGGCCTGGCGGCCGGGTCCATGACATTGGTCCTCGGGGCGTACACCGTCATCACCTTCTGGCAGTACCGGCAGGCGTGTGCAGGACCGGCCGGTCCTGCGCCGGGTTGCTACGACGTACGCGACCCTCTCGACCTGGCCCTGGTGTGCGCGTCGGCGGCCGGTGCCTGCATCGGTTTCCTGTGGTGGAACGCCGCGCCCGCCAAGATCTTCATGGGCGATACCGGATCCCTCGCTCTGGGCGGCCTGATCGCAGGACTGTCCGTGGTCACCAAGACCGAACTGATCATGGTGGTCATCGGCGCGTTGTTCGTCGCCGAAGCAGCGTCGGTCGTCATCCAGGTTGCAGTGTTCCGGTCGAGTCGGCGACGCGTGTTCCGAATGGCCCCGTTCCATCACCACTTCGAGTTGGCCGGTTGGGCCGAGACGACGGTCATCATCAGGTTCTGGTTGCTCGCCGCGATTGCCTCGGCCGTCGGCTTGGCACTGTTCTACAGCGAATACCTCGCGGCTGTGGGCGGTTAGGCGATGACCGAAGCCTCGACCGATCTGTCCTGGTTGCGCGGTAGTTCCGTGCTGGTCACCGGTGCGCGCATCTCCGGGCTGGCCGTCGTACGCCCACTGCTGGACCTCGGCGCACTCGTGACCGTCACCGACTCGAACCGAGCTGCGCTCGACGAGGCGTCGGCGCTCGGTGCTGCCGTAGTGGTTCAGGACGATCTGCTCGCCGATTCGAACGCGATCGCGGCCTTTGCGCTCGTCGTCACCAGTCCCGGGTTCCGGCCGGACTCTCCGGTGCTGGCTGCGGCCGCCGACCACGGCGTCCCGGTGTGGGGCGACGTGGAGTTCTCGTGGCATCTCGACCGCGCCGAGGTGTACGGCCCGCGAGCTCGCTGGCTGGTGGTCACCGGCACGAACGGTAAGACGACCACCACCTCGATGCTCGCGTCGATCCTCGTCGCTGCCGGAATCGACTCCGTCGCCTGCGGAAACATCGGCCTCCCCATCGCCGACGCGTTGCGCGGTACCCCGCATCCGCGCGTACTCGCGGTCGAGCTGTCGTCCTTCCAGTTGTTCTGGGCACCGTCGGTTCGTCCCGCGGCGGGGGTGGTGCTCAACATCGCCGAGGACCATCTGGACTGGCACGGGGGCATGGACGGGTACGTCCAGGCCAAGGCGCGCGCGTTGAGCGGGGACGTCGGGGTCGTCGGACTCGACGACGCGGTGGCGGCCGGTCTGCGGGCGGGGGCACCGGCAGCGACGGTCGTCGGTTTCCGCCTGAACGAACCCGCCGCGGGCGAGCTGGGAGTGCGGGCGGGAATGCTCGTCGACCGTGCGTTCGGGGACAACGTCGAGTTGCTCCGGGCCGACGAGGTGGAACCGAGTGGCCCGTCCGGTGTGCTCGACGCGTTGGCCGCGGCTGCGTTGGCGCGATCGATCGGTGTCGACGCCGAGGCCGTCCGAAACGGATTGCGGACGTACCGGGTGGGACCGCATCGGGCCGCAGTGGTGCGTGAGCTCGGTGGGGTGACGTTCGTCGACGATTCCAAGGCGACGAATCCGCATGCCGCGCGCTCGTCGATCCTCGCGCACGATCGGGTCGTGTGGATCGCGGGCGGGTTGTTGAAGGGTGCGGTGATCGACGATCTGGTCGTCGAGATCGCCGATCGGCTCGTGGCTGCTGTGGTGTTGGGCCGCGATGGGATGCAGATCGCAGAGGCTTTGGCGCGACACGCCCCCGATGTTCCGGTCGTCAGGCTCCCTTCGGGAGACGATGCTGGTGTGACTCATGAGGCTGAAGATGCAGATGCGGTGATGCGAGCGGCCGTCGACCACGCTGCGGGGTTCGCCGCCTCCGGCGATACCGTCCTGCTGGCCCCCGCGGCTGCGTCGTTGGACATGTTCGTCGATTACGGCCACCGCGGCCGAAGCTTCGCCGAGTCCGTCGAGCGCCTCGACATCGCCGCCCTCGGATCGCCGCGATCGTGACCACCGCAGCTCGACCGGCGCGTCCACCTCGTCGCACCACCACGCCGCGCACCCGAATCGGACTGTGGTTCGGTCGGCCGCTGGCGTCGTTCCACCTCATCGTCACGATCGCGGTGCTGCTCACCGTGCTGGGACTGGTCATGGTGCTGTCCGCGTCGTCGGCCGAATCGTTCGCAGCCGACGAGTCCGGCTACGCGCTGTTCACGCAACAGCTGATCGGTGTCGCACTGGGTGTGGTCGCGTTTTATGCGGCGCTTCGGCTGCCGGTGCGATACCTGCGCAAATTGTCGTTCCCGCTCTTCCTGGTCTCGATCACGATGTTGATGCTGGTGTTGATCCCCGGTATCGGTGCCGAGCGTCAGGGCGCACGGCGTTGGTTCGACTTCGGTGTCGTCTCGTTCCAGCCGTCCGAGCTGGCGAAGGTCGCGTTGGTTCTGTGGGGAGCGCACCTGCTGGCCTCCCGTCGCAGCGAGCACGGCAACATCAAGTCGCTGCTGGTGCCGTTGCTGCCTGCGGGCCTGCTCATGTGTCTGCTCGTCGTGCTCCAGCCCAACCTCAGTACCGCGATCGCCCTGGGCATCATTCTCGTCGCACTACTGTGGTTCGCCGGCCTCAACGCCCGGCTGTTCGGAGCAGTCCTGGTGACCGGTTTGGCTCTGGCGACCGTGCTCGCGTTCACCGCCGGCTACCGCTCGAACCGCGTCAAGGCCTGGCTCAACCCGGGGGAGGACACCCAGGGTCTGTCGTATCAGTCCACCCAGGCCAAGTACTCCTTGGCCGACGGCGGACTCTTCGGTCGCGGATTGGGACAGAGTCGCGCGAAATGGAGCTACCTCCCCAACGCGCACAACGACTTCATCTTCGCGATCATCGGCGAGGAGCTCGGCATGATCGGCTGCCTCGCCGTCATCGGATTGTTCGGTCTCTTCGTCTACACCGGCCTACGCATCGCAATGCGGTCGGTCGATCCGTTCCTGCGTCTGTTGACTGCAGGCGCAACGTGCTGGGTGTTCGGTCAGGCCATGATCAACATCGGCTACGTGGTCGGGCTGCTGCCGGTGACCGGTCTGCAGCTTCCGCTGGTGTCCTACGGCGGTACGTCCACGGCCATCACGCTGTTGATGTTCGGGATCATCGCCAGTGCGGCCCGACACGAACCGGAAGCCATCGCCGCACTGCACGCCGGGCAAGAGGGTCGTATCGCCCGAGCTCTGAGATTGCCGCTGCCTGCTGTCTTCTCACCGAAGCGGGCCGCGATGGCACGCTCCAAATCCACCCGTCCCACGTTGGCGGCGCAGGATCGCACACGTCTCGAGTCCCGCAAGAACAAGGACAGCCGCGGGGCACGGTCACCCGAGCCCGGACGTACCCGGGTGTCGAGTTCACGGGTGGACACGGCCGGCCCCAACGGGTCGGCCAGGAACGCACCCCGTGGCCACGCCCGCCGTGCCGAGCCCCAACGCCGAGACACCGGCAGCGGGTACGCCGCCGGACCACGGTCGCCGTATCGGCCGCGTCCGGAACCGCAACCCGGTCGTCCGCCGGTCCGCTCGGGTGAGCGAGGATATCGACGGTGAAGCAGACATCGAGGCCGATATCCGTGGTGGTGGCCGGAGGCGGAACCGCCGGACACATCGAGCCCGCGCTCGCCGTGGCCGACGCCCTGCGCGAGCTCGACCCCACCGTCACCGTCACCGCCCTCGGCAGCAGCCGGGGGCTCGAAACGACACTGGTACCCGCCCGCGGCTACGCGCTGGAACTGATACCGCCCGTGCCGCTGCCTCGCAAGCCCACTCTCGACCTGGTGAAGTTACCGGTTCGGGTCGCACGGTCGGTGCGTCGAACCCGGGAGATCTTCGCTGCGGTCGAGGCCGATGTACTGGTCGGCTTCGGCGGTTACGTCGCGCTTCCTGCGTATCTCGCTGCCCGCGGTCGACTTCTCGGTCGCGGCGGCCGTATTCCGGTGATCATTCACGAGGCCAATGCCCGCGCCGGCATCGCGAACAAGGTCGGTGCACGCAGCGCCGAACGAGTCCTTGCCGCCGTCGCCGGATCTGGTATCTCTGCACCGGGGTCCGAGGATGCAGAAGTGATCGGAATTCCGGTGCGGCCCACCATCACCGGTCTCGATCGCGCAGCGATGCGGTCGCAGGCTCGCGCTCATTTCGGTCTGCCCGAACACGGGCCGGTGCTGCTGGTGTTCGGCGGTTCACAGGGCGCGCGTTCACTCAACGACGCAGTGTCCGGTGCCTCGGCCGCCCTTGCCGCCGCCGGCATCTCGGTTCTGCACGCACACGGTCCCAAGAACACACTGGACGTGGAGCAGAGCAATCCGGATGCTCCGTACGTCGCAGTGCCCTACATCGACCGGATGGACCTGGCCTACGCGGCGGCCGATCTCGCGATCTGCCGGTCCGGTGCCATGACGGTCGCCGAAGTCTCCGCGACCGGGCTTCCTGCCGTGTACGTGCCTCTACCGCACGGCAACGGTGAGCAGGAGCTCAATGCCCGTCCCGTCGTCGACGCCGGAGGTGGCATCCTGGTAGCCGACGCGACGCTGAGCGCGCAGTACGTGACCGACACGGTCGTCGCTTTGGTGGCCGACACCGAGCGCATCGCCGCGATGTCCCGTGCTGCGGCAGGAGCCGGTCACAAGGGTGCTGCGGCTGCCGTTGCGCAGATCGTGCTCGATACCGCGCACGCGGCGCGGCGCTGAACCGGGCGGCGGCGAGAATGCCACAGAACGAGGGAGACGTCCGCGTGACAACTGAGGGTGCGGCGATGTCGGAGTTGTCGGCAGAGCTCGAACGGGTGCACATGGTGGGAATCGGCGGTGCCGGGATGTCCGGGATCGCACGCATTCTGCTGGCGCGCGGTGGTCAGGTGTCCGGATCGGATGCCAAGGAATCGCGCGGGGTGTTGGCGCTGCGAGCCCGCGGTGCGCTGGTGCGAATCGGGCACGATGCAAGCGCGCTGGACATGATCGACGGCGGCCCCACCGTGGTCGTGACGACCCACGCGGCCATACCCAAGACCAACCCCGAACTCGTCGAGGCTCGCGATCGCGGGATTCCGGTGGTGTTGCGGCCCGCCGTCCTCGCGTCGTTGATGGAGGGGTACCGCACCCTGCTGGTGTCGGGCACGCACGGCAAGACGTCGACCACATCGATGTTGGTCGTCGCACTGCAGCACTGTGGGTTCGACCCGTCGTTCGCCGTCGGCGGTGAGCTCAACGAGGCCGGAACCAACGCGCATCACGGCAGTGGCGACGTCTTCGTCGCCGAGGCGGACGAGAGTGACGGTTCGCTGTTGCAGTACTCCGCGAACGTGATCATCGTGACGAACATCGAGGCCGATCATCTCGATTTCTTCGGTACGACCGAGGCCTACGTGAAGGTGTTCGACGATTTCGCCGCGCTGCTGCACCCGGGCGGTGTGCTGGTGGCATGCATGGACGATCCGGGTTCGGCAGCTCTGGCCCGCCGCGTGGTCGAGAAGAATCTCCCCGGAGTGACGGTGCTCGGCTACGGGTCGTCCGACGTCGACGCCGGACCGGTCGAGATGGCCGTTCGCCTGTTGGCCTGGGAGCCCGAGGACATCGGCGGCGTCGCGCAGTTGCAGATCGCCGGTGAGGACTCTGCCCGCACGGTTCGGCTGGGAGTACCGGGACGGCACACCGCCCTCAACGCCCTGGCGGCGTTCGTGGCTGCCCGCCAGGTGGGCGCGGGGGTCGAGGAGTTGCTGGCCGGGCTGACCGGATTCGGGGGAGTGCACCGGCGGTTCCAGTTCACCGGACGCGAGCACGGAGTACGAGTGTTCGACGACTACGCCCATCACCCCACCGAGGTGCGGGCCGTGCTGACCGCTGCGCAGGCGTTGGTCGCGGGTCAAGCACTTCCGGGCGAGCGGGGGCGGGTCGTGGTGGTGTTCCAACCGCATCTGTACTCACGTACTGCGACGTTCGCCGAGGAATTCGGTACCGCACTGTCGTTGGCCGACGAGATCGTGGTGCTCGACGTCTACGGCGCTCGCGAGGAACCCCTGCCCGGTGTGACCGGGGCCTTGGTCGCAGCGTCGGTGACCAAACCGGTGAACTACCAACCGGATCTGTCGTTGGTCGCCAAGCAGGTGGCCAATCTCAGCCGTCCCGGCGACGTGGTGATCACGATGGGTGCGGGCGACGTGACCATGCTCGGCGGTCCCATTCTCGACGCCCTTCGTTCCAAAACCGATTTCGGTGCCACGACCGGCCGCGCGGTACCGAAGGATCGGCCGTCGACGTGACTCGTCGGTCCGATCGAGACCGCGCTTCCAGATCGGAACCCGTTGCCGGGCAGGGTGATTCGACGTCGTCGGTCACAGACAGGCAAGCTCGCGCGCAGGCCAGGGAAGAAGAGCGCGCTCGCGTGAAACGGTCACGCCGTCGCGCGGTGCTTGCCGTCGTGGCGGTTGTCGCAGTGATCGTCGGGTCGGCAGTACTGGTCTACTTCACGCCGCTGCTGTCGGTTCGGACGATCTCGGTCGTGGGAGCCTCGTCGGTGTCCGAACAGGAGATCCTCGACCGACTCGAGGTGCCGACCGGCCTGCCGCTGGTCCGTGTCGACGCCGCGGCCGCGGCCCAGCGTGTTGCGTCGATACCGGAGCTGGCATCGGTTCGGGTGCAACGGAAATACCCGTCCACCGTGCAGGTCACCGTCGAAGAACGTGTCCCGGTGGCGTTCGTCGATTCTCCCGACGGCACTCACTTGCTCGATGCAACCGGCGTGGACTTCGCCGTCGCACCGCCTCCGCCCGGGGTGGTCCGACTGGTGACCGACAATCCTGTCTTCGGCGATCCGGTGACGAAAGATGCACTGGCTGTGCTCGATTCGCTGCCGCCGCTGATTCGAGGTCAGGTCGGCGAAGTGCGCGCGAGCACGCTGTCCGACATCTCGATCCTGCTGTTGGACGGGCGTACCGTCGTGTGGGGGAACAAGGACAACTCCGAGCGCAAGGGGGCGGTGGCCATCGCGCTGCTGTCGCAACCGGGTCAGATTTTCGACGTGTCCAGTCCCGATCTTCCGACCACGAAATAGCAACGGGTCCGAAAGGCTCATATTTTCGGCGCGGCATCGGCGCGCCTAATGGCGATCGTGGCCGTCGGTGAATAGCGTTCCGATCAGTCGAGTACTTGACATAACTCTAAGCCTGTGGTTTAGGTTGAGGGTTTTCCACATTTTTCGAGCAACAATCCACGGAAGGCGAGAGCCCATGACGCCCCCGCACAACTACCTCGCCGTAATCAAGGTCGTCGGCATCGGCGGCGGCGGCGTGAACGCGGTCAACCGGATGATCGAACAGGGACTCAAGGGAGTCGAGTTCATCGCCGTCAACACCGACGCTCAGGCCTTGCTGATGAGTGACGCCGACGTCAAGCTCGACGTCGGCCGTGAGCTGACTCGCGGACTCGGTGCCGGTGCCGACCCCGAGGTGGGTCGCCGCGCAGCGGACGACCACAAGGACGAGATCGAAGAGGTCCTCAAGGGTGCCGACATGGTCTTCGTCACCGCAGGTGAGGGTGGCGGAACCGGTACCGGCGGTGCTCCCGTCGTCGCCAACATCGCGCGCAAGCTCGGCGCGCTGACCGTCGGCGTCGTGACGCGTCCGTTCTCCTTCGAGGGCAAGCGCCGTGGTGGCCAGGCCGACACCGGTATCCAGCAGCTGCGTGAATCCTGCGACACGCTCATCGTCATCCCCAACGATCGTCTGCTTCAGCTCGGCGACGCAGCCGTCAGCCTCATGGATGCGTTCCGCAGTGCCGACGAGGTCCTGCTCAACGGCGTTCAGGGCATCACCGATCTGATCACCACCCCCGGGCTGATCAACGTCGACTTCGCCGACGTCAAGGGCGTCATGTCCGGCGCAGGCAGTGCGCTGATGGGCATCGGTTCCTCCCGCGGTGAAGGCCGCGCGATCAAGGCCGCGGAATCCGCGATCAACTCGCCGCTGCTGGAAGCGTCCATGGAAGGTGCCCGCGGAGTGCTGCTCTCCATCGCGGGTGGCTCGGATCTCGGCCTGTTCGAGATCAACGAGGCCGCCTCGCTGGTCCAGGAAGCTGCGCACATCGACGCCAACATCATCTTCGGAACCGTCATCGACGACTCTCTCGGCGACGAGGTTCGTGTCACCGTCATCGCCGCCGGGTTCGACGGAGGAACGCCCACGCGTCGTCCGGTCGAGGCAGCGGCATCCACCCGCGGCCCGATCGGATCGGCGCGCTCGGGGGAGGTCTCCTCACGCTCGAACGACAGCTCCGAGGGCGCTGTGTTCCGCGACCCGGTCGGCGCACCCAGCGGATCGAGCCTGCCCCCGCTGAACTCGTCCAGTTCGTCGAACCGCGAATCGTCCAGCCGCGAGTCCGCAGCCGGTCACGGCCGGGATTCCGGCGGTCAAGGCCGCGAGTCGGTCGGATCCGGACGCCGCGTTCCCGTCGCCGAGGACGACGGCGAAGACGAGGTCGACGTACCGTCCTTCATGCGGCGGTGAGTGACTCCTTTCGGGTCAGGCGGGTGTCGACGACGCGAGCAGGCGGCGTGTCGGCCCCGCCGTTCGACACCTTCAATCTCGGTGACCACGTAGGCGACGACCCGGCTGCTGTCGAGGCCAACCGTCGACGCCTCGGTGACCGGTTGGGTATGGGCATCGAACGCATGGTGTTCATGGAACAGGTCCACGGCCGCACCGTCACGGTGGTGGACGGGCCGGTGTCCGAGCCCGTTCCCATGACCGATGCGTTGGTGACGACGCAGCGCGATCTCGCGCTCGTGGTGTTGACGGCCGACTGTGTTCCGGTGTTGTTGTCCGACGAAGAGGCGGGCGTGATCGCCGCGGTGCACGCCGGCCGCGTCGGTGCCCGCATCGGCATCATTCCTCGAGTACTCGCGTCGATGGTCGAGCTGGGCGCGGTCCCGGAGAGGATCGGGGCCTTCCTCGGCCCGGCGGCCAGTGGGCGTCAGTACGAGGTACCCGCCCACATGCGCGCCGACGTCGACAAGCATCTTCCCGGAAGCGCGACGACGACGGTTCGGAACACCCCCGGTCTCGATATCCCGGCCGGTGTGCGCGCGCAGCTGGTCGCCGCCGGACTGCACGGAGTGGCTCAGGATCCCCGGTGCACCATCGAGGATCGCACCCTGTTCAGCCATCGCCGGGAGGGTTCGACCGGCCGTATCGCGAGCGTCGTGTGGATGGATTCCGCATCCGCAGACGAGGTTCCCGACTCCGGCCAGGAGAGGATGCCGTGAGCGAGCCCACCGACCGAGCTGCCGAGATCGCCGCCGCGTTGGCGTCGGTACGCGAACGACTGGCGCGAGCATGTGCGGACGCAGGTCGAGAAGACTCGACCGTGACTCTGCTGCCGGTGACGAAGTTCTTCCCCGCGTCCGACGTTCGGATCCTGTACGAGCTGGGCTGCCGTGAGTTCGGCGAGTCCAGAGAGCAGGATGCGTCGCCCAAAGTGGCCGAGACCGCCGAGGACTTCCGCGGTGATCCGCCGCGATGGCACATGATCGGGCATCTCCAGCGAAACAAGGCGAAGTCCATCGCTGCGTGGGCGCACTCCATTCACTCGGTGGACAGTGCTCGATTGGTCACCGCGCTGTCCAAGGCCACCGAGACAGCACTCGACGACGGCGCTCGGACGACGCCGCTCGACGTCCTCGTTCAGGTCAGTCTCGACGGCGATGTCCACCGCGGCGGCGTCGAACGCGGGGACCTGTACGAGTTGGCCGACGCGGTGTCGACCGCACCCGGCTTGCGTCTGGCCGGACTGATGGCCGTACCTCCGTTGGACGCCGACGCGGACGCTGCGTTCGGTGATCTCCAGGTGCTGCATCAGCGACTTCTGCGTGATCATCCCGATGCCCGCGAGTTGTCGGCCGGCATGACGGGGGACCTGGAAGCTGCTGTGCGACACGGATCGACGTGCGTGCGTGTCGGTACCGCAATACTCGGTGCGCGGCCGATAGCCTCCCAATAACAGTCCACGGATCACATCAGTCACAACAGACACTTGCGAACCTGGAGATGGACAGTAGACACGGCCACGGAAGGCAGAACGATGAGCACCCTGCACAAGTTCAAGGCGTACTTCGGCATGGTTCCGCTCGCGGACTACGAGGACGACTACCTCGACGATCCGGACACCCGCCGCAGTCCCCGTGGTGGCCGTGACGGTTACGACGACATCGACGATCGTGACTTCGTCAAGCCGTCGTTCGGTGGCTCGCGGCACGCGCAGGCCGAGGACGACTACGACGATTACGAGGCCCCTCGCCCCGCTGCGACGCTCGCTCCGATCGGTGGACGCGCACGCGGCACAGCAGGACCGTCGACCCGAGGCGCAGCCACCCGTGGCGCGCTGGCGATGGACACCCGCATGGACGTGCGGGCCGAGACGCGACGCAGCCCGATCGTCGACGACGGCGGCCCGCTCTCGAAGATCACCACCCTGCGCCCGCGGGACTACAGCGAGGCGCGCACCATCGGTGAGCGTTTCCGTGACGGCACTCCGGTCATCATGGATCTCGTCGAAATGAGCAACGCCGACGCCAAGCGACTCGTCGACTTCGCTGCCGGATTGGCCTTCGCGCTCCGTGGATCGTTCGACAAGGTGGCCACGAAGGTGTTCCTGCTTTCGCCTGCCGATGTCGATGTATCCCCGCAGGAGCGCAGGCGAATCGCGGAAACCGGCTTCTACAGCCAGCAGTGATCGTTTCTCCCCTTGGGGCGGCAAGTCGGAGCTGTGACCAGCGCACTTTGCTCAGCCCGGCGAAGTCAGGCAGAGTATAGCCGTGATCGTGTTCACGGTGATCAACATCGTATTGTTTCTTTTTTGGCTCCTTCTCATCGGTCGAATCATCGTCGAGTTCATCAGGACTTTCGCGAGAGATTGGCAACCGACCGGGCTGGTCGTCATCCTTCTGGAGGCGATCTTCACGGTCACCGACCCGCCCGTGAAGTTCCTGCGCAGGATAATTCCGCCGCTCAACCTCGGTGGTGTGCGACTGGACCTGTCGATCATGGTCTTGCTGTTCGTCGTGTTCATTCTGTGGAATGTGACCAGCAGCCTCGCGGCCTGAGGCCGAAGATGGAATGTTAGAACTCGGGACCCAGCGCAAGCTGCGTGTCCCGTGTGACAGAATGGACGCCAGTTACAGTTTGATTGTTCTGCACTCGCGCGGAATGGCATATAACTGAATGCTTGCTCTACCGCCCCAAGACGCGTGAAGGGATCCTTCCATGCCGCTGACTCCAGCTGATGTGCACAACGTTGCGTTCAGCAAGCCGCCCATCGGTAAGCGCGGTTACAACGAAGACGAGGTC
Organism: Rhodococcus sp. 05-2256-B1; assembly: GCF_002258465.1. Lineage (NCBI taxonomy): Bacteria > Bacillati > Actinomycetota > Actinomycetes > Mycobacteriales > Nocardiaceae > Rhodococcus > Rhodococcus sp. 05-2256-B1. The sequence continues at coordinate 87,853 of NZ_NOZA01000027.1, read as the reverse complement.
GACGCATTTCTCGACCTCGTCGAGCAAGAGTTGTCCCGACTGATCGAAGAAAACGCCGACCTGCGCCAGCGCGTCGGTGAGCTCGACCAGGAGCTTGCGGACGCCAAGAACTCTGCGCGCCAGAGCCCACAGTCGGCTCCGGTCGCCGCACCGAAAGCCGAGCCGCAGCGGCCGGTCGATCCCCCCAAGCCGCCACCGGTGGTTCAGCAGCCTGCGCCGGTCGCTCCCGTGGCCGCAGCACCGCAGCAGAGCGGCGACTCCAACATGCAGGCCGCGAAGATTCTCGGTCTCGCGCAGGAAATGGCGGACCGTCTCACCGGCGATGCGAAGACCGAGTCCGAGCAGCTGCTCGGCAATGCGCGCACCAACGCCGAACGTTTGGTGTCGGATGCCCGCGCTCGCTCGGAGTCGATGATGTCCGAAGCGCGGCAGAAGTCCGAGTCGCTGCTCACCGATGCACAGACTCGCTCCGAGACCCAGCTTCGCCAGGCCAAGGAGAAGGCCGACGCATTGCAGGCCGACGCCGAGCGCAAGCACACCGAGATCATGGCGACGATCAACCAGCAGCGGTCCGTGCTGGAAGGTCGCATCGAGCAGCTCAAGACGTTCGAGCGCGAATACCGGGTGCGCCTCAAGTCGTACCTCGAATCGCAGCTCGAAGAGCTCGAGAACCGTTCCTCGGCGCTGCCGGTGGACAACGGCCAGGACAACTTCAACCAGGACAACCAGACGTCCGGCTACAGCCAGTCGTACGCCAAGGGCAACAACTGACGCGATCGTTCTCCGACGCTGCCTCTCGGGGCAGCGTCGGGCTCGGTTGTAGCGTCGAGTGGTGAGCGAGGAATCCTGTGCTGATTCTGACCCTCGGCGCGGCGGCTGTCGGGTTCGGGTTCTTGGTGTTGGCCCTGATGACCGGATCGGTCGTCTGGGCCTGGGCCTGCATCGTGATCTGCATAGTCGGGGCGGTGCTGCTCCTGGTCGGGGCCCTGCTCGGGCGACGGCCACCGCCCGAGATCGACAGGTAGCATCTACGCGGCAGTGCATCAGTTCGACGGTTGTCAGACGAAAGAACAATCAGGCGTCGATCCGGCCATCACCGGGGAGCCTTCGGAAGAACGACAGTGACGATTCGGTCTGCAACGACCGAAATGGGCTGTTCAGTAGAACCGAACGGGTGAGCCCGTCACAGCTCGTGTGGAGAGGCTCGGTCCGACGGGTTCCATCGGTCCGAGCAAGCGGGGTGGTACCGCGGTATTCGGCGTCCCCATCGCCGAATGTCGTCCCCGTGCCAATCGATGTCGCGTCCTGTACGCGTCCGGCACGGAGGAGACAGATATGACAGATTCGAGCGCACGCACCGAGAACGCGTCGTACCCGCTGGTGGATCTGGCCGAAGGTCGATCGGGAAGCGTTCCGTTTCCCGATCTCGAGCGTATCGTGCTGCACGAATGGGCCGAGGACGGCACGTTCCGCGCCAGCATCGACAACCGCGCCGATGCCGAGGAATTCGTTTTCTACGACGGACCTCCGTTCGCCAACGGTTTGCCGCACTACGGCCATCTGCTCACCGGGTACGTCAAGGATCTCGTGCCCCGGTTCCAGACCATGCGCGGCAAGAAGGTCGAGCGTCGTTTCGGGTGGGACTGCCACGGCCTTCCCGCCGAATTGGAAGCGGAGAAGCAACTCGGCATCAAGGACAAGTCCGAGATCGACGAGATGGGTCTGGCGAAGTTCAACGCCTACTGCAAGCAATCGGTGTTGCAGTACACCGACGAGTGGCGGGATTACGTCACTCGGCAGGCGCGGTGGGTCGACTTCGACAACGACTACAAGACCCTCGACGTCGACTTCATGGAGTCCGTCATGTGGGCGTTCAAGACGCTCCACGACAAGGGCCTGATCTACCAGGGCTACCGAGTGCTGCCGTACAGCTGGTACGAGCAGACGCCGCTGTCCAACCAGGAGACCCGGCTCGACGACGCGTACAAGATGCGTCAGGATCCCGCGGTCACCGTCACCATGCCCCTGACGGCACCGGGCACACCCCTGGACGGCGCGAACGCACTGATCTGGACCACCACTCCGTGGACTCTGCCGTCGAACCTCGCGATCGCGGTGCATCCGGAGGTGCACTACGTTCAGGTCCGCGGTGCCGACGGTGAGCGTTACGTGCTCGCCTCTGCCCGACTCGCGCACTATGCGAAGGAACTGGGGGAGGAGCCGGAGGTGCTCTCGGAGCACACCGGCGCGGAGTTGGTCGGCCTCGCCTACGCACCGCCCTACGACTTCTTCCTCGGCCACGAGAATGCGCATCGCGTTCTGGAGGCCGATTACGTCACCACCGACTCCGGCACCGGAATCGTCCATCTCGCACCGGCATTCGGTGAGGAGGACATGGACGTCGCCACCGCGAACGGTATCGAGGTCGTGCAACCGCTCGATGCGGGCGGCAAATTCACGTCGTTGGTGCCGCCCTACGAGGGCCTGATGGTGTTCGACGCCAATCCGGTGATCATCAAGGATCTCAAGGCCTCGGGCCGCTTGCTGCGGCACGAGACCATCGAGCACTCGTACCCGCACAGTTGGCGTAGTGGTCAGCCGCTGATCTACATGGCGGTTCCGTCGTGGTTCGTCGCGGTCACCAAGTTCCGCGATCGGATGGTCGAGCTCAACCAGGAGATCACCTGGGTGCCCGAGCACATCAAGGACGGTCAGTTCGGCAAGTGGCTCGAAGGTGCCCGCGACTGGAACATCAGCCGAAACCGGTACTGGGGCAGCCCGATCCCGGCCTGGACGTCCGACGACCCCGCCTACCCTCGTCTCGACGTGTACGGCAGCCTGGACGAGCTCGAGCGTGACTTCGGGGTGCGTCCGACCGATCTGCATCGGCCGTACATCGACGACCTGACGCGTCCCAACCCGGACGACCCGACCGGCAAGTCGACGATGCGTCGCGTTCCCGAGGTGTTGGACTGCTGGTTCGAATCGGGCTCGATGCCGTATGCGCAGGTGCACTTCCCGTTCGAGAACGAGGAGTGGTTCCAGACGCACAACCCGGGCGACTTCATCGTCGAATACAACGGTCAGACGCGCGGCTGGTTCTACACCCTGCACGTGCTCGCGACTGCTTTGTTCGACCGGCCTGCCTTCAAAACCGTTGCTGCCCATGGCATCGTGCTCGGTGACGACGGTCTGAAGATGAGTAAGTCGAAGGGGAACTACCCGGACGTCAAGGAGGTCTTCGACCGCGACGGCTCGGATGCCATGCGGTGGTTCCTGATGTCGTCGCCGATCCTGCGCGGTGGCAACCTGATCGTCACCGAGCAGGGCATCCGCGAGGGAGTGCGGCAGGCGCTGTTGCCGATCTGGAACGCGTGGAGTTTTCTGCAGCTCTACGCGTCGACGCCGGGGCAGTGGCGGACCGATTCTCCGCATGTGCTCGATCGATACGTGCTGGCCAAACTGTCCGCCACGCGGGATGCGATCACCGAGGCGCTCGAAGGGAACGACATCGCCGGGGCGTGCGACGAACTGCGTACGTTCTGTGACGCACTGACCAATTGGTATGTGCGACGGTCGCGTTCACGCTTCTGGGGCGAGGACGCCGACGCGATCGACACCCTGCACACGGTGCTCGAAGTGCTCACCCGCATCGCCGCTCCGTTGTTGCCGTTGATCAGTGAGGTGGTCTGGCGCGGGTTGACCGGTGGCCGATCGGTGCACCTGACGGATTGGCCGACGGCCGACGAGTTGCCGTCCGACCCGGAGCTGGTCGACAGCATGGACGAGGTTCGTACCGTGTGCTCCACGGTGCTCGGTCTGCGTAAGGCACAGAATCTGCGCGTGCGGCTGCCGCTGCCCGAGGTGACCGTCGCGGCCGCCGACGCCGAGCGTCTGCGTCCGTTCCTCGACATCATCGCCGACGAGGTCAACGTCAAGAAGGTGGATCTGACCGAAGACGTTGCCGTGCACGGCAAGTTCGAGCTCGTCGTGAACGCACGCGCTGCCGGGCCGCGGATCGGCAAGGATGTCCAGAAGGTCATCAAGGCAGTCAAGGCCGGTGACTGGTCCGAGGACGAAGACGGCGTCGTGAGCGCCGCAGGCATCGCGTTGCTGCCCGAGGAGTACACCCGCAGACTCGTTGCCGCGGAGCCGGAATCGACGGCACCGCTGCCCGGGAACGCGGGACTCGTGGTGCTCGATTCGGCGGTCACCGAAGAGCTGGAGGCCGAGGGTTGGGCCAAGGACCGCATCCGTGAGCTGCAGGATGCGCGTCGTAGCCACGGACTCGATGTGTCCGACCGTATCGACATCGTCATCGAGGTACCCGAGCATCGACGGGCGTGGCTGGACGCTCATCGGGATCTGATCGCGCGCGAGGTACTCGCGTTGTCGCTGGTCGACGGCTCGGTCGGCGACGACGGCAGCGATCTCGGTGAAGGAGTTCGGGCAGCGATCACGAAGTCGTCGTGACCGAGGGCATATGAGCGAGGGGCACCGGGTCGTCGTGACCGAGGAGGAGGTGGTCGATGCCGTCCACGAGCGTCTCTCCGAGGCTCGCGGCGGCGTCGTTCCCATCGTCGCCGCCGGCCATCCGGTGCTGCGTGCCCCGGCGCTGCGCTACACCGGTCAGCTCGAGCGTGATGTGTTGACGGAGTTGATCGAGGTGATGCGAGCGACGATGCACGACGCGCCCGGTGTCGGCCTTGCTGCCCCGCAGATCGGAATTCCGTTGCAGATCGCGGTGATCGAGGATCTTTTCGAAGTCGCGAAGGGCGTCGCCCGGGTCCGGGAGCGCACCCCGTTGTCGTTCCGAGCGTTGATCAATCCTCGGTACACCCCGGTAGGACGACGCACTGCCTCGTTCTACGAGGGCTGCCTCAGTGTGCCGGGGTATCAGGCCGTCGTCACTCGCGCCGCGGAAGTCCGGCTTGTGTGCACCGACGAGACCGGCCGAGAGATCGACGAGGTGGTGCGTGGCTGGCCCGCACGGATCGTGGCCCACGAGAGCGATCACCTCGCCGGCACGCTGTACATCGATCGTGCGCACACACGGTCGCTGACCACGACGGAGCAGTACTCCGCACTGTGGTCCGATCCCGGACCGGAGCGGGCTGCACGTGTGCTCGGCTTCGGTGCCGACGCCCCGTTCGAGCCGCCCGACGGCCGTCGTTGACCATGCCCGACAGTGTCGATCGGACTCTGCGGAGCCGGCGTTGGGTGTTGCATCTGGACATGGACGCGTTCTTCGCGTCTGCCGAGCAGCTGACGCGGCCGACGCTGCGGGGTCGGCCGGTGCTGGTCGGCGGTGCAGGCGGCAGAGGCGTGGTGGCCGGGTGCAGCTATCAGGCCCGGGCGTTCGGGGCTCGTTCGGCGATGCCGATGCACCAGGCCCGTCGACTCGTCGGTGCGAGCGCAGTGGTCCTGCCGCCGCGGTTCCCGCTGTACTCGGAGCTGAGCAGACGTGCCTTCGAGGCACTTCGGGTGCGCATGCCCGTGCTGGAACAGCTCTCGATCGACGAGTCCTTCGGCGAGCCGCTCGAGCTGGCGGGCGCGACGGTGGCCGAGGTCGAGCGCTTCTGTGCCGATCTGCGGGCGCTGGTACTGGCAGAGACCGGGCTCGTCGCCTCCATCGGTGCCGGGTCCGGGAAACAGATCGCCAAGATCGCGTCGGGTCTGGCCAAACCCGATGGAATCACGGTGGTAGCGCCCGGCATCCAGGCCGAGTTGATGGCCGATCTGCCGGTGCGCAAGTTGTGGGGGATCGGCCCTGTTGCCGGAGAACGGTTGCACCGGTTGGGGATCGACACCATCGGCAAGTTCGTGGCTACGCCCGAGTCGGAAGTGGCGTCGATTCTCGGTGCGACCATGGGCCCGAGCCTGCATCAGCTGGCGCGCGGCATAGACAACCGGGTGGTGGCCGAGCGGGCCGAGGCCAAGCAGGTCAGTGCCGAGACGACGTTCGCGAACGACCTGACGACTCTCGCTCAACTACGCCCGGCGATCGAGTCCATCGTCGAGTCGACTCATCGCCGGTTGCTGAAGGACGGCCGGGGGGCCCGCACGGTCGTGCTCAAGTTGCGTAAGTCCGACATGAGCATCATCACCAGATCGGCGACATTGCCCTACGCGACGGTGGACAAGCAGACGATCGTGGCCACTGCTCAGCGGTTGGCGGTCGATCCGCTGGATGTCGGACCGATCCGGCTCGTCGGTGTAGGACTCGCCGGTCTGTCCGCGGTTCGGCAAGGATCGTTGTTCCCCGAACTCGAGTACGAACCGGTTGCTCCGGTCCCGGACGAGCCGTTACCCGCGACTGAGGAGGCCGCGAATCTCGCCGTGGTCGAGGACGGTCCGCGGTGGCAACCGGGTATGGACGTTCGGCATGTTCGGTACGGTCACGGGTGGGTGCAGGGCGCGGGACACTCGGTGGTGACGGTCCGTTTCGAGACGCGGACCACCGGCCCGGGAACGGCCCGCACCTTTGCAGAATCGGACACCGACCTGGTCGTGGCCGATGTTCTGGACAGCTTGGCGTGAGTTGTGGCGCGGCTGAGGAAACTCTGTGAGGTTTCACAGGTATGCCCTTCGCGTTGTGACTCGGGCGAGTCGAGCTGACATAGTGGACTCGGTCCGAGACGACCCCCATACAGACGACCGACGAGTCACAGAACGATCGATACGTGACTCAGAGTGAAAAGGACAAGCACTTGAAGCTTCGCAACACCCGACGGGCCATGGTTGCCGGTATCGCCATCGCCGGTGCACTGACCATGTCTGCCTGCAGCTCGGAAGAGGGCGGCACGACGGCCACGACCACGACGGTTGCCACCACCACCGCGAGTGCTGCACCCGCGGGCGGGGACTACCCGCCGGTGCCCACCGTCGAGCAGCTCAACACCGAGCTCAACCGCGGACTCGATCCCAACGTTCCGGTCGAGGAGAAGGCTGCTCTGATCCAGGGTGCGTCCGAGGATCCGGGTCTGATCAACCAGGTTGCCGCCGCTGCTGTGGCCAACAACGCACAGATCGAGATCACCAGCATCGACGATCTGGGCACCGGTGAGCTCAACGCGGGTATCACCATCACCCTCAACGGCCAGGCCAACCCCGGCACGTTCAAGTTCGTCCCCGAGGACGGTGTGTGGAAGCTCTCCAAGGAGAACGCCTGCGGCATCGTTTCTCTCGCGCAGCTGACCAGCCCGGCGTGCCCCGCACCCTGAGTCCTGCCGATCGTCTCTGACCAACCGCGAACTGCCGGTGACACCCTTTTTCGAGAGGGAGTCACCGGCAGTTCGTCTTGTGTCGGGACGGCGGTCAGGCGCTGGGCACGGCCGATCTAATGCGATCCGCTGCAGACCCCGCGACGGCGGTGACGGTCTCCGGTTCCAGTCCGCTCTGGTCGGAGACGACGATCTGCACCACGGTCGAGTCGACCACCGCCACCACGACGTCGGAGACCAGCGTGAAGCCCTCGCTCGTGGTGGTCAGTCGAATCGATGCGGACGCGTCGCCGATGGTCGTCTGGTCACGCCCCGCCACCGAGTAGTCGACGCCGATACCGTCCGCGTCGGTTCCGGTGAACGTCGAGCACTCGGCCCACGCTCGCTGAATGTTCGCGAAAGCCTCGGCGGCTCCCGGCACGGGATAGCTCGCCGCGTCCTCGTCGATCGACGAGAAATTCGGCCCGGAGAAGCGAACCACCGCGCTCGACGCGGCTCCGGCCTGCTGTTGCGATACCGGCGCGAGGACGGCGGCGCACTCGGCCGGGTCGGTGCTCGAGCGATCAGGCGAGTCGTACTCCGGTGCCGGATCCAATCCCAGATCACGAACCGGATCGGGAATCGAGGAGAAGCCGTCCGGCAGGTCTGCGAGTCCCAGCATCGCGGCAGTCAGCGCGGCCGGATCGGTGATGGGCGGACCGCGCAGCGGGTCGGGAGCCGCGACGGTGGTGACGGCAGGCGTGGCCGTTTCGGCAGGCTCGTCCGTGCTGCATCCGGTGGCAGCGATCCCGAGAATCGACAACGTCGCCAGTACTCGGGTGGCAGCGCGCGTCATCGGGCGGTCCAGGTGATCGAATCGCCGACGGTTTGCCGAAGCACCGTGGTGCTGTCGGGGTCGGTGTACATCTGCTCGCCGCCCGCGGTGATCGCACCTCCGACCGGAAGTGGTCGGGAGAGATCGACGTCGAGTGTTCCCGCGCCCGTGAAGGTGTAGGACGCGATGTTGAGCGTGCCCGCATTGTCGGGCAGATTCCACACCGACGATTCGGGCGTCTGGGTGATGGCCACGTCGAGGGTCGCGCGGTCGCCGTCGAGTGCACGCAAGGTGACCGTGGTGCGCTGGTTCAGTGTGATGCCGCTGAGCACTTGCTGATCGACGGTCCAGACCGCGCCGACCCCCACTTCCGCGTCGGGAAAGTCGATGGATCGGTACACGGCCGCGTTCAAGGAGCGTTCGATCGCGGCTCGGGCGGTATCGAGGGCATCGTCGGCCGGCGTGATGTGCAGAGCGGTGATCGCTCCGGAATCGGTCCTGGCCAATCGTGCAGTCGATCCATCGGATGCGGAGAGTGCGTCGGTCAGTCCAGCGTCCGGTGACGTCGCCGCCCCGATGGTCAGCTCGACGGAGGTCGTGGCCCCGCTCGACGCGTCCTCGTCCGGCACGGTGTCGGACGCCGAGGCAGTCAGCGGCACGGTCAGTTCCGGACTGGAGAAGTCTTGCGGCGCAGCAGCATTGATCTGTTGCTGCACGGTCGAGGTGGTGGTGAGGTCGACGCTCTGGTTCTGCGCGTCCGTGTCGGAGCTGTCGAAGGTGAGCGCGCGCCGTGGCTCGCTACCGGGATCGACGACGGTGGTGGTCGTGGGCGTCACCGCGATCGTGACCTCGTTCGAGGACGGGGTCTGCTCGGGTGCAGGATCTGGATCACCGCTCGAGCATCCGGCCAGTAGAGCCACTGCGCAGGATGCGGCCACGAAGCCGGAGCGGACGGTGCGGGTGCGTTCGGTCGACTTCACGGGCACCAGGCTACTGATGACACCGTGTGCGCAGACCGCTACCACGCGGCTCGGATGCGGACCGAAGGTTGTCGATGCGCCATGATGGACGGGTGAGTGACGACCGACCCGACGATCCGACCACCGAGACCAGTGCAACCCCCGAACCCAGCGAGGCTGCAGACGGGCAGGTGTCCGACGCCGGCAGTGCTGTGCTTCGGCCCGCCGCACCTTTGCGGACCCGACTCCTGGTGGCGATCGCTGCAGTGATTCTGCTGTTCGACCTGATCACGAAGATCGTGGTGGTGCACTTCGTGAAGCCTGGAAACCCGATCGAGATCATCGGCGACGTCGTGACACTGCGGCTGGTGCGCAATCCCGGAGCGGCGTTCTCCATGGCCACCGGAATGACGTGGTTGTTGACGCTGGTCGCCGTGGCCGTGGTGATCGGGGTCGTGAAGATCGGTCGAACGCTGCGTTCGCCGTGGTGGGCGCTGGGTCTGGGTCTGGTTCTCGGCGGCGCTCTGGGCAACCTGATCGACCGGTTCTTCCGCGCACCGGGCCCGTTCCAGGGTCACGTGGTCGATTTCGTATCGGTGGGATGGTGGCCGGTGTTCAATGTCGCCGACTCGTCCATCGTGTGCGGGGCCATCCTGCTCGTCGCGCTCAGCCTGTTCGGTTTCGAGCCCAACGGCGAACGGGTGACGAAGTCCACGTCCGATGCCCCGCAGAAGGCCGACTCGTGAGGGAATCGCGTTCCATGCCGGTGCCCGACGGTTTGGACGGCATGCGCGTCGACGCCGGCCTGGCGCGACTTCTCGGGCTCTCGCGCACGGTCGCCGCAGCCTTGGCCGAAGAGGGCTCGGTGCTGGTCGATCACAGTGCCGTCGGGAAGTCCGATCGCCTCTCGGGTGGGTCGTGGCTCGAAGTGACTCTGCCCGAACCTGCACGTGAGCTGACGATCGAGGCCGAGCCGGTCGAAGGTATGGAGATTCTCTACGCCGACGACGACGTCGTGGCCGTGGACAAGCCCGTGGGCGTCGCCGCGCACGCCAGTGTGGGCTGGACCGGGCCGACCGTCATCGGCGGCCTCGCGGCCGCCGGTTTCCGAATCTCCACGTCCGGCGCGCACGAGCGTCAGGGCATCGTGCACCGACTCGATGTGGGAACGTCCGGGGTGATGGTGGTCGCGACGTCCGAACGGGCATACACCGTGCTCAAGCGGGCGTTCAAGGCTCGTACGATCGACAAGCGTTATCACGCCCTGGTGCAGGGACATCCGGATCCGAGCAGTGGAACCATCGATGCTCCGATCGGACGGCACGGCAGCAACGACTGGAAGTTCGCCGTCCGCGCGGACGGCAAGCCCAGCGTCACCCACTACGACACGGTCGAGGCCTTCCAGGCCGCGAGCCTGCTGGACGTCCACCTGGAAACCGGTCGCACACACCAGATCCGCGTGCACTTCTCGGCGCTGCGGCACCCGTGTTGCGGCGACCTGACCTACGGGGCCGACCCGCGGTTGGCCGAACGGTTGGGCCTGGAACGTCAGTGGCTGCACGCGCGTTCGCTCGGCTTCGCGCACCCGTCCGACGGCCGCTGGGTCGAGATCGAGAGCAAGTACCCGGCAGACCTCGAACACGCTCTCGAGGTGCTCCGGAAGGCGTGATGCGCGGAGTCTCGGGTGTGGTCGGTGTCGTCGTCACGATCGCTCTGGTGGTCGGTGGCCTGGCCGTCGTCGGCCATCTGAACCCGCAACGGCAGCTGCGCGTGGGCACCGACCGGCTCGGCCCGGAGAGCGGCGAGCAGGTGACCGACTACCTGGCTCGCGCCGAGGCGAGTCTGCTCGGCAACGATGCCGAACCTCGCTGGGGATCGGTGTCGTTCGATCGCGAACTCACCGCCGAACAGGCCTACGCCGCCGCGAACGGCGTGCGCATCTCGATGGTGCTCTTTCGAGTACCGCTCGATCGCGTGCAAACTCCGATCCTCACAGTCGGTGTTCCCGGCAGTGAACGGTCGATACTGAATGCGACCGCGCGCGCTGCCGGCCAGATCCAGGAATCGTTCGGCGTGGAGGACCGGCAGGCTCAGATAGACGCTGTGTCGCAGCGCCGGTTGCTGAGCGGATGCGCATGCGTGGTGACGGTGGTCGTGCGGGGCACCGCGGCCGAGTTGAGCGAGGTGGCAGGCCGCGACGGGGTGCGGGCGGTGGAGGCACTTCCGCCCGACGCGGTGTCCGGGAAGTTCGCCGTCGAGCCGTTGCTTCCGGAGTACATCGACGTCGTCGGGCCGCTGCCGGACGACGGGCCGGTTCCCGCCGAATGAGGCAACTTCAGTCTCGTTCGTCACACCCGTCACGTCCTCCCAGGACACACCGTCGGCCTGAAAAATCTGTCGGTTCCACCGCCTAGAGTGGGTGCATTCGCGGCTCGTATTTTCGAAAACGCACGACCTTCAGGAGAGAACCTTCGTGGCCGATTCGTTCGTTCATCTGCACAACCACACCGAATATTCGATGCTCGACGGTGCCGCCAAGATCGGGGCCATGTTCGCCGAGGCGGCGCGGTTGGAGATGACGGCGGTCGGCATGACCGACCACGGCAACATGTACGGAGCCAGCGAGTTCTACAACGAGGCCAAGAAGGCCGGCATCAAGCCGATCATCGGTATCGAGGCCTACATCGCTCCCGAATCCCGATTCAACAAGAAGCGCGTGCTGTGGGGCGACCGAAGCCAGAAGTCCGACGACGTCTCCGGTAGCGGTGCGTACACGCACATGACGATGGTGGCGGAGAACGCGACCGGCGTGCGCAATCTGTTCAAGCTGTCCTCGCTGGCGTCCATCGAGGGTCAGCTCGGCAAGTGGGCCCGGATGGACGAGGAGATCATCGCTCAGCACGCCGAGGGCATCATCGCCACCACCGGCTGCCCGTCCGGTGAGGTTCAGACGCGCCTACGTCTGGGCCAGGACCGCGAAGCACTCGAGGCCGCGGCCAAGTGGCAGGAGATCTGGGGACCGGACAACTTCTTCCTCGAGTTGATGGACCACGGTCTGTCCATCGAGCGACGAGTCCGAGAGGGCCTGCTCGACATCGGCAAGAAGCTGTCCATTCCGCCGTTGGCCACCAACGACTGCCACTACGTCACCAAGGACGCCGCCGAGAACCACGAGGCTCTGCTGTGCATCCAGACCGGTAAGACGCTCAGCGATCCCACTCGCTTCAAGTTCGACGGCGACGGCTACTACCTCAAGTCCGCTGCCGAGATGCGTGCTCTCTGGGACGACGAGGTACCCGGTGCCTGCGACAGCACGCTCCTCATCGCCGAGCGAGTCCAGCCCTACGACGAGGTGTGGGCGCACCGCGACCGGATGCCGATCTTCCCGGTTCCCGAGGGATACACGCAGGGAACGTGGCTGCGGCACGAGGTCATGACCGGACTCGAACGTCGGTTCCCCGACGGTCCGGCCGAGGATTACCTCGCGCGAGCGGAGTACGAGATCAAGGTGATCCTGGAGATGGGCTTCCCGGCCTACTTCCTCGTGGTCGGCGACCTCATCAACCACGCGAAAGCGGTCGGCATCCGCGTCGGACCGGGCCGTGGTTCCGCCGCCGGATCCCTGGTTGCCTACGCCATGGGCATCACCAACATCGATCCGCTCCCGCACGGATTGCTCTTCGAGCGATTCCTCAACCCCGAGCGTGTGTCGATGCCCGATATCGATATCGACTTCGACGATCGTCGTCGCGGTGAGATGGTCCGCTACGCCACGGAGAAGTGGGGTAGCGACCGGGTTGCGCAGGTCATCACCTTCGGCACCATCAAGACCAAGGCTGCCATCAAGGACTCCGCACGTGTGCAGTTCGGCCAGCCCGGTTTCGGCATCGCCGATCAGATCACCAAGGCTCTGCCGCCACCCATCATGGCCAAGGACATCTCGGTGGCCGGCATCACCGATCCGTCGCACGAGCGCTACAAGGAGGCCGTCGAGGTCCGAGCGCTCATCGACTCCAACCCCGACGTGGCCACGATCTACAAGACGGCCAAGGGCCTCGAAGGCCTGATCCGCAACGCGGGCGTGCACGCCTGCGCGGTCATCATGTCCTCGGAGCCGCTCACCGACGCCATCCCGGTGTGGAAGCGCGCCCAGGACGGCGCGATCATCACCGGCTGGGACTACCCGTCGTGCGAGGCCATCGGCCTGCTGAAGATGGACTTCCTCGGTCTGCGAAACCTCACGGTCATCGGCGACGCGATCGACAACATCAAGGCCAATCGCGGCATCGACATCGATCTCGACGCGTTGCCGCTCGACGATCCGGCGACCTTCGAATTGCTTTCTCGCGGAGACACTCTCGGTGTTTTCCAGCTCGACGGCAGCGCGATGCGAGACCTGCTGCGCCGCATGCAGCCCACCGGTTTCGAGGACATCGTCGCCGTGCTGGCGCTGTACCGCCCGGGTCCGATGGGCATGAACTCGCACAACGACTACGCCGACCGCAAGAACGGGCGGCAGGAGGTCAAGCCGATTCACCCTGAGCTCGAAGAGCCGCTCAAGGTGATTCTCGGCGAGACGTACGGCCTGGTGGTCTACCAGGAGCAGATCATGCAGCTCGCGCAGAAGGTCGCCGGGTACACCCTGGGCCAGGCCGACCTGCTGCGTCGTGCCATGGGAAAGAAGAAGCTCTCCGAGCTGGAGAAGGCGTACGCCGGATTCCGTCAGGGCATGTTGGACAACGGCTTCTCCGAGGCCGCGATCAAGGCGCTGTGGGACACCGTGCTCCCGTTCGCCGGCTACGCGTTCAACAAGTCGCACTCGGCCGGATACGGCCTGGTCTCGTACTGGACGGCGTACCTCAAGGCCAACTATCCGGCCGAGTACATGGCCGGCCTGCTCACCAGTGTCGGTGACGACAAGGACAAGGCCGCGATCTACCTGGCCGACTGCCGCAAGCTCGGCATCACGGTGCTGCCACCGGACGTCAACGAATCCGAGCTCAACTTCGCATCGGTGGGCAAGGACATCCGGTTCGGTCTCGGCGCGGTGCGCAACGTCGGCACGAACGTGGTCGCATCGATCATCAGAGCGCGGTCGGAGAAGTCCAAATACACGGACTTCTCGGACTACCTGGGCAAGATCGACGCGATCGCGTGCAGCAAGAAGGTCACCGAATCTCTCATCAAGGCAGGCGCTTTCGACTCTCTCGATCATCCGCGCAAGGGTCTGATGTTGATCCATGCCGACGCGATCGATGCGGTGATGGGCACCAAGAAGGCCGAGGCGATCGGACAGTTCGATCTGTTCGGCGGTGAGGACGCCGACGAGTCCATTTCCTCGGTGTTCAACGTCCGCGTGCCGGACGAGGAGTGGGAGTCCAAGCACCGTCTGGCCCTCGAGCGCGAGATGCTCGGTCTCTACGTGTCGGGTCACCCGCTGCTCGGTGTCGAGCACATGTTGGCCGCTAAGTCCGACTGCAACATCCCGACCATTCTCGAAGGGGACATCAAGGACGGTACCCAGGTCACCGTCGGCGGAATTCTGGCCTCGGTGAACCGGCGGATCAACAAGAACGGTCTGACGTGGGCGTCGGCTCAGCTCGAGGACCTTGCCGGCGGCATCGAGGTGCTGTTCTTCCCGCAGGCCTACTCGGTGTTCGGTGCCGACGTCACCGAGGACTCGGTGGTGCTCGTCAAGGGTCGCGTGTCGGTGCGTGACGACCGGGTGTCGTTGATCGCGAACGATCTTGCAGTGCCGGATCTTTCGGCGATCGGTATCGACAAGCCGCTCGCGGTAAGTTTGCCGACGCGACTGTGCACGGCAGACAAGGTCGGCGCGCTCAAGCGGGTGTTGATCAGCCACCCAGGGACCTCGGACGTCCATCTACGTTTGGTCAGTGGCGACAAGATCACCACGATGAAGCTCGACGACAGTCTGCGGGTCACGCCGACGTCGGCGTTGATGGGAGACCTGAAGGCGCTACTGGGGCCCGGCTGCCTGACGGGGTGAGCCGGTCCGGGCGGGGTGGACCTCGGTCAACCGCAGAGTCCACCACGCGGCGACTGCGACTGCTGCGCCGCCCAGAACGGCTGCCTGCAGCGATCCGACCAGCGCGAGCGTGGCGACGAACACGACGAACCCGATCGCCAATGACTCGAGCTTGTACAGAGGCCATTCGACTCCGGCGACATCGACCGTGCGCAGGACGGGGACAGTTCGACGGCTCACCTGGTTGCTCGTGTAGGTCATCGCGTCCTCCTCGGGTACGCCCGTCCGGTTCGATGATTCGGGTGTCCGGCGGGTGAAGTTCAGACTATACCCACGCAAAGATTCGGTCCACCGAACTCACGGTTCCGACCTGCGACGACCGAGATTCGGTGGCGTCCCGGCGACCGTGGGTGTTGACTGAAACCATGCCATTGACAGGAGAATACGAACCGAGTTCATCCGACTGGGCCCGCAAGCAGGCCGAGCTGTACGAGAACTCCGGCGGAACCGAAGGCACGACGATGAACGGGATGCCGGTCGTGCTGCTGACCACCAAGGGAAACAAGAGCGGGAAGCTGCGCAAGTCGCCGTTGATGCGGGTGGAACACGATGGGGAGTACGCCATCGTGGCCTCCCTCGGCGGTGCGCCGAAGCATCCCGTCTGGTACTTCAACGTCAAAGCCGAGCCGCTGGTGGAGTTGCAGGACGGACCCGAAAAGCATGATTACGTCGCTCGGGAGGTAACCGGCGACGAGAAGGCCGTGTGGTGGGAGCGTTCGGTCGCGGTCTACCCCGATTACGCGGATTACCAGAAGAAGACAGACCGGGAGATCCCGGTGTTCGTCCTCGCTCGCGCCTGAGCGCGATCGGCCTGCCCGTGGAACGGTCCCGAGTGGGTGACCGTTCCACGCTGGTGGCAGCATGTGCTGGTGTCTTCATCACCTGAGCTCGCCTCCCAGCACCCCTCGTCGGTAGCCGTCACCGCGGCCGACATCGATGCAGCTGCGATGCGAATTTCCTCGGTGGTCGCCGCGACACCCCTGCAGTTGTGCGAGCGCCTGTCGGCAGAGACCGGAGCGACGGTCTACCTCAAACGGGAAGACCTGCAGATCGTCCGCTCGTACAAGATCCGCGGTGCCTACAACCTGATGGATCAGCTGACCGAGGCCGAGCGCAGCGTCGGCGTGGTCACGGCGAGTGCCGGTAACCACGCGCAGGGGGTGGCATTCGCCTGTCGGTCCATGCAGGTGCGAGGTCGGATCTACGTGCCGGCCAACACCCCCAAGCAGAAGCGTGACCGAATCAGGGTGCACGGAGGCGACTTCGTGGAGCTCATCGTCATCGGCGACACGTTCGACGCGGCAGCTGCGGCGGCGGCCGCGGACGTGGCCCGTACCGGTGCCACCATGGTCCCGCCGTTCGACGATCCACGAACGGTGGCGGGCCAAGGGACGATCGCCAAGGAAATCGTCGATCAGCTCGGTGGCGCACCCGATGTGGTGGTGATGCCCGTCGGCGGGGGCGGCTGCATCGCGGGTATCTCGAGCTACCTGCGTGAGCGCGCTCCGCAGACATCGTTGGTCGGCGTCGAACCATCCGGTGCTGCGTCGATGACCGCTGCGTTGATTGCTGGTGGGCCGGTGACGCTGTCGGATATCGATCCGTTCGTCGACGGGGCGGCGGTCCGGCGCATCGGCGATGTTCCGTACTCGGCGCTGCGGTCGTTGGGCGCGACGGTGGTGTCCCATGCATCGTTGCCCCTGATCACCGCGCCGGTGTTCGAGAGTTCCGGCCCCGGTGCATTCCTGATCACCCAGATAGACGAGGGCGCGGTCTGTACCGCAATGCTGGAGCTGTACCAGAACGAAGGGGTCATCGCCGAGCCCGCAGGCGCGTTGGCGGTCGCCGCGCTCGAGCACCTCGACATCGCACCGGGAAGCACCGTCGTGTGCCTGGTGTCCGGGGGAAACAACGACGTCTCACGGTACGGCGAGATTCTCGAACGATCGCTCGTCCACCTCGGCCTCAAGCACTACTTCCTCGTGGACTTTCCGCAGGAGCCCGGCGCACTGCGTCGGTTTCTCGACGAGGTACTCGGGCCCGAGGACGACATCACCCTGTTCGAGTACGTCAAGCGAAACAACCGGGAGACCGGTGCCGCGCTCGTCGGCATCCAACTCGGTGCGGCGCACGGCCTTTCGGCCCTCCTCGAACGTATGCGGTCCTCGCACCTTCAGGTGGAGCAGCTGGAGCCGGGATCGCCGGTCTACCGCTACTTGACCTGAGTCATCGACCCAGCAGGCGGTCGACAACCCGCTTGTGCAGTTCGGGGTCGACGGCGGGCAGGTCGAGGACGGCTCCGAGGTATATCCCGTCGCCGACGAGTCGGATGATCTCGGCCTGCACCGGATCGTCGATCTCGGTACGTAAGCCCTCGTCCCACTGCTGCATCATGTCCGTGACGGCGTCCTGCACCTCGCCGGAGTTTCCGTCGACGCTGCGCAGTGCCGCCAGCGTGGAGCGGTAGAGCGCGATTTCCTTCTCCGAAATGCAATCGGGTGGTTGCAGATACCACTCCGCCACGGAGGTGCCACCTGCGCCGGCGTCGGCTCGCTGCTGATCGGCCTGAACGGCGAGCCGTCGGACCATGGCAGCGACCAGAGCGTCCTTGGTCTTGAAGTGGTACAGCAAGCCGCCCTTCGATACCCCGGCGGCGGCAGCGACGCTGTCCAGGGTCACTTTGGTCATGCCGTGTTCGAGAAGCAATGTCTCGAGCGAATCCAGAATTCGGTCGCGTGTGTCAGATGACATGAAACTCACTTTACCGGCTGGACGGTTCGAGGTAGTCTTCGGAGCTGTACCGGCTGGACGGTTGGTATCGGGGATGTGCCCGGTCGCGGACCGGGCGGGCGAAATGGAGTCATGGTGAGCGACGTGCGGACCGGTGCGGTGCACGAGATCGACGGCGGATCGGCCTCCAGAGCCACCGCGCGCGACTGGTTCGGGTTGGTGGTGCTCGCGTTTGCCGTACTTCTCATCGCGGTCGACGGGACCGTGCTCGACCTCGCCCTGCCGTTCATCAGCGCCGATCTGGCACCGTCGAGCAATCAGCTGCTGTGGATCATCGACGTGTACTCGTTCGTACTGGCCGGCTTGCTCATCACGATGGGCACGCTCGGTGACCGGATCGGTCGGCGTCGCCTGCTGCTGATCGGAGCCGCGGGCTTCGGAATCGCCTCTCTCGTTGCGGCTGTCTCGACCAGCCCGGAGATGCTCATTGCGGCGCGAGTTCTGCAGGGTATCTCCGGCGCGACCTTGATGCCCGCCACTCTCGGCTTGATTCGCACGATCTTCCTCGATCCGCGCCAACGGGTGACCGCTATCGGCGTCTGGGGCGCAATGGCGGGCGGCGGCGCGGCCGCCGGTCCGCTCGTGGGCGGGTGGTTGCTCGAGCACTTCTGGTGGGGCTCGGTGTTTCTCATCAACATTCCCGTCATGATCGCGCTGATCGCGCTGGGACCGTTGGTGATTCCCGAGTCCAAGGATCCGAACCCGGGCCGTTTCGACCTCCCCAGCTCGGCGTTGTCGATGCTCGCTATCGTTCCGATCGTGTTCGCGGTCAAGGAGATCGCAGCGCACGGCCTTCACCCGGCCTACGTGGTCTCCGCCGTCGTCGGCATGATCGCCGGTGTGGTGTTCGTGCGGCGGCAGCGAATTCTGGACGCCCCGATGATCGACATCCGGCTGTTCGCCAACCGTGCCTTCTCGACGGGTGTGGCGACGAACTTCCTGTCCGTGTTCGCACTCGCCGGCGTGCTGTTCTTCGGTTCGCAGTACCTGCAGCTCGTCCTGGGCAACAGCCCGCTCGAAGCCGGACTGCTGTTGCTGCCGGGCACGGCCGCCAGCATCGTGACCTCATTGCTCGCTGCGGTTCTGGTTCGGTACTTCACCGCAGGCACGGTCCTCGGCGCAGGCATGATCGCTGCCGCTGCGGGCGCGGGCATCCTGGTCGGTCTCGGTACCGACACCAGCCCGGCGTTGTTCATCGCCGGATTCGTCCTGGTGGGTGCAGGCGTCGGCTTCGCGCTCACTCTGACGTCCGACCTGGTGGTCAGTGCCGTCGAACCGGAGCGAGCCGGGGCTGCGTCCGCGGTGTCGGAAACCGCGTACGAGCTGGGCATCGCGCTGGGAGTAGCGATCCTCGGCACGGTCGTCATGGCCATCTTCCGACGCGGGATCGACACCTCGCAGCTCACACCCGAGCTCGGTGCCAGAGCAGCCGAAACGCTCGGCGGCGCAGACGCGGTGGCCCGTGAACTACCGGACTCGGTGGCGACGGTCCTCCTGGACTCCGCGCATGCCGCGTTCGTCTCGGGCATGCACGTTGCGGCCGTCGCCACCGCGGTGGTCCTTGCGGTCACCGCCGTGTTCGTGCTGGTGAACCTACGGGTTCGTCAGGATTCGAGCACCGCGAAGGAGTGACCCGGAACCGTGGTGGCAGACCCGGTGTCGTTCGAGGTCGTCGGCTCCCACTCGAGCAGTGTGGAGCCGCCGACCGGCACCGTCACCGCGGACTCGGACAGATTGCACACCACACTGACGCGGCCGCGGCGAATCGCGATCCACTGGGCGTCCTCGTCGTACTCGACCTTCACGTGATCGAGCCACGGGTCGGTCAGTTCGGTCCGCTCGCGGCGCAGGGCCAGTAGGTCTCGATAGACGGCCAACAGTCGGGCATGGTCGCCGTCGCCCAGTTCCGACCAATTCAATTTCGATCGTGTGAACGTCTCGGGATCCTGTGGGTCGGGGATGTCGCTCTTGTCCCACCCGTGTTCGGCGAACTCGGCTTTGCGTCCTTCCGCCGTGGCCTTGCCGAGCTCGGGTTCGGGGTGCGAGGTGAAGAACTGGAACGGAGTCGACGCTCCCCATTCCTCGCCCATGAACAGCATCGGAGTGTAGGGCGAGGTGAGTACCAGAGCTGCCTTGATCGCAAGCTGTCCGGGGGAGAGGTAGAAGCCGGGGCGATCCCCGATCGCACGGTTACCGACCTGATCATGGGTAGTCGTGTAGGCCACCAGAGAGCTGGCGGGAATGCGGCGGGTGTCCAGTGGTCGCCCGTGGATTCGGCCGCGGAAGCTGGAGTACGTTCCGGCATGAAAGAAGCCCTGCCGCACCGTGTTCGCCAGGCCCTGCAACGACCCGAAGTCGCCGTAGTAGCCCTGCCGTTCGCCGGAGACCGCAGCATGGATCGCGTGGTGAATGTCGTCGTCCCACTGTGCGTCGAGTCCGTAGCCGCCACCCGACCGTGCCGTGATCAGCGATGGATCGTTGAGGTCGCTCTCGGCGATCAGGGTCAGTGGACGGCCGAGATGCGCTGACAGGGTGCGCGTTTCGATCGAGAGCTGCTCGAGGAGATGCACAGCGGTGTGGTCGACGATGGCGTGCACCGCGTCGAGACGCAACGCGTCGATGTGGAACTCGGAGAACCAGCGCAACGCGTTGTCCAGGGCGTAGCGCCGCACCTCGCCCGAGTCTGCATCGGCATAGTTGATCGCCTGGCCCCAGCTGTTGGCCCCTTCGGTCATGTAGGGACCGAAGCGTTCCAGATAGTTGCCGGACGGGCCGAGATGGTTGTAGACGACGTCGAGAACCACACCGATCCCGCGGCCGTGGCATGCATCGACCAAGCGCTGCAACCCTTCCGGGCCACCGTAGGCCTCGTGCACGGTGTACCAGAGGACGCCGTCGTAGCCCCAGTTGTGCACGCCGTTGAATCCGTTGACCGGCATGATCTCGACGAAAGACACGCCGAGGTCGACGAGGTGATCGAGCTTGTCGATCGCCGCGTCGAACGTTCCCTCGCGAGTGAAGGTGCCGATGTGGAGTTCGTAGATCGACGATCCGGGGAGTTGACGACCGGTCCATGCGGAATCGGTCCACAACGACGGATCGACCTCGAACACCTGGGACAATTCGTGCACACCGTCGGGTTGCCGAGGCGAGCGTGGATCCGGCAGCGCCTTCTCGGCGTCGTCGAGGAGGAATCCGTAGCGACTGTCCGCGGCGGCGGCCACCTCTGCTCGCCACCAGCCGTCCGAGGATTGCTCCATGTCGTGGACCGAGTCGTCCAGTTGCAGCCGTACTCGTTCCGGGGTCGGTGCCCATACTGCGAATTCACGGGTCGTGGCCGAAGATGTCGTGGCCGAAGATGTCATCGTGCTGACTCTCCTTCGTTGTCGCGCACCAGAAGTGCAACCGGCAGGGAGGCGAACAGCTCGGCGACCGCAACGGTCCCGCTGTGTTCGACGTCGGTGATGCGGTCGCGCCACCGACCGTCGGGCAGCGTCACGGTCGTCTCGCCCCACCCTGTCTCGGCCACACCGAGGGACAGCCTCGTGGCCAGCGCAACCACATCGGAGTTGCCGGGCAACGGACCTCGGGCAAATCCGACGACATGCGCGGCCGCGGTCCCGTCCGCGACGATCGGCGTGTAACTACCGCCGACGAAGCTCGCAGGCCGTTCGCGTCGTACCGTCAGCGCGGAACGAACCACGGCCAGCTTCGCAGCACCGGTATCGACCGACGGCGCGGATCCGTTCAGTCCGGCCAGAACGGACCGGCGTACCGAGTAGTCGACGGGTCTGCGGTTGTCGGGGTCGACGAGCGAGTCCTCCCACAACTCGGTGCCCTGATACACATCCGGGATTCCGGGACCGACGAGTGTGAGCAACTTCTGCCCGAGTGCATCGGAGTGTCCATGGGGCGAAAGCTTTTCGACGAGCATCGTCATCGAACGTGCCACCGGACCGTCGAGAATTGCGTCGAGCCACGTGTGTACGGCAGTCTCGAACTCCTCGTCCGGATCGGTCCACGTGGTACGGAGAGCGGCCTCGCGAATGGCCTTCTCGGCGTAGGCGTGTAGCCGTTCCCGCAGGGTCGAGGTGATCACCCCGTCGACCGGCCAGACACCGAAGACGTTCTGCCACAAGAACATCCCTGTGGTGCCGTCGGGGCTCGGGGCCAGCTCCTCCCAATCGGCGATCGACCGGGCCCACAGCTCCGGCGTCTGCGAGAGCACGCCGATACGCGCCCGCACGTCCTCACCGCGTTTGGTGTCGTGTGTGGACAGTGTCGTCATCGCGGCGGGCCAGCGCTTCGCGCGGTCGGCGTTCTTCAGATGGAAGTACGCTGGGCTGCAACCGAACCGAGCGGGATCGCCGCCGACCTCCTGCAGCGAGATCAACCGGTTGGCGCGGTAGAACAGGCAGTCCTCGACGCCCTTGGCCGTGACGGCACCGCACACCTGATCGAAACGCACGGGGGATTCGGTACCGGCGATCAGGGCGGTTGTCAGAGCGTCGAGACCGCCGGCCAGTTCCGGCTGCTCTTCACCGATGGCGGCGACGACACCCGGAAGCACACCGGCCAGCGGCGCGTAGTCGGTGCGGTACACCGGAACTGCGGCAACAACGGCGACGATGGCGTCGATCACCGATTCGAGCTCGATGGAGGTACCCGATTCACGAACCACGGCGCGGGCGAGGCGTCGCACCTCGGGGGACAGGTCGCCGCGCGCGACAGCGGTCTTGAGATCGAGTTCTGTCTCGTGCAACGTCTCGTCGTCGTAGGCGATGCCGGAGCGCACCTGGGACAGTGCGGTCAGTGCCGGCGCCCCTTCCGGGTCGACGAATATCCCGCCCACGGCCGCCAACGCGTCGTACCCTGTCGTGCCGTCGACGGGCAGCGACTCGTCCAACGGTTCGCCGTCGGCCAAGATCTTCTCGATCACCAGCCAGCGGTCGGGACCGAGCAGCCCGCGCAGTTCGGTCAGATATCCGGCAGGATCGGCCAAGCCGTCGGGGTGATCGACGCGCAAACCGTCGATCAGCCCGTCCTCGATCCAGCTCGCCACCTGGCGATGCGAGTCGGTGAAGACGTCGAGGTCTTCCTGCCGGACACCGGCCAGGCCGTTCACCGAGAAGAAGCGCCGGTAGCCGATCAGCCCGGCGGACCAACTGACGAGGCGGTAGGCCTGACGGTCGTGCACGGCCTGGGCGTCGTCGCCGTCGGTACCGTCGGCGATGGGGAAGCGGTGCTCGTAGAACGCCAGTAGAGGCTCGTCCTCGGAGCGGTCGACGGTGAGCTCGGCGACATCGCTCGCGCTGCCGAGCACGGGGATGGCGATCTTGCCGTCCACTCCGTTGTCGGCTGCGAAGTCGATGTCGAAGTAGGTGGCGAACTCCGAGTCACGACCGCGCCGCAGAACGTCCCACCACCACGCGTTCTGTCGTGGATCCTCCACCCCGACGTGGTTGGGGACGATGTCGACGATGATCCCCATGCCCACCTCGGCAGCCCGAGAGTGCAAGCGGGTCAATGCATCTCGCCCGCCGAGGGCGGCGGAGACGGTCGAGGTGTCGGTGACGTCGTACCCGTGCGTCGAACCGTCGGTTGCGGTCAGTATCGGCGAGAGATAGAGATGGCTCACTCCGAGGTCGTGCAGGTAGTCGACCACGTCCGAGGCGTCGGCCAGGGTGAAGGCATCGCCCCGCAGTTGTAACCGGTATGTGCTGGTGGGCAGCGGCATGAGTCAGGCAGTCTTTCGTAGAACGAGTAGGGATCGAGCGGTGACCTCCACCGGTGTACCCGCTTCGATCGATTTCTCACCCGCTCCCGTGCGCGCTGCCGTATCGAGGGCGACCGTCCATTCCTTGGCGTAGTTTCCGTCCGGGGTGACGAATTCGATCGTCTCGTGATGTGCGTTGAAGCACAACAGGAACGAGTCGTCGACCACCCGCTCCCCGCGCTGATTCGGCTCGGGAATGCCCTCACCGTTGAGGAACACGGTGAGCGATTTGCCGAAACCGCTGTCCCAGTCCTCGGGAGTCATCTCCTCGCCTGCGGGGGTGAGCCAGGCGATGTCACGTGCCTGTTCGCCCGATCGGATGGGCCTGCCCTCGAAGAATCGGCGACGGCGAAACACCGGGTGCTCGTTGCGCAGCGCAATTGCGTTGCGGGTGAACTCGATCAGGTCGGCGTTGGTCTCGGCCAGGGACCAATCCATCCACGCCAGTTCCGAATCCTGGCAGTAGACGTTGTTGTTGCCCTGCTGAGT
The DNA here is from genome assembly GCF_002258465.1 of Rhodococcus sp. 05-2256-B1. NCBI lineage: Bacteria > Bacillati > Actinomycetota > Actinomycetes > Mycobacteriales > Nocardiaceae > Rhodococcus > Rhodococcus sp. 05-2256-B1. Next base: position 63,753 of record NZ_NOZA01000027.1, on the reverse strand, counting down.
TCGGCCGAGTTCGTCGCCGTGCGCGATCATCGGCGTGCCTTGGCTGAGCAGCAGCGTGGCCATGATGTTGCGAATCTGGCGGGCACGCAGATCGAGGATCTCGGGATCGTCGGTCGGACCTTCGACGCCGCAGTTCCACGACCGGTTGTGGCTCTCGCCGTCGTTGTTGTCCTCGCCGTTGGCCTCGTTGTGCTTGTCGTTGTACGAGACCAGGTCGTTGAGGGTGAAGCCGTCGTGTGCGATGACGAAGTTGATGCTGGCACCGGGGCGACGGCCCGTCGCCTCGTAGAGATCCGACGATCCGGTCAGACGCGACGCGAACTCGCCCAGCGTCGCGGGCTCACCGCGCCAGTAGTCGCGAACGGTGTCGCGGTACTTGCCGTTCCACTCGGTCCACAGACCGGGGAAGTTGCCCACCTGGTATCCGCCCTCGCCGACATCCCACGGCTCGGCGATCAGCTTCACCTGGCTGACGACCGGGTCCTGTTGCACCAGATCGAAGAACGCGCTCAACCGATCCACGTCGTGCAGTTCACGGGCCAGGGTGGATGCGAGGTCGAACCTGAATCCGTCGACGTGCATCTCGGTGACCCAGTAGCGCAGCGAGTCCATGATGAGCTGCAGCGTGTGCGGGTGTCGAGCATTGAGACTGTTGCCCGTCCCGGTGTAGTCCATGTAGTGCTCGAGATCGCCGTCGACCAGTCGGTAGTAGGCCGCGTTGTCGATGCCGCGGAAGCTGATGGTGGGGCCCATGTGGTTTCCCTCGGCGGTGTGGTTGTAGACCACGTCGAGGATCACCTCGATGCCGGCGGCGTGGAACGAACGGACCATCGCCTTGAATTCGGTCACCGCGGCACCGGGCGACTGATGCGAGGAATACTCCGCATGAGGCGCGAGGAATCCGAAGGTGTTGTAGCCCCAGTAGTTTCGCAGTCCCTTGTCCAGAAGTACCTGGTCCTGCATGAACTGGTGCACCGGCATCAGCTCGATCGCGGTGACGCCCAGGTGCTGCAGATGCTCGATGATCACCGGATGTGCCAGACCGGCATAGGTGCCGCGCTCGGCCTCGGGGATGTCCGGATGGGTGATCGTCATGCCCTTGACGTGGGCCTCGTAGATCACCGTCTCGTGATACGGCCTCTTCGGCGCGCGGTCGGCCTGCCAGTCGAAGAAGGGGTTGATGACCACGGTGGTCATCGTGTGCCCCAGCGAATCGTGCTGGGGGAAATCGTTGTTCGGCTCGTCGTCGTGGGCGATCGGGGCCTCGTCGACGATTTCGCCGTCCGGATCGGCAAGATCCGCCGCGTCCTCGAACCGGCCGTCGGCGTCGAGTGGATCCGCGGCTGCGGAGTCCGTGGACTCCACGGGCTCGGGTTCGGCGGCCGGGATGTCGATGTTGTAGGAGAAGAGCGATCGGTCTCCGTCGAACGACCCCTCGAATGCTTTTCCGTAAGGATCGACCAGCAACTTGCTGGGATCACAACGATGTCCGGCAGCCGGATCCCACGGCCCGTGGACGCGGTAGCCGTAGCGTTGTCCCGGCACGACCGTGGGCAGGTACGCGTGCCACACGTAGCCGTCGGACTCCTCGAAACGAATACGAGTTTCGGTACCGTCCTCGGCGATCAGGCACAGGTCCACGGCCTCGGCGACCTCGGAGAACAAGGCGAAGTTGGTTCCTGCTCCGTCGTAGGTCGCTCCCAGTGGATAAGGGGATCCCGGCCATACGGCGATGGCGGGCGTGTCGTCGGAGGCGTCGTGCAGCATGGATCAACCCTACTGTGACCGGTGGGACCAGGCTTACCGAGCGCGAGCCGTTCCGCTCACGGTCCGGCCCACCAGCCGGTCGCAGATCCGAGCTGCCGGCCGAGCTCGGTGGTCAGGGTTCGCACGTAGGTGGCGGTCAGATGATGCTCGTCGCGATAGATCAGTACGTTCCCCTGCTCGACGCGACAGACGGTGTCGTCGCACACCGCGTCCGAGAGGTCGAGGGCGGAGAATCCGCTCAGCTGGAACGAGGACGCCAGAGCGGGGTTGACCGAGTCGAGCGCCTCGTCTCGCGGGATGCCGCACGAGGTGGCCGAGCCGCCGTCGGCCAGGCAGTCGATGGCTCGATACGCGAGCCACGGGGTGTCCCTGATACCGAGGACGCCGACACCGTCGGCGATCAACTGCTGCCAGACCGAGACGTACCAGGGCGGGGTGAAGTCGCCGGGGAAGTCGTCGCGGGGCCGGGTGGCCGTGGTGAACACGTATTCCGGTTGCATCGATGCGACGTCGTCGAGCACGGTCCGGGTCCAGTCCAGACAATCCGGGTACTCGTTCTGCCCGAGCATCGGCATCGTGTCCAGGCTGAGCGGGCACCCCATCTTCACGAACGTGACCACCTTGAAGCCGTGCCGCCGCCCCAGAGTGTCGAGAGCGGTCACCCAGTGCTCGGCGTGTGAGCTCCCCGCCAGCACGATCGTTCGGGCCGCATCGACGTCGCCGTAGGTACAGGACAGAGCGTCGCGAGTCTCGAAATCCGCGATGCAGCCCTCGAGGGTGGTGACGGGAAGATCCTCGGGAGCGGAGTACAGGGGAGGCGTCATCTCGGCCGGTTCGACGCGAATGCCGTCGGTCAGTTCCAGCGCCCCCGGGTGCGTGGCTTCGTCGACCGATTCGTCGGCCTGCACGGCCGAGATCGATCGTTCGATGTAGGCGTTCCAGCCGACCGAACCGGCTGTCACCGCCACGGCAGCAACGAGGGCGACGGCCGTGACTGCGATGCGGCCGGGAGTGAATGTGGTGGCCTGCGTGGGACGCTCCACGAAGCGGACGGTGAGCCACGCGAGTGCGACCGATGCACCGACGATGCCGAGTCCGCCGGGTATGTCCGCGTGGGTCCTGCCGGTGGCCGACAGGTAGAAGATCAACAGCGGCCAGTGCCACAGGTACAACGGAAACGCGATCGAGCCGACCCAGGCGAAGAACCGGTTGGACAACGTCGCGGCGACCACGGTGTTCGAGCCTGCGATGATCAGCGCCACAGTGGCCAGTACTGGAATCAGCGCCAGGGGACCGGGGAACGCGGTCACGCCGTCCACCACGAATCCACAGACGACGATGACGAACATCGCACCGGCGGCGAGCGCGCCCCGGGCGGTCGATCCCACCCGACTCACGCGGGCATCGGCCCCGGTGTTTCTGCCGGCGAATGCCGCGAACGTGGCCGCGACCGCCGCACCGAGCATGATCTCCCAGAGTCGCGCACCCGTGTCGTAGTAGTTCCACGCCTGATGGCGTCGAGCACCGTCCGCCGCATACACGAACGACAACACCGCGATGACGGCGAAGATCACGGCGAAGGTCTGTGGTCGCAGACTTCGCGGTCCCTCCGGTCGCATCGTGCGCAGAATCCACGCCAGACCGAACACGACGGCAATCGCGAGCAGATAGAACTGGAATTGCACCGCGACGGACCACAGGTGCTGGACCGGGCTCACCGAGGGGTCGGCCGCCAGGTAGTCGTTGGCCGTCGTCGCCAACTGCCAGTTCACGAAGAAGAAGACACCGGAGACGAGTTGGTCGCCCACGTCGGCCCAGCGGGTCCGCGGTAGCAGGAACACCGACGCGGCCGCTACCGCCAACAGAGTCAGCGCCAGCGGCGGTCCGAGTCTGCGGAGCACGCGAACGATGCGGGTGATCGGGTTCAGGCTCGCGCCGGCCTCGGCCGATCGAAGCAACGACGCAGTGAAGAAGAAACCGGACAGCGTGAGGAAGACATCGACTCCGCCCGACACCCGGCCCATCCAGATGTGGAACACGACCACCAGGGCGATTGCGACACCACGCAGACCGTTCAGATCGTGGCGCTGTGGCGGTCGCGGCACGACGGGAGCCGACACCGAACTCGGGGCCGCGGAATCGGTTGCCGATTCGTGATCGGTTCCGCTCGGGTGTACCTGCATGAAAGGGGAATGGCTCCGGCTGTCGATCGACCACTGGTCGGGCGGTCACGGTCGGTGGTGTTCGTCTCGGAAGCTGCTCGGCAGACGACGAGGTTCGTCGCAAACAAGAAGACGTTCTGAGCAAACAATACGTGTACGCGCGGTGACGCACTCCTCGGAGTCCGTACTGCGGTGCCGGTCCCAGCTCGTCGCCGGTTTCTCGCAGCGTGCTCCCACCGTTCCCGCAGCAGTTCGGGCTCACGTCCCACCGTCGGCCGGAACCGAGGACAACGCGGCGACCAGGGCCACGGGATCGTCCACGTACAAGGCGATGGACGTCGCGGTGCCCTCGACCCGCCACCGACGCAGGGGTGCGGGTACGACGACTGTGGTGCGGGTCGACAACGTGATGTCGACGTTCGTGCCGTCCTGGTTCGGTAACACGGCTCGGTCGTCGCGGACAGTGGGAGCCACCACGCCGAACCGGCGATGGAGTCGGGCCGAGACGATCGTCGATCTCTCCACCGTGGTGACGACCTCGCCGGAGGTGCGCAGGACGAGTGCTTCGGGTGTGAGGACATGGGGGTGCACCCGGCCGACGGCTGTGGCCGACGCCAGCAGAACGATCGATACGACCGAGAGCGCACCGAGCACGATATCGAGCCACAGCCACGGCACCAGGAGATGCACGACGACGATCTCGACGACCGAGGCCACACCGAACATCAACGGCATCGAACCCGTTCCGCGCACCGCGGTGAACTCGGCAGAGTCGGCCGCGATCGGAGCGTGGCGGCCGCGTGCCCACAACAGCAGTGCGTGCCATCTGCCGACCTGGGCACCCCGATCCGGGGTCACTGTGAGGTTCCTGCCGGATGCGCACCGTCGAGCAGACGAGCTGTGGTGCGGAGGACGACGGCGCGTTGGGCCGCGTCGGGAACGATGTCCTCGATGTCGAGCAGCCCGGTCGAGTCGCTCCCGAGCGCAGCGGACTCGGGCGCCTGAGCGAAGGACTCGACATCGAGTACGGACACCAACTCGTCGGCCAACGCGTCGATGTCGTCCTCGGATTCGGCGACGCTTCGGCCCTCGAGGGCACCGAAGCGTCGTAGCAACACCAGGTATCTCCGACGTAGGTCGTGATCGCCGAGCGCGGCGGACATCGTCTCGAAGAATGCCGCCGGGACGCGGCCCGAAATTGCCATCACTTCGAGTAGATCGCGTTCGCGGATCAGCGCGGGCCGGTCCCGTTCGTCCGCTGCATCGAGCAAGGACCCGAACGTTGCGGCAACATCTCGTGGGAGCGCGGTCAGAGGACGCCGTTCGACAGCGTCGTCGAGCAACGCCGACAAGCGACTGTGCTTGTGTGCCAATGCCGTCTGCTCGGTCTCGATGCCGGCCAGCAAGGCTCGCAGGTCCGCGACCACGTCGGGCTCGTCCGTCGCTTTTCCGTCGAGCACTGCCGCTATCGCGCCCAGCGGCATTCCGCACTCGGCCAACCATCGGATTCGCATCAGCCGAACGACGTCGTCGATCGTGTACTCGCGGTAGCCGTTGGACAGCCGCCGAGGCTCGGAGAGCAAGCCGAGTCGGTGGTAGTGGCGCGCCGTCCGCGGGGTCGTTCCGGCGGCATCGGCGAGGGATCCGATTCTCATGCGTCCAGTGTGAACGTTGACGTAGCGTCAAGGTCAAGACCGATCGCTGGATACTGTTCGGGCCCCCACGACGGCGTATCGTCGGTGTGTCGTGTGAATCGATGTGGCTCGCACCGTTCGAGGAAGTGAACCGGACAATCATGGTCGACGCCGATGGCTGGTATCGGGAGATGTTCGAGGCCAGCACGGTGGGAATGGCACTCGCCGACGAACACGGGCTGCTGTTACTCGCGAACGAGGCGTATGCGGCCATCGTGGGGTGCCCCAGGGACCTACTGTGGGGCCGATCCTCCCGTGAATTCACCCACCCCGACGACCTGGGCCAACACGCGGCGATGGAACAGATGATGGACGACGCCGAGGCCCGTGGTGAATCCGTACACGTCGAGAAGCGATACCTGCATCCCGACGGCACAGTGCGGTGGGGTTGGGTGTCGGCCAGTGAGGTCCCCGGCCCGGACGGCCGACGATGGACCATGGCGGTGGTCCACGACGTCACCGACCGGCGGCGGTTGGAGGACGACCTACGGGAGGCTGCGCTGACCGATCCCTTGACCGGGCTGCTCAATCGGCGTGGATGGCGAGATCGGTTGTCTCAGTTGACGACTCCGCGCGGAGTCGAGGTGTCGCTGGCGATGGCGATGATCGATTTCGATCGCTTCAAGTCGTTCAACGACAAGTACGGACACGGCCGCGGCGATCGCCTGTTGGTCCAGTTCTCCACTGCCGCAATGCAATTGCTTGCAGGGCGAGCGTATGTCGCCAGGTGGGGCGGGGAGGAATTCGCCATCGCGATGCCCGATACCGGGTCGACGACGATGGCAACCGTGCTGACCGAACTCGCAGCCGTCGTTCCGGACGAGCAGACATTTTCCGCCGGTTACACGACATTGCGTCCGGGGGAATCGCTCTACGACTGTTTCGACCGAGCAGACCTGTTGCTGTACAGAGCGAAGAGAGACGGAGGGGCGCGATCACTCGGCGACCGTTCCAGCACCCCGTCGCAATGACGGCCCTCAGGATGCCAATCGGCCGAATCCGACTACACCCGAGTCGGATTCGTAATTCAGAGTGTGAATCCTGATATTGCCGGCTTCGTTCCCGCCCACGGTGACGGCCTCGCTGCCGTCGACAGCCACGATGACGTTGGTGTGTTGGCCGACCCAACTGCTGTTGTCGTACAACACCACATCACCCACCGACGGCGTGTAGTTGCCGACGGTCCCGAACCGTCCCTCTTGCTGGTAGTACTCCTGCAGCGTGTAGACGCCGGGAATGCGCCACGAACCCGAGTTGGGATTCGACAACGGCAGGCCCGCTTCCTTCATGATCCAGCTGACGAAGTCGGCGCACCAGGCCTCGTCCACGCCCTCTGCATAGAAGGTTCCCGGACGCTGCTTCTCGTGCTCGACTCGCAGCAGGTCCACCACACGTGCCTGGTCGACGGTCAACTCGGCGCTGTTCACCTCGGGGAACGATTCGGTGTCCCACGGTAGATAGCGACTCGGGGCGAGCCACAGAACACCGACGGCCACCACCACGACCACAGCGGTGACCGCTGCGGTCCACAGGGGCCAGCGTCGCCGCGTGCGGGTATCGGTGTCGATGCTCATGCCCACACGGTAGCGCGTGAGCGAACACCGGTTGGCACAATAGCTGTGTGACCCATTCGCACGAGCAGACGGTCGACGCCGTTCCACAACCCATCGTGGACGCCGCACGAGCGGCGTCGCGCATCGTCGTTCTGACCGGGGCCGGCATGTCGGCCGAATCCGGAATTGCAACGTTTCGCGACGCCCGGACTGGTCTGTGGCAGGACTTCGATCCGAAGGACCTCGCCAGTCCCGAGGGCTGGCTCGCCGACAGCGACCTCGTGTGGGGTTGGTACCGGTGGCGTGCAGCATTGGTTCGTCGTTCCGAACCCAACGCCGGCCACCGCGCCGTCGCGCAATGGCAGCAGCAAGCGCAGGTGGACATCGCCACGCAGAACGTCGACGATCTGCACGAACGAGCCGGATCCACAGTGCTCGCACACGTACACGGAAGCCTCTTCGAGCCGTACTGCAGCGAGTGTGGAGTACGCGCGGAACTCGACGACACCGACATTCTGGACGACGACATTCTGATCGACGCAGATCAGCGTGTTCCGCCGCCGGACTGTCCCCGGTGCGGCGGACTCATCCGTCCCGGGGCCGTGTGGTTCGGCGAATCGCTGCCCGAACAGGCGTGGGAAGCAGCCGAGAATTCTGTGCGCGCTGCAGATCTGGTGCTCGTGGTCGGTACGTCGGGCGTGGTGTACCCGTTCGCCGGACTGCCCGCCGTCGCACGCAGTGCGGGCGCAACCGTGGTCGAGATCAACCCGGTCGAGACCGAGGTATCCGACATGGCCGACCACCGATGGCGCACAACGGCCGCGGTGGGTCTGCCACTGCTGGTCGCACAATTGTGAACGGACGGGCGGCACGCGAACTACCCTGATCACACCATCGACTTCGAGGAGGCCGAGATGGCGGAGTACTGGTTGCTCGTGTGCGCCCTCGCGTGTTCGTCCGTCGGTGCGTGGTGGGCAACCTCGGATCCGACATCCCGACGCGTTCGCCGAATCGAATTTCTCGCCTGGATCCTCGGCATCGTCGGCGCGGTCACCCTGGCCGATCAGCTGGGGGTGTCCAGGCCGTGGTCCACTGCTGCACTCGTAGTCGGAATCATGGTTCTGGTCCTCGGCCTCCCCGCCCTCGTGGCCACTGTGATCAGGAATCGGAAACCGCTCGGAATTCCTGCGCAGAGGTAGCTGCGGCAGACCTGCCCTAGGGACGCAGCCTGCGCAGCAGCAGGAGTGACACGCCCCCGAGAAGCCCGGCAACCACCAACGACAACGCCGACTCGATCGCCTGGAACCGCCAGAACGATCTGTCCTCGTGATAGCGCGTCTCGTAGGCCTCGGCACCCTGATCCCGAATGCACTGGATCTCGATGTTGCGACGTTCCACGCTCTTGCGGTCGGAGTACTCCTCGTACTCGGCGACCGTTTCGAATTCGCTCAGATCCCTGTAGTTCTGGGTCCAATTGCAGTCCATCAAGTCGACGGGCACCGGACTGCCGTTGCTGTCGACGTAGTCGGCAGAGACTTCCCATCGTGGGAACAAACTGATCGAGTCGCCTGGTCTGTAGTAGTCCGGAGTGCCGCCGTACATGTCGTCGACCTTCTGCTCCACCGATACTCGGTCTGTCTGGGGAGTCGCATAGTGCTCGCGTAACTGCGTCGGCAGCAGTGCAAGGAATGCAGTCGACACGATGACGGTGGTGATCATCGCAGCGATCGTGTTCCGCATCGCAAGTGCGCATGCCGAACCGACCATCAATCCGACGGCCGTGTACGCGCCTGCGACGAATGCCGTGGCCCCGAAGATGGGAAAGTCCAACCGCGATGCGCTCGACCCCGCGAAGGACATCGCGAAGGAATCGGGTGCAGTGTTGTACTTGGCTGCGAACAGCACGCATCCGAGCACCGTCATCGCCCCGACGATCGGTGTGAACACGACCAGAATGCGCACGGTGTACCAGCGGCGTCGGCTCACGGATTGAGTCAAACCGAGTACGTGGGTGCGACGTTCGAGATCGCGGGAGAAGACGGTCACCCCGACGAATGCCCCCAGGACGACGGGCAAGACGATCGTCGTGAGTATCGCTATCGTCTGCACGGTCCCGACGGTGCAGTCGGACGAACCGAAGGATCGACAACCCTGCAGATACGGAGACGGAATCACACCGCCGCCGATCACCGTGACGGCAATCGTGATCGCAGCCAACAGCAGTGGCGTCAACGCCCCGAACAGGATGGTCGTGCGAAATTGTCTCCAAGTCACCCAGATCATCAGGTGGTCTCCGTTCCGAGGTGGGCGAGTACGACGTCGTCGAGGGTGGCGTTCTCGACTGTCCACCCCGGTGGTGTCGTTGTCGGTTGTTTGCCCTGTACGACGAATGTTGTTGCGCCGGAACCGAACACCTCGGACACGATGGTGCCGTCCTGGACCGTCGGGTCGGCGTCGGAGCTGCCGACGAGAAGGTAGTGGTCGGCGGTGATGGCGTCGAGGTCCCCGTCGAGTCGCATTCGCCCACCGCGTAGTAGCAACAGCCGGTCGGCGACGTCGACGAGCTCGGACAGCACGTGTGAGGACAGCACGATCGTCGTACCGTTCTCGGCTGCATCGCGCATCAGGGTGCGTGCCACCGCCCTGCGAGCGACCGGATCGAGATCGGCAAGCGGCTCGTCGAGCAGCAGTACTTCGGGTCGACGCCCGAGTGCCAGCGCGAGGGCAATCCGCGTGCGGTGGCCGGGGGAGAGGGACTTGACCCGAGCGGAGGTGGCGATTCCGGCGGCGTCGACGATTTCCTTCGCGTACGCATCGTCCCAGTGCGAGTTCGTGTTTCGGCCGAACCGCAGCAGTTCGGCGACGGTGAAGTGTGGGTAGAGGGGCTTGTGTTGCGCCAGATAGGACAGGCCGGGCGAGATTCCGCGTTGGGTCACGCTTTCGCCCAGAACCCGAATGGTTCCGCCGTCCGGTGTCAGCAGGCCGACGGCCAGCGACAACAGCGTCGACTTTCCGGCACCGTTGGAGCCGACCAGAGCTGTGACGCTTCCTCTTTCGACTGCGAACGAGCATCCGTCGAGGACGGTCTTCCTGCGAAACGATTTGGCCACCTCGTCCATGGTGAGCACCGCGTCGGTCATGTTTCGTCTCTTTCGGTTCGGTCGAATTGCTTGTCGAGTGCGGCGGTGACGATGGCTTCGAGGTCAGGTCTGTCCAGTCCTGCGGCCGTGCAGTGTCGGATCCAGCGGTCGAGTTCCGTTTCGAGCGCCGATCGTTCGGCCATGCCGGGTTTTGCCAGCGAGGCGACGACGAACGTCCCGGAACCGGTCCGAGGTTGAACCAGCCCGTCGCGTTCGAGTTCTCGGTACGCCTTGAGGACGGTGTTCGGATTGATGGCCAGCGCCGTGACCACCTCTTTTGCTGTCGGCAGTCGGTCACCGACGGCGAGTGTTCCCAGTCGTAGGGCCTGTTTGGTCTGCAGTATCAGTTGGACATAGGTGGGAATGCCGGACTGACGATCGATACGGTAGGCGATCACCAGAAGCCTTTCACTAGTTGATTAGTGAAAGACGTTAATGCGTACCCCTCGGTTTGTCCATGCTCTGTTCGGGTCTCGATAGTCGGAGGGCGATCACTGCGTTCGTGACGGCTGGGGGATGCGCCGCCATCTCCGACCCGCAGCAGGCCCGAGACTTCTTCGCCCAGGGCCAGCCCTACTACCGCTCGCAGAATCGCAGTGGCTGTGCCGCTCGACATCGCAGTGACAACGCCGCTCGACGCGGGGTAGTGGGCAATCGGCACTCGGTACTGTGGGAAAGAAGATCACGTACTTTCTCGAGTAGGGATGACAGATGGCTGTGGGCTCCGACCGATTCTGGCGTGTACTCGGCCGCTCTGCGCAGAAGGCGCAGAGCGCGTCGCGTCGGCGCGTCGAGCAGGCCGGAGACCATGCGAGCTGGGCTTCGGGCTTGTCGGACGCCGAATTGACCACCGAGGCCGCTGCGTTGCGGGCCCCGAGCGCGTCGAAACTCGACGTTCCGCGGTACCTGGCGTTGACGCGTGAGGCGAGCGACCGCACGCTCGGCATGCGACCGTTCGACGTACAACTTCTGGGAGCCGAGCGACTTCTCGCCGGTGACGTGGTGGAAATGGCGACCGGCGAAGGAAAGACGTTGTCCGGGGCCGTGGCTGCGGTGGGATATGTCCTGTCCGGTCGCAGGGTTCACGTCATCTCGGTCAACGACTTTCTCGCACAACGCGATGCGCGGTGGATGGCTCCGCTGTTCGAGGCTCTGGGTATCACCGTCGGTTCCATCGCCGAGTCGTCCTCGGCGCAGGAACGTCGTGATTCCTACGCGTGCGATATCACGTACGCGTCGGTCAACGAGGTCGGATTCGATGTTCTCCGTGACCATTTGGTCGACGATCGTGCCGATCTGGTGTCGCCCGTCCCGGATGTCGCACTGATCGACGAGGCCGACTCGGTGTTGGTCGACGAAGCGTTGGTGCCGTTGGTGTTGGCCGGCTCGGTCTCGGGTGACGTGTCGACCTCGACGGTGATGGACGCAGTCCGCCTGTTGGACAAGGGGATCGACTTCGACACCGATGCCGAAGGACGCAATGTGTTCCTCACGGACGAGGGCGCGCTTCGGCTCGAGAAAGAACTCGGCGGAATCGATCTCTACTCCGAACAGCACGTCGGATCGACTCTCGTTGCGGTCAATGTCGCGCTGCACGCTCAGGTGCTGGTGCAACGCGATGTCGACTACATCGTGCGTGAGGGGCGTGTTCAGCTGATCAACGCTTCCCGTGGCCGAGTGGCGGACCTGCAGCGTTGGCCGGACGGGTTACAGGCGGCCGTGGAGATCAAGGAGGGGCTCGAGCCCACCGAGACCGGTGAAATTCTCGACACGATCACGGTTCAGGCGCTGATCAACCGGTATGCCACCGTATGTGGAATGACCGGCACGGCAATGGCGGCGGGGGAGCAGCTGCGTACGTTCTACGGTCTCGGCGTCTCGGTCATCGAGCCGAACGTACCGACGGTGCGGGTCGACGAGGTCGACCGGGTGTACGACACGGTCGAGCACAAGAATGCCGCAATTGCGCAGCAGGTCAAGGAAATTCACGAGACCGGGCAACCGATACTCGTCGGCACGCACGATGTCGCGGAGTCGGAGACGCTGGCGGCGATCCTCGCGGAATCCGGTGTGGACGCCGTCTTACTCAACGCCAAGAACGACGCCGAGGAGGCCGCGGTCATCGCTGCCGCCGGAGTGCACGGCGCGGTCACCGTCTCGACGCAGATCGCCGGGCGCGGAACCGACATCAAGCTCGGGGGACCGGAGGGGACCGACCGCGACCGCATCGCCGAGTTGGGTGGGCTGTTCGTCGTCGGCACCGGCCGCCACACCACCGAGCGGCTCGACAATCAATTGCGAGGACGTGCGGGCAGGCAGGGCGACCCGGGCCGTTCGGTGTTCTTCGGCAGTTGGGAGGACGACGTCGTCAAGAACAACATCGGTGACAAGGACGCACCGAAAGGCATCGACGACAGCGGCCTGTTCACCTCTGCCGCCGCAGCCGATCGAGTCGATCATGCCCAGCGCATCGCCGAAGGACAGATGCTCGAAATACACTCGCGTACCTGGCGCTACAACCAACTGACGGCGCAGCATCGGGAGATTCTGGACCGTCGTAGGGCAGCGTTGCTGGACACCGGAGAGGCGTTGGCTCTGCTCGAGGAGCAGTCGCCGACGCGATCGAAGGAACTTCGCGAGAACGTGTCGGAGGAGACCCTCGTGGTGGTCGCCCGCCGAATCGTTCTTCACCACCTCGACCGCGCGTGGTCGGACTACCTAGCGCACCTGGCCGACGTGCGCGAGAGCATCCACCTCCGTGCGCTGGGTCGCGAGAATCCACTCGACGAGTACCACCGAATTGCGGTCGAGGCCTTCAAGACTGTCTCCGCCAAGGCCATGGATCTGTCCCACGCGACATTCGAGTCGGCCGAGATCACCTCCGACGGAATCGATCTCGACAATGCCGGTATGCGCCGACCGACGTCGACGTGGACGTACATGGTGCACGACAACCCGTTTGCCTCCCGCGGAAATGCCGGTGCGGCCGGTCTGGGGCCGATCTTCGGTGGCTGACGCGCGCCGGGCACTGCTCGCTCTCGCCTGTGGCATGAGCGTGTTGACCTCGGGCTGCACCGATTCGTACGGGGAATTCCCGGCAGACAAAAATTACACCTCCGTCGATGCCGACGGTTCCTACACCCCGGTCTCGGGTACGACGATCCGGCTCGAGTTCGCCGACGACCGCATCTCGGCCGAAGCCGGATGCAACAGGTTGTTCGGCACCGTCGACACTTCGCTGGGGACGCTCACCGTCGATTCCCTGGGTGCCACGCGGATGGGGTGCCCGGCCGAGCTCATGGAGCAGGATCGGTGGCTGTCGGAGTTTCTGTCCTCGAAGCCGAAATGGTCCAGAGAAGACGACACGATGACTCTGGACAACGGACGCGACCGAATCGTGTTCACCGAATCCTGACGGAGCGTGGTTCGGACGCGGCGTGGCGCACGCCGTCCAGAAAGAGCCGGAGACCGAAGTCGAATTTGCTGGTGGGATCGGGGCGCTCGAACATCGGGGACGCGTCGGCGGTCAGCGCCCCGGCCGAGTCCATCTGGAGCCGAGCCTGTTCGTCCACGGTATGGCCGAGCACGTAGTACAGCAACGTATCGGCGGTCAGTTCGGCGTCGACTCTGGGCAACCCGGCACGAATGCAGACCGCGGCGATGCGTTCACGGATGCGGTTGGTGGTGAGCCGCGAGGCGTAGGTCGAGGCGACCAGTTCGGCTCCGTCGCGCCGGGAGAGCAGCGCGTCGCGAAGTCGATGTGCGATCTGCGAGATCTGCGCGTCCCACAGTTCTTCCGTCGACGGTGCGTCGGCACCGGACAGTATGTGATCTGCGATCGCCCCCAGCAGCGTCTGCTTGTTGGGGAAGTGCCAGTACAGCGCTCCGGGTTGGACGTGCAGTGAGGTCGCCAGGCGGCGCATGGTCAGATCCGCGAGGCCGTACTCGTCGAGAATGGCTATTGCACCGTCCAGGACGTCCTGCCTGCGTAGCTGCACTTCCTACCCCTGCCGTTCGACGCGGTGTTTCGCTTTGACAGTAGCCGAGTGCGGTGCCTAACGTGAACGCCGTTCAACTTGAACGGTGTTCAATTCCGAGACCGTTCGACGACGAGGGGACCGGTATGGACATATTGCGTACGGCGCGCCTGCAGGTGCTCGACAACGGCATTGCGCTCGATCGATCCCAGGTGCTCGAGGTACTCGAGCTCGGAGAGCATCGTCTCGAAGAGACGATGCAACTGGCGCACGAGGTTCGGATGCGATGGTGCGGACCGGAAGTGGAGGTCGAGGGGATCGTCAGCCTCAAGACCGGAGGCTGCCCCGAGGACTGCCACTTCTGCTCGCAGTCGGGCCTGTTCGCCTCTCCGGTGCGGGCGGCCTGGCTCGATATTCCGTCGTTGGTCGAGGCGGCGAAACAGACCGCGAAGACCGGAGCCACGGAGTTCTGCATCGTGGCCGCAGTGCGGGGTCCGGACGCTCGACTGCTCGCGCAGGTCGCCGCGGGAATCGAGGCCATTCGCGGCGAGGTCGACATCGACATCGCTTGTTCGCTGGGCATGCTCGACCAGGATCAGGTCGACCAACTCGCCGCAATGGGTGTGCACCGCTACAACCACAACCTCGAGACCTCGCGGTCCTACTTTCCGAACGTGGTCACCACCCATACCTGGGAGGAACGCTGGAACACACTGCGGATGGTCCGCGAGGCCGGCATGGAGGTCTGTTGCGGAGGCATCCTCGGTATGGGCGAGACGCTGGAGCAGCGAGCCGAGTTCGCAGCCGATCTCGGCGCTCTCGAACCCGACGAGGTTCCCCTGAATTTCTTGAACCCACGTCCCGGAACGCCGTTCGGGGATCTGGACGTGCTGCCTGCATCGGATGCGTTGCGAGCCGTTGCCGCCTTCCGGCTGGCCCTGCCGCGGACGATTCTTCGATTCGCGGGCGGCCGCGAGATCACTCTCGGTGATCTCGGAGCTCAGCAGGGAATTCTGGGCGGCATCAACGCGATCATCGTCGGAAACTACTTGACGACGCTCGGTCGTCCCGCCGAGGAGGATCTCGATCTTCTCGGGGAACTGCAGATGCCGATCAAAGCGTTGAACTCGACGATCTGATGCGCGTATTAAGGTGGGTCGAATGACGAGCGAGAGCCGGTACGACCCGCACACCGGTCGGCCTGTCGAGGTCGGTACGGATGCGGGGGCACCGTCGTTCTCGGTTGCCGTCGGTCTCGGGCTGGAGCCGCCGAGGTACTGCGACCGGTGCGGTCGCAGGATGGTGGTGCAGATCGTGCCCGACGGATGGACGTCGGTGTGCTCGCGGCACGGCCTGATCGATTCCGCCGCGACGGGTAGGCGTTAGGTGACGACCTCGTCTGCCGTCGAGACTCCGGAGCGGCGTCGAACGCTTCGCTTTGTGGCTCTGGTCGGCGGTGTGACGATCGCGCTGTCCGCCGTCGGCGGTCTGCTGTGGGGATTCCTGGCACCGAGCCAGCAGTTGCTCGTCGTCGCGCAGGACAGAGGAGCAACACTGACCGGGGAGAGTCTGCATCGATTCGACGCTCTCGCCCTGTTCGTCCTCGTCTCGTTCGCTCTCGGCATTCTCGTGCCGATCGGGTGGTGGCTGTGGATTTCCCAGCGGGGTCCACGGCTGTTCGTGGCCGTGTTCGTCGGGTCGTTCGTCGGCTCGATCGCAGCAGTGCTGGTGGGCAACGGCGTTGCGGCGCTGCGATTCCCGAGGGCGGACGAGCCGGCCGTCGGATTGATCGTCCGGGTTGCACCGAGTATCGACACGCCAACGGCACTGATCGTGCAGGCGCTGACGGCGTCGTTGGTGATACTGCTGCTCGCGGCGATGAATCCCAACGACGATCTGCAGCACCCCGATTCCGATCCCGAGCTCGACGAGATCGAATTCGACGTCGCTCCGCCGCCGCCGTCGTTCGACTCGCGGGTACCCGACTGACGGCGGATCTCGTTCATGCCTGTGGTGGCCGCAATGCCGCGAACTCGTCGGTGACGCGAATGCTGTTGTCGGCGAACCGGAACAATGCTGGAGGCCGTCCACCCGCTCGACCCGACGGTGCACGCCGTCCGGTGGGTTCGATGACGCCGCGGCGGCTCAGTACCCGTTGCAGATTGGTGGCGTCGACCTGATAGCCGAGGGCTGCGCCGTAGATTTCGCGAAGCGTCGAAATCGCGAATTCTGCAGGAGCGAGGGCGAATCCGATGTTGGTGTACGACAGTTTGGCGACCAGTCGATGCCGTGCGTGCTCGACGACCGTTCCGTGATCGAACGACATGGCGGGCAGCTCCGACACCGGGTACCAGGTCGTATCCGCGGGCAGGGTCGGCTCGGCCGCGATCGGTACGAGGCCCAGGAACGTCGACGCGATTCGGCGATCTCCCGGCACTCTGTCGGGCTCGCTGAAGATGGACAGCTGCTCGAGGTGTGCCACCTTGCGTACGTCGACCTTCTCGGCGAGCTGTCTCCGCGCGGACGTGGCCAGGTTCTCGTCGTCGCGCAGGGTGCCCCCGGGGAGTGACCAGGTGCCCGCCTCGGGGTCGAGTGCACGCTGCCACAACAGGACCGCCAGTTCAGGGGTGTCGGGGTCGGAAAAGACCCGAACTTGGAACACCGCAATGAGTACTTCGTGGACGGTGCTACGATGAATCATGTTTTCGATCATAAGTCGAAAACTCCCTCGGAGGAAATTCGGTCACCGACGACCGGATGATCGGTGAAGGAGAACCGTCATGACCAGCAGCGCTACCCAGGTGAACTTCCTGGACTCGGCTTTCGCCGGAGTCCGCGACATCGTCGATGGAGCCGGTGGTTACGGGGGAGTCGACGCGTCGGCTGAATGGGCCGCGGAAGTGCGACGGCTCGCCGATCTGCGAGGCGCGACCCTGCTGGCGCACAACTACCAGCTGCCTGCGATTCAGGACGTTGCCGATCACGTGGGTGATTCGCTCGCGCTCTCGCGCATGGCCGCCGAAGTATCCGAGGACACCATCGTGTTCTGCGGCGTGCACTTCATGGCCGAGACTGCCAAGATCCTGAGCCCGCAGAAGACGATCCTGATCCCGGACCAGCGTGCGGGTTGCTCGCTCGCCGACTCGATCACTGCCGAGCAGTTGCGCGAGTGGAAAGCAGACTTCCCGGATGCCGTCGTCGTCTCCTACGTCAACACGACCGCTGAGATCAAGGCGCTCACCGATATCTGCTGCACCTCGTCCAACGCGGTCGAGGTCGTGCAATCGATCGATCCGAGTCGCGACATCCTCTTCCTGCCCGACCAGTTCCTCGGGGCTCATGTCAAGCGCGTGACCGGGCGCGAGAATCTGCACATCTGGGCCGGTGAATGCCACGTCCACGCAGGCATCAACGGCGACGAGCTCGCCGAGAAGTCTCGAACCCACCCCGATGCAGAGCTATACGTGCATCCCGAATGCGGTTGCGCCACCTCGGCTCTCTACCTCGCCGGCGAAGGATTCGTGCCCGCCGACAAGGTCAAGATCCTTTCCACCGGCGGCATGCTCGACGCGGCCCGCGCCACCGAATCCAAGCAGGTTCTGGTCGCCACCGAGATCGGGATGCTGCATCAACTCCGCAGGGCTGCACCCGATGTCGACTTCTTGGCCGTCAACGACCGCGCGTCGTGCGGATACATGAAGATGATCACGCCCGCCGCGCTGTTGCGCTGCCTCGTCGAAGGGCGCGACGAGGTCCACGTCGACCTCGAAACGGCGAACATCGCCAGCAAGTCGGTGCAACGCATGATCGAGATCGGCACACCCGGCGGCGGCGAGTGAACCCGTCGGTCGCCTGGGAAACCGCGGCCGACCTCGTCGTCGTCGGCGGCGGAATCGCCGGACTGACCGCGGCTCGCACGGCCGTCGCTCGCGGTCTGCGCGTGCTGACGGTCAGCAAGGGCAGTTCGGTCGACACCGCGACCAAGTATGCGCAGGGCGGAATCGCAGTCGTCGGCACCGATCTCGGCGACTCGATCGATGCGCACGTGTCGGATACCTGCGCAGCAGGCGCGGGCCTGTGCGACGAGGATGCGGTGCGTTCCATCGTGTCCGGCGGCCGTGCGGCGATCGCGTCGCTCGAAGTCGCCGGCGCACATTTCGATCGTGCGCCCGACGGTTCGGTTTCCCGCACCCGAGAGGGTGGCCACAGTGTGCGCCGAATCATCCATTCCGGCGGCGATGCCACCGGAGCGGAGGTACAACGCACACTGGACTCCGCAGTGCCATCGGTGGAATTCGACACCACGGCGCTGCGTGTACTGACCACCGACGGCGCGGTGGCGGGACTCCTCGTGCGCGGGCCTCGCGGTGTCGGCGTCGTTCGCACTCCGACGGTGTTGCTCGCGACAGGCGGCCTGGGACAACTGTTCTCGTGCAGTACCAACCCGGCCGGTGCCACGGCCGACGGCATTGCACTGGCCCTCGATGCGGGCGCACGGATCGCGGATCTGGAGTTCGTTCAGTTCCACCCGACCGTGCTGTTCGCCGCAGGGTCGACGGGCCGTCGCCCGTTGATCAGCGAAGCGGTGCGCGGAGAGGGTGCCCGCTTGGTCGATGCCACCGGCCGCGCATTCATGGACGGTGCTCACCCCATGGGCGACCTCGCACCACGCGACGTGGTCTCGCGTGCCATCGCCGAGTTGCTGTACCGCAGCGGCGACGACCACGTGTTGCTGGACGCCCGTCGCGTGGAGCACGTGCGTGAGCGTTTCCCGACCGTGACGGCATCGTGCCTGGACGCCGGCATCGATCCCGCAACGGATCTCATCCCCGTGGCACCCGCCGCGCACTACTCGTGCGGGGGAGTCGTGACCGACACGTTCGGACGGACGTCCGTCTCGGGATTGCTCGCTGCGGGTGAGGTGGCGCGCACCGGGCTGCACGGTGCCAACCGGCTGGCGTCGAACAGTCTGCTCGAGGGTCTGGTGGTCGGCGAACGCGCTGCGCTCGTCGCCGCGGAGCGGGTCGGAACCACGGTCGCGGTGTCCGATACCGCACTGCCTGTGTACCGGCGGATCGATCGCGCGGTACTGCAGCGAACCATGACCACGCACGTCGGTGTCGTCCGCGATGCGTCCGGTCTTGCGGACGCACAGAACGTGCTGGCACACGGCGTGGTGTCGGAACCGCCGGTCGACGGCGTCGCGGTCGAGGATGCCGCCCTGACGGCAGCGGCAGACGTGATCGTGCTGGCTGCGGCCCACCGCCGAGAGAGCCGAGGGTGTCACACCCGACGGGATTTCCCGGACAGCATGCCCGAGTACCGACGGAGCCTGTATGTCGAACGCGACGAGAACGGACGACTGACGATCGTGAACGATGACGTGATGACGGGAGCAAGCTGACATGACCGGTACTGCCGACGAAGTGAACCCGGGAGTCGACCGCGACGAGGTTCTCGCACTCATCCGCACCGCGCTCGACGAGGATCTCCGGTACGGGCCGGATATCACCACCATGGCAACGGTTCCCGAGGACGCCGTGGCCACGGCGTCGGTGGTGTCTCGACAGTTCGGCACCCTCGCGGGCCTCGATGTCGGACTGCTGGTTCTCGACGAGGTGATCGGTTCGGGCGCGTACTCGATCCGCCACAGGACCGCCGACGGATCGAATGTCGAACCCGGACAGGCTGTTCTGACGGTCGAAGCTCCCACCCGTGGATTGCTCACCGCCGAGCGCACCATGCTCAATATCGTCTGTCACCTGTCGGGTATCGCAACCGCCACGGCCGGCTGGGTCGCCGAGGTCGCAGAGACCGAGTGTCGCATTCGAGACAGTCGAAAGACGTTGCCCGGACTGCGATCGCTACAGAAGTACGCGGTACGGGCGGGCGGCGGGGTCAACCATCGGATGGGTCTCGGTGACGCCGCGCTGATCAAGGACAACCACGTCGCGGCGGCCGGCTCCGTCGTCGCGGCCCTGCGAGCCGTGCGTGCCGCTGCGCCGAACATCGCCTGCGAGGTAGAGGTCGACAGTCTCGAACAACTCGACGAGGTGCTCGCCGAGAACGTCGAACTCGTTCTGCTGGACAACTTCGCGCTGTGGCAGACGCAGATGGCGGTGCAGCGCCGCGACAAGTTCGCGCCGGACACCAAGTTGGAATCCTCGGGTGGACTGACCGTCGACGTGGCTCGGGATTACGCGCGTACGGGGGTCGACTTCCTGGCGGTGGGCGGTCTGACACACTCGGTGACAGTGCTCGACCTCGGCCTGGACATGTAGCCGAGCCTCACGATTCGAGGAAGACGTTCGAAGATGGAATTGCAGAGTGCCCGTCTGGACAGCTGGATCTGGGCGGTGCGACTGTTCAAGACGCGGTCTGCCGCTGCCGCAGCCTGTCGCGGTGGGCATGTCCGCGTCAACGGCACCCCCGCAAAGCCCGGCCAACGGGTCGGGCCGGACGACGAGATCCGGCTGCGCGTGGAGGGCGTGGAGAAGATCGTCGTCGTCGTACGTGCCATCACCAAACGCGTCGGCGCGTCAGTGGTAGCCGAGTGCATGATCGATCGCAGTCCGCCGCCGCCACCGAAAGAGGTTCTGGCGTCGGTTCCCCGGCGTGACCGCGGAACGGGCCGTCCGACCAAGCGTGATCGACGTGACATCGATCGGCTGCGGCTGCGCCCCTCGTAGTCGTGAGCGTTGTGCGTACCTCCGGGGGCACACAACGCGCACGAGGGCGAAGCCCGTCTAGCGTCTTTTCCCGCTGCGGCGTGCGTTCGTTTTGGTCTTGACGACCGGTCGAGCCGGTTTGGAGGGCTGCGCCTTCTTCTTCTTGACGGGCGCGTCGTCCGAAGATCCGCGTGAACTTCGCGTCGACCGGCCCCGCACGATGCCGATGAATTCTTCGATGCGGTCGTCTTCCCGCTCCGCCACCCAGGCCAGTGCGATCTGTGTCTGCTCGACGTCGGTGACCGGGCGGTACACGAGATCTTTGCGAGCGTTGAATCTCGCAACCGAGTGCGGGACGATCGCCACGCCCAGCCCGGCGGCCACGTACTCGAAAGTCTCCGCTGTGCTGGTCATCGGTGGCAGTGCGGGACGATCGCCGGTGCTCAGTTCTGTTGCAACAGCAGCCCATTCGGGCACCGTGGTCGGATCGGCGAGCAAGTGTTCGTCGGCGAGGTCGAGAGCTGTGACCGAGTCGAATGCTGCGACCGCATGGTCTTTGGGCACCACCACGACCTGGACTTCCTGGTACAGCCCGATGGCGTTCAGACCTTCACGATCGATCGGCGGCCTGACGAAGCCGACGTCGACCGTTCCATCACGCAGATGAGACACCTGCGTGTCCGGAGTCGTGGCCACGACGGACAAGGCGACATCGGGAAACCGATCGGCCCAGATTCGCGTCCACTTGGTCAGTGTTACGCCCTCGGCGTATCCGATGGTGAAACTGCGCGGCTCGCCGGCAGCAACCTGTGCAACCTCCGAACGCCGATCGTCCTCGGCGATCTCGACCAACGCGCGTTCGAGCAAATCGCGTCCGTCGGCGGTGAGTTCGGTGGGGGAGGCACCCGGCACGAACAGGTCGACGCCGAGCAACTCTTCGAGTTCCACCACGGTCTTGCTGAGGCGGATTCGGGAGATTCCGAGCGACTGAGCAGCGCGGGCGAAATGCAGTTGTTGCGCCACTGCCGCATACCAGCGCAGTGTCTGCACATCGATGTTCACGGAGTCGAGCCTATGGGACGGTGCACGAAGCGCGGGACGGTGGCGTCGGGACCGCCGATTGCCGGATAAGCTGGTCCGGTGAGCCCGGAGAACAAACAGCAGACCATGAAGCCATTGACCGCGGCGAACAAGCTCGGCATCTATCTACCCGCAGCGCCGGAAGAGTTCCAGAACTCGATGATCAGCAGATCCGACCTGGACGCCCTGCGCAGCGATCCGCCGCAGTGGCTGACCGACTTGCAGACCGACGGACCCTTCCCCCGCGACGTGATCGCGAAGAAGCTCGACGTGTCCATCGCCGGATTGGCACGCGGCGGAGTCACCGAAGCGTTGACCAGTGTGGAGATCGAGGAACTGATCGCCAGCCCACCGCAGTGGCTGGTACGCGAGCGTCGGACTCAGATCCAGGTTCGCAAGGATGCCGAGCGCATCAAGGAGAAGCAGGAAGCGCGTCGCACCGCGGGCAATCGGCCCACGAAACTACGCAACCTCTAGGGAGCGACGACTCCGTCGAGGTAGCGCCACCGGCCGTCGACCCGGACGAAACGGCTGATCTCCGACATCGTGCCGGCACCGTCGGGATGCTTGTACCGTGCCTCGAACTGCACGGTGCCGGTCTCGTCGAAAAGTCCGCCCGCGTCGGCAGCGAGGACGTCGAGCCGATACCACCGTTGGTCGGGGTCCAACTCCAGCTCGGCCGGAGCGGTGTCGGGATGCCAGGACGTCCGCAGGTAGGCGACGTCGCCGACGGCAAACGCGGTGAAGCGCGAGCGCATCAGCTTCTCCGCCGTCGGTGCATCGACGGGGCCCGTCAGGTACGGCTCGCAACACGCATCGAACGTGTCGCCGCTCGAACACGGACACCGTCCACTCACTCGACGACCTCCACTTCGACCGAGTACGTGCCGAGTTCGTGCTCGTCCCACTTACCCACGTCCTGAATCCAGGTGTTGGCTTCGAGCAGAGTGTCGAACAGCCCCAACGGAATCGGATCTCCGCCGAGCGAATTCTTCATGATCACGCGGTATTTCCTCATGGGGTCACCCTTCGTACCGTGGCCAGAAATGTTGCGGCGGCAAAGAACAGGCCGGCGAACGTGCGGTTCATGGTCTTCTGCTGACGGTGGGACCGCATCATGCGGAGGACTCGCGATGCCAGAGAGGTGTAACCGGTCATCACCAGCATGTCGACGACGACCATGGTCGCCGCGATGGCGAGATACTGGGTGATCAGCGGCCGCGCTGGGTCGAGAAACTGGGGCAGCACAGCGACCATGAACACGACGGCTTTCGGGTTGCTCGCGTTGACGAGAAATCCTCGCGCGAGCATCGTCGTGCCTCGATCCGCCACCGCGGGGGCGTCCGCTACTTCGGACGGAGCCGACCGCCACTGGCGAATGCCGAGGTAGACCAGATAGGCGACACCGAACCACTTGATCGCGGTGAAGGCCAGGGCCGAATTGGCCAGGACAGCACCGAGTCCGACTGCGACGATGCCGATCTGGACCAGCAGGCCGATCTGCAGCCCGAAGATGTTCCAGTAGCCGCGGCGCAGGCCGTAGCGCAGACCTGTGGACATCGACGCGATGGCTCCGGCTCCGGGAGACAGACTGATGACGATGCTCGCGCCGAGGAAGGCGAGCCACACTGACCAGGACATGTGTTCATTGAACTACGCCCGTCAATTCGCATTCTGCGCGGTGGCCGGGTGTCGATACGGTCATTGCGGGGTAGACGCTGCAGATGGCAGACATCAGAACCATCGACAGCGGTCCCCAGCAGGTCACGAGACAGACCGAGGTTCGGGCACCGGCAGCCGAACTGTTCGACATCGTGGCCGATCCCACCCGGCACGGCGAGCTGGACGGATCCGGCACAGTCAAGGACACCGTCCGTGGACCCGAGAGGCTGAGCAGCGGCGCGAAATTCTCCGTCGGCATGAAGCAGTACGGCGTGCCGTACAAGATCACCAGCACCGTGACCGAATTCGTGGATGCGGATCGACACAAGATCATCGAGTGGCAGCACCCGATGGGCCACAGCTGGCGCTGGGAATTCGAGGAGAAGCAGCCGGGCCTGACCACTGTCACCGAGAGCTTCGTCTACGGCACCGCCAAGGTTCCGAAAATGCTCGAGTTGTTCAAGATGCCGCAGAAGAATGCGCAGGGCATCACGAGCACACTGCACAATCTGGCTGCTCGTTACGCCTGACCTCTCGGACAGCCCGTGGCGGTACGGGCCCTGCTCTACAGTGACCCGCATGCCGATCGAACCCGATACCAAGAACTGGACGTGGGTCCTCGACAGTGCCTGCCCCGACTGCGGGTTCGACTCGAGCTCCGTCGAATACGACGCCGTACCCGCGTTGATCCGCGCTGACGTGGATCGGTGGATCGCAGTGCTCCGTCGCGAGGACGCGGCAGTGCGTCCCGACGATTCGACATGGTCGGCGCTCGAATACAGCGCACATGTTCGGGATGCACACCGCATATTCCGCACTCGGTTGGCGCTGGTGCTGACCGAGGACGATCCCGAGTTCGACAACTGGGACCAGGACGCCACGGCCGTGGCCGAGAACTACAACGCGCAGAATCCGGCGACGGTGGCGTCGGAACTCGGGGAAGCGGCATATGCGTTGGCCGACGCCTTCTCGGCTGTGCCGCCGGAAGACCGTGATCGCAGAGGGCGACGCAGCGACGGTTCCCACTTCACCGTCGAAACTCTGGCGGCCTACTACATTCACGATCCCATCCACCATCTGTGGGACGTGCGGGGCTGAGCCGAATTCGGTGGAACTATCCTGGTGGTTCGGACAACACTGATTCGACCGAACCCCGGCACCGAACCGACTCCACGAAGGGGCCCACTATGCCTGCCCGCATCGAGCTCGCCCGCGTCGATCTACGCGGACGAACTCCATCCACTGCCGAACTACGCGGCGCTCTTCCCCGAGGCGGAGTGGATGTCGATTCGGTGCTGCACCAGGTTCGGCCCGTCGTCGACGCCGTCAAGGAACGTGGGGCCGACGCGGCCCTCGAGTTCAGCGAGAAGTTCGACGGAGTCCGACCGGACCGCGTTCGGGTTCCGCAGCAGGAATTGGTTCGAGCTCTCGACGAGCTGGACCCGGCCGTCCGGGCCGCCCTCGAGGTCGCGATCGAGCGAACCCGACTGGTGCACTCGGATCAACGCCGCACCGACCACACCACCCAGGTGGTGCCCGGCGGCACGGTGACCGAGCGCTGGATTCCGGTCGATCGCGTGGGTCTCTACGTGCCCGGTGGCAACGCTGTGTACCCGTCGTCGGTCGTGATGAACGTGGTGCCTGCGCAGATCGCTGGCGTCGGTTCGCTGGTGGTGGCGTCGCCGCCGCAGAAGAACTTCGGTGGATTACCCCACCCGACGATCCTGGCGGCCGCGCAGCTCCTCGGAGTCGACGAGGTCTGGGCCGTCGGCGGCGGTCAGGGCATCGCTCTGCTCACGTACGGCGGTGTCGACACCGACGGCGAAGAACTGGCACCGGTCGATCTGATTACCGGCCCGGGCAACATCTACGTCACGGCGGCCAAGCGACTGTGTCGTTCGCTCATCGGAATCGACTCCGAGGCAGGCCCTACCGAGATCGCGATTCTCGCCGACGCCACCGCAGACCCGATCCACGTGGCAGCAGACCTGATCAGTCAAGCCGAGCACGACGTGATGGCCGCCAGTGTGCTGGTGACCGACAGCCTCGAACTCGCCGATGCCGTCGACGAGGCTGTCAATGCGCAGATGGCGTCCACCCGGCACGCGGAACGCGTCACCACGGCGCTGAGCGGTAGCCAGTCCGGAATCGTTTTGGTCGACGACGTCACACAGGGCCTGGCCGTGGTCAACGCCTATGCGGCCGAACACCTGGAGATTCAGACGAAGGACGCGTCCGACGTCGCCGCTCGCGTGCGCAGCGCCGGCGCTGTATTCGTGGGGGCGTGGTCACCGGTCAGCTTGGGTGATTACTGCGCCGGGTCGAATCACGTACTGCCGACGGCCGGGTGCGCTCGGCATTCGTCCGGCCTGAGTGTGCAAACGTTCCTGCGGGGGATCCACGTGGTGGACTACAGTGAGGCCGCGCTGAAAGACGTTGCTGCGCACGTCATCGCGCTGGCCAACGCAGAAGATCTCCCGGCTCACGGTGAGGCCGTTCGGCTGCGTTTCGAGGGGTTGCGTACCGGTGGTGAATCATGAGTGATGCTCTGGGGCAAGCGATTTCGCTCGACGACCTGCCGTTGCGCGAGGCGCTGATCGGCAAGTCGCCGTACGGCGCGCCGCAGCTCACCGTGCCGGTTCAGTTGAACACCAACGAGAATCCACACCCGCCGACGCAGGCACTGATCGACGACGTCGCCGAATCGGTGCGTATCGCCGCGGCGCAGTTGCACCGGTATCCGGATCGCGACGCGGACGACTTGCGAGCTGACCTGGCGCGGTATCTCACCGGGCAGACCGGCTTTGCGGTCGACACTGCCAACGTGTGGGCGGCCAACGGCTCCAACGAGATTCTGCAGCAACTCCTGCAGGCCTTCGGTGGGCCGGACCGTACCGCGCTGGGTTTCGTGCCGTCGTACTCGATGCACCCGATCATTTCGTCGGGGACTCAGACCGAGTGGATTCCGGCGCAGCGTCGGGCGGATTTCTCTCTCGACGTCGACTACGCAGTGCAGGCGATCGAGGAGCGTAAGCCGGACGTCGTGTTCGTGACCAGCCCCAACAATCCGACCGGGCACAGCATCGACGAGGCAGATCTACGTCGAATCCTCGACGCCGCACCGGGAATCGTCGTGGTCGACGAGGCGTACGCCGAATTCTCCTCGGCGGCAAGCGCAATCGGATTGATCGAGAGCTACCCCAGCAAGATCGTCGTCAGTCGGACCATGAGCAAGGCGTTCGCGTTCGCCGGCGGACGGCTGGGATACCTCGTTGCGGCCCCGGCCGTGATCGACGCAATGCTGTTGGTGCGCTTGCCCTATCACCTCTCGGTGGTCACGCAAGCTGCCGCTCGGGCCGCGTTGCGGCACGCCGACGACACCCTGGCGAGCGTGGCCGCATTGTCGGCCGAACGCGATCGCGTTGCCGAAACGCTCGTCGCACAGGGGTACGACGTGGTGCCGTCCGACGCCAACTTCCTGCTCTTCGGCCGGTTCTCCGATGCGGCCGCCACCTGGCAGCGGTACCTGGACGACGGCGTGCTCATCCGGGACGTCGGAATTCCCGGGTATCTGCGTGTCACCATCGGACTCGCTCACGAGAACGACCGATTCCTTACCGTCAGCTCGGAACTCGCATCGACCGAAAGAGCAGAGGCACTGCAGTGACCACACCCGCTCCCCGCATCGCCAAGATCGAGCGCACTACCAAGGAATCCGACATCTCCGTCGAGCTGAACCTCGACGGCACCGGCATCGTCGACATCTCCACCGGCGTGCCGTTCTACGACCACATGCTCACTGCCCTCGGCACCCATGCCCGCTTCGATCTCACCGTGCGGGCCAAGGGCGACATCGAGATCGAGGCGCATCACACGGTCGAGGACACTGCGATCGTGCTCGGGCAAGCGCTGGGACAAGCCCTCGGCGACAAGTCCGGCATCACCCGCTTCGGCGACTCGTTCATTCCGATGGACGAGACACTCGTGCATGCGGCGGTCGACGTGTCCGGCCGTCCCTACTGCGTGCACACCGGCGAGCCGGACTACATGGTGCACTCGGTGATCGGCGGCTACCCGGGTGTTCCGTACTCCACCGTGATCAACAAGCATGTGTTCGAGACCTTGGCGTCCAACGCTCGGATCGCGTTGCATGTCCGCGTCATCTACGGCCGCGACCAGCACCACATCACCGAGGCGGAGTTCAAGGCCGTCGCTCGGGCGCTGCGTCAGGCCACCGAATACGACCCTCGGGTCACCGGAATTCTCTCCACCAAGGGCAGTCTGTGATCGGTCGAGCGGTGCTCGTGCGTTGAGTGGTCTGAGTTCGATTCGTGGCCTCCCGGCCGCGATGGCCATGGGTGCGGCCGCGTTCGGCGGCTGGGGCCTGCTGCTCCCGGTGGTTCCGCTGGCGGTGTCGCAATCGGGTTCGTCCGACGCGGTGGCGGCAGCCAGCACCGCGATCTTCATGGCCACCACGGTCATCACCCAACTGTTCGTTCCCTCGATGCTGGTTCGCGTCGGCCATCGGCCCGTGCTCGCGGCCGGTTGCCTGCTTCTGGGTGTTCCCGCGTTGCTGTTCATCGTGTCGGTGCAGGCCGTACCGGCACTCGCCGTGTCGGCGCTACGGGGTACGGGTTTCGGAATGTTGACGGTCGCCGGGGCCGCCATCGTCGCCGAGTTGGCACCGACCCACTTGCTCGGCCGCGCGACGGGAGCACAGGGAATCGCGGTCGCGTTGTCGCAGATGGTGACGTTGCCGCTGGGCCTGGTGATCTTCGCGGCCAGTCCGACGGCGGTGTTCGTCCTGGGGGCTCTGGTTCCCGCTGCGGGCTTGATCGGGGTGGCTCTGTTGCCGCCGACCCGGCCTGCACCGCAACCGGCTCGGGTCGACCGGGTCCGCCTCGACGCCAGGCGATTCCTGGTGCCGTGCCTCGTCGTTGCGTCGGTGTCGGCGTCGTACGGCGGCATCACCAGTCTGATGCCGATCGCCGAATCCGAGCGAGCCACGATGATCGGTGTGGCCCTCGCCGTGGTCAGTGCCGCGATGTTGGTCGGTCGATATGCCGCCGGCTCGGTTGCCGATCGCATCGGAATCGGCCGGTCGGTGGTGCCTGCGCTCATCTCCGCGGCCCTGGGCGTCGGCCTGTTCGCCGTTGCCGCCGCGGGTGCCATGCCTGCCGCACTGTTCTTCGTTGCCGCGGTGTTGTTCGGAATCGGTTACGGCGCATGCCAGAACGACAGTCTGGTGATGGCCTTCGATGCGGCGGGGCCCGCTCGCTACAGCAGCGCCAGCGCCGTGTGGAACATCAGCTTCGATGCCGGTACCGGCGCAGGGGCGCTCGCCCTCGGTGTGGTCGCGACGAGTGTGGGCTACACCGCCGGGTTCACTGCAGGTGCAACCACCGTTGCCGTTGTCGCGGCGGTGGCACTGATCGCGCGTCCACGTCCCCGATAGACTCGTTCCATGACTTCTGTGGTGTTGCTCGACTACGGCTCGGGCAATCTGCACTCGGCGAAAAGGGCGTTGGCCCGCGTCGGTGCCGACGTGACGGTGACCTCCGACTTCGACGAAGCCCTGAATGCAGAAGCGCTGGTGGTTCCCGGGGTCGGTGCATTTGCCGCCTGTATGGAGGGTCTGACGGCCGTTCGAGGTGAGCGCATCATCGGGCGTCGTCTCGCGGGTGGCCGCCCGGTACTGGGAATCTGCGTCGGCATGCAGATCCTCTTCGATCGCGGTGTCGAGTTCGGCGTCGAGGCGGACGGGTGCGGCGAATGGCCGGGCACTGTCGAACGCCTGCAGGCGGACGTGCTCCCGCACATGGGTTGGAACACCGTCGAGGCTCCGGAGAACAGCGTGTTGTTCGACGGCATCGACCGCGAGACACGGTTCTATTTCGTCCATTCCTACGCCGCGCAGCAGTGGGAGCTCGAACCGAGCGAGACCATCGCCGCGCCGTTGCTCACGTGGGCCGATCACGGTGGCCGCTTCCTCGCTGCCGTGGAGAACGGCGCGCTCTCGGCCACACAGTTCCACCCGGAGAAGTCCGGCGACGCCGGTGCCGCGTTGCTCGAGAACTGGGTTCGATCGGTGTGAGCGAACGCGAGTTCTCGCTCGGCCGGTTGGCGTTTCGAGCGCTCGGGGCGGCAGTTGCGGTACTCGCCCTCGCGACCGTGTCGATCGCTGTGTGGCAGCCCACCGCCGGCGTTGCTCTGCTCATCGCGTTGGCCGGAGTTGTCGGGGCGATCACGGCCATGGGGGTCGTGTCCACGCGCATGACGCGCAAGGAACTCGGTCCCGACAGCTGACGGGCCGTCCCGGCGGCCTGCGGATCCAGGCAGTGCTGACCCGTTTTGAATTCGACGCGAGTCGGCCCGTAGCATAACCGCACGTGAGCCTGGTCTTATTGCCTGCTGTCGATGTCGCAGGCGGCGAAGCTGTCCGTCTCGTTCAAGGGGAAGCCGGTAGCGAAACGAAGTACGGTTCGCCCCGTGATGCCGCCCTGGCGTGGCAGAACGACGGTGCCGAGTGGGTCCATCTGGTGGATCTCGATGCCGCGTTCGGGCGCGGGTCCAACCGTGAACTGTTGGCCTCGGTGGTCGGTGAGCTCGATGTGAAGGTCGAGCTCTCGGGCGGAATTCGCGACGACGATTCCCTGCGCGCCGCCCTCGCAACCGGATGCGCACGCGTCAACCTGGGTACGGCGGCTCTGGAAGACCCCGAGTGGTGCGCTCGTGCGATCGGCGAATTCGGCGATCGTGTCGCGGTCGGCCTCGACGTGCTGATGGTGGACGGCGCGCCACGTCTGCGTGGCCGCGGTTGGGTCAGCGACGGCGGTGGCCTGTGGGAGGTACTCGAGCGGCTCGAACGCGACGGCTGCTCGCGGTACGTCGTCACCGACGTCACGAAGGACGGCACCCTGACCGGCCCGAACCTCGAACTTCTCGCAGACGTGTGCGACAGGACCGACAAGCCGGTCATCGCGTCCGGCGGCGTGTCGACGATCGCCGACCTCGAAGCGATCGCCGGACTGGTCG
Source organism: Rhodococcus sp. 05-2256-B1 (assembly GCF_002258465.1). Taxonomy (NCBI): domain Bacteria; kingdom Bacillati; phylum Actinomycetota; class Actinomycetes; order Mycobacteriales; family Nocardiaceae; genus Rhodococcus; species Rhodococcus sp. 05-2256-B1. Next base: position 33,015 of record NZ_NOZA01000027.1, on the reverse strand, counting down.
ACCGTGGCGTGGAGGGATCCATCGTCGGAAAAGCCTTGTACGCCGGGCGTTTCACACTGCCCGATGCCCTCGCGGCAGTGTCTCGGTAACGACGAATGACCCTTCCCGAGGAACCGAGTCGTCTGCTCGAGATCGCCGGTGGTTTGCTCGACGGCATCCATGATCGGTTCCTCGCGGGCGTCGGCGCACCGAGTGCCGTGCAGAAGGGCCCCGACGACTTCGCCACCGCGGTGGATCTCGAACTCGAGCGTCGTCTGGGCGCGGAACTGTACGACGCCACCGGAATCGCCGTTCACGGTGAAGAGTTCGGCGGTCCCGATCTGAACTCCGGTCTCGTATGGGTACTCGACCCGATCGACGGCACATTCAACTACTCGTCCGGATTGCCTTCTGCCGGAACGTTGTTGGCGTTGCTCGACGACGGCGTGCCGGTCCTCGGGCTCACGTGGCTACCGCTGGTGAATCAGCGATTCTCTGCCGTGGCAGACGGCCCGTTGCTTCTGAACGGGGCACCGCTACCCGCACTGCAACCGAAGTCGTTGCGGGAGTCGATGATCGGGTTCGGTGCGTTCAACGTTGCCAGCCGTGGATCCATCCCCGGCCGCTTCCGGTTTCGCATTCTCGAAGAGTTGTCGATGCACTCCTCGCGGCTGCGCATGCACGGTGCCACCGGAGTCGATCTGGCGTACACCGCCAGCGGCGTACTGGGCGGTGCGGTGGTCTTCGGATACCGCGCCTGGGACAACGCTGCCGGGGCCCTGCTGGTTCGTGCTGCGGGCGGAATCGTCACCGATCTCGATGGCCGACCGTGGACCATCGATTCGAAGTCGGTGCTCGCGGCCGGCCCCGGAGTACACGGCGAACTGCTGAAGGTGATCACCGAACTCGGTGCACCCGGCGACTATCTGGAAGGACCGGTGCGATGAGCGTTGCGGTCAGAGTGATCCCGTGCCTCGATGTCGACGCCGGACGTGTCGTCAAGGGCGTCAACTTCGAAAACCTCCGCGACGCAGGCGATCCCGTCGAGCTCGCGGCAGCGTACGACGCACAGGGAGCCGACGAACTGACGTTCCTGGACGTCACGGCGTCCACATCCGATCGAGGAACCATGCTCGACGTCGTCAGCCGCACCGCCGAGCAGGTGTTCATTCCCCTGACCGTCGGTGGGGGAGTGCGCACTGTTGCCGACGTCGACCTACTGCTGCGGGCCGGTGCCGACAAGGTCAGCGTCAACACCGCGGCCATCGCTCGGCCGGAGTTGCTGCGCGAGCTCAGTGAGCGATTCGGGTCTCAGTGCATCGTCCTGTCGGTCGATGCACGGACCGTTCCGCAGGGACAGCAGGACACCCCGTCGGGCTGGGAAGTCACCACCCACGGCGGCAAGCGTGGAACCGGTATCGACGCCGTCGAATGGGCAGTACGCGGTGCCGAACTGGGAGTCGGTGAGATCCTTCTCAATTCGATGGATGCCGACGGCACGAAGGCCGGATTCGACCTGCCGATGATCGCGGCGGTCCGGTCCGCCGTGCACGTTCCCGTCATCGCCAGCGGAGGAGCAGGGCGCGTCGAACATTTCGCGCCGGCCGTCCACGCCGGAGCCGACGCCGTCCTCGCCGCAAGCGTGTTCCACTTCGGGGACCTCACCATCGGCCAGGTCAAAGAATCGATGCGTGCCGCGCGCATCGTCGTCCGCTAGCGAAGAGGTTTTCGATGACTCTCGACCCGACGCTGTCCGCCCGGCTCAAGCGAAACGAGGCCGGGCTGTTCAGTGCTGTGGTGCAGGAGCGCTCGACCGGCCAGGTACTGATGGTTGCCTGGATGGACGACGAAGCGTTGTCGCGCACGCTCGCGACGCGCAAGGGCACCTACTACTCCAGGTCCAGGCAGCAGTACTGGGTCAAGGGCGAGACCTCGGGGCACACGCAGTACGTGCACGAGGTGCGGCTCGACTGTGACGGGGACACTGTGCTGTTGGTCGTCGACCAGATCGGCGCGGCATGCCACACCGGCACCCACACCTGCTTCGACTCCGACGTGCTGTTGGGGCCCGCGGCTCAGGCGTGACCGGTTCCTGCGGCAATTCCCTTGTCCAGCTGAGTGAGTAGCGTCGTGCTCAGAGTCGACAGTCGACCCACCTCCGCGTCGGACAATCCGTCGAATATCAGAGCCTGCACTGTCTCGACGTGTCCTGGCGCCGATGCCACGACCTTTTCCATGCCGGCGTCGGTCAGCACCGCATAGGAACCGCGGCTCCCCGGAATACTCTCGCGGCGAACCCATCCCGCTTTCTCGAGCTTGGTGACCACGTGCGACAGACGTGACAGTGACGCGTTGGCGTACTCCGCGAGATCGCGCAGTTGAATTCGTCGCTGTGGATTCTCGCTGACGACCGCGAGGACGAAGTAATCGAAGTGGGTCAACTGCGAATCGCGTTGCAGCTGGGCGTCCAATGCTGCGGGCAGTCGGGTGACCAGGGCGACGAGCGCGCGCCACGCCTCTTGCTGGCTCTCGGTGAGCCAGCGGGGATCCACCGCATCATTCGGTGTCGCCGACGTGTCCATCGCGGGTACCTCTCGATCGAGACAGTTGTGTTCTGCACATGATGCCTCGAGCATCCCCGGGCCCGAGGCATCGCGTCGAACAATCGGCCTAGCTGCGGTGCGCGCGCAGGTATTCCAGCGCCTTGTCCGCGTGGGCCTCGAATCGCAGCTCACTGGAGAAACTCTCGAGGACCTTGCGGTCGGTACCGATGACGAACGTCGCGCGCTTGACCGGGGAGAGCTTGGCGAGCAGGCCGCGCTTGACCCCGAATGCGGTCGCGACGGCACCGTCCTCGTCGGAGAGCAACGGATAGTCGAACGATTTGGCGGCGGCGAACTCGGCCTGCTTGGCGACCGCGTCGGCGCTGATGCCGACCCGGGTGGCACCCACCTCGGCGAATTCGCCTGCGAGATCGCGGAAATGGCAGGCTTCGGCGGTGCATCCGGGGGTGAATGCAGCCGGGTAGAAGAACAGCACTATCGGACCGTCGGTCAGCAATTCGGTCAGCGTTCGCAGCTTTCCGGTCTGGTCCGGCAGGGAAAAATCGGGAACGAGCTCGCCTGGTTTCATGGTCGGCAGGTTACCGCGCGCGAGGGTGTCGCCGCCGAACCTGGGAGGATGGGGTCATGCACGGCGAGACGACTCCCCATACGAGCCCCACCGAGACCGCATCCATGGACGCCGCACCCATCGACGCCCAACCCACCGATGCCGCGGACTCGACCACGTCCCGGGAGGTGTTCCGCCAGCTCGCCGCCGAGCATCGAGTGGTGCCGGTGACGCGAAAGGTGCTCGCCGACTCCGAAACTCCGTTGTCGGCGTACCGCAAGCTTGCCGCCGACCGACCCGGAACGTTCTTGCTCGAATCCGCGGAGAACGGGCGGTCGTGGTCGAGATGGTCGTTCATCGGTGCGGGTGCGCCTGCGGCGCTGACGGTGGTCGACGGCGAGGCGGCGTGGCGCGGCAACGTGCCCGCAGGTGTCCCGAGCGGCGGTGACCCCCTCGACGTGTTGGCTCGAACCTTGGAGCTACTCCATTCCGAGCGCGTGCCGGGCCTGCCGCCGTTGACCGGCGGAATGGTCGGATATCTCGGATACGACTCGGTGCGGCGCATCGAGAAGTTGCCCGAACATGCGCAGGACGACCTCGGCATCCCCGAGATGGTCATGTTGCTGGCCACCGATCTGGCGGCCGTGGACCATCACGAAGGATCGATCACCCTGATCGCGAACGCGGTCAACTGGAACGGCACCGACGAGCACGTCGACCGGGCCTACGACGACGCGGTGAGTCGCCTGGACCGGATGTGCGCGGATCTGTCCGAGCCTGCTGCGTCGACGGTGTCGGTCTTCTCCAAGTCCGCGCCCCGTTTCCGCAGGCAGCGGACATCGGAGGGATTCGGTGCCGATGTCGAGCGGCTGGTCGAGGAGATCGAGGCCGGTGAAGCGTTTCAGGTGGTGCTCTCGCAGCGCTTCGAGATGGACACCGAGGCGTCTCCTCTCGACGTCTATCGCATGCTGCGGGCCTCGAATCCCAGCCCGTACATGTATCTGATGCACGTGCCGGGGGAGAACGACGAGACGGCGTTCTCGATCGTCGGGTCCAGCCCCGAAGCTCTCGTGACGGTGAAGGACGGTCTGGCGACCACGCACCCGATCGCCGGGACGCGCTGGCGCGGTGCCTCCGAGGAGGACGACGTGCTGCTCGAGAAGGATCTGCTGGCCGACGAGAAGGAGAACGCGGAGCATCTGATGCTCGTCGATCTCGGTCGCAACGATCTCGGCCGAGTGTGTGCTCCCGGGACGGTGCGCGTGGGCGACTACCGCCATATCGAGCGCTACAGCCACGTCATGCACCTGGTGTCGACAGTGACGGGACGGCTCGCCGAGGGAAAGCGGGCTCTGGACGCAGTAAAGGCGTGCTTCCCCGCGGGCACGCTGTCGGGTGCACCGAAGGTGCGGGCGATGGAACTGATCGACGAGCTCGAGCCGACGCGGCGTGGCATCTACGGCGGCATCGTCGGCTATCTCGACTTCGCCGGGGACGCCGATACCGCAATCTCGATTCGCACCGCGCTCATCAAGGACGGCACGGCGTACGTGCAGGCCGGTGCCGGAGTCGTGGCCGACTCGGTAGCGGAATACGAGGACGACGAAGCGAGGAACAAGGCCATGGCCGTGCTGAGTGCCGTCGCAGCAGCCGAAACGCTGCGTGAGGTCGGTGGCCGATGACCGAACGCTCCGGCGGCCGCGGATCGGCCGTTCTGCCTGTCGTGCTGCTCGTGGTTGCGGCCGCATGCCTGTGGGGTGCGTCCAGAATGACGTGGGTGAGCGTGACGTCCTCCGACGGTCTCGGCGAGAGCCGGACCGACGATCTCGTCGGCAGTACCTGGGCCGCCGCGACGACTCCTCTCGCCTTGGTGCTTGTCGCTGCTGTGGCGGCCTCGTTCGCGGTGCGCGGGTGGGCATCTCGGGTTCTGGCGTTGCTCATCGCGGTGGTTGCGATTGCTGCGGCGATTCCGGCCGTTCGGCTACTCGCCGCGGGGGCTTCGGACTCGGAGGCGGCTGCGCTCGCCGAGCTCCCGGCTCGTGCCGAGGTGACGATGACGACGGCATCGACACTACCCGCGCTGATCACGCTCGCAGGGGCCCTGTGTGCGTTCGCGGCGGCTGCCCTGTCGATTCGGAAATCTTTTGGCCCACAGGTACTCTCGTCCAAGTACGCAGCTCCGGCTGTGCGGCGCGACGAAGTGGCTCGCCGGGCCGCTGGAACCACGTCCGCCGTGGGTGCACAGGACGAGGGTGAAGACCTGACCGAGCGCATGATGTGGGACGCGCTCGATGCCGGTGAAGACCCTACCGACGAGTCCGGTACCCGGCGTTCGTCGGATTGATTCGGCCCTCTACGCTAGGTTCCGACCTCGATGAGATTCCTCACATCGAATGTCGACGCTCAGAAAGGACTGGGGCACCATGACTGTTCTCGACTCGATTCTCGACGGTGTACGAGCCGACGTCGCCGCGCGCGAATCGGTGATCGATTTCGCTGCGGTGAAGGCAGCAGCGAAGCTGGCCCCGGCACCTCTCGACGCGGCGGCTGCCCTCCGCGAGGACGGCATCGGCGTCATTGCCGAGGTCAAGCGTGCGAGCCCGTCCAAGGGCGCGTTGGCCGACATCGGTGATCCTGCGGTGCTCGCGCGTGCCTACGAGCAGGGTGGCGCTCGCGTCATCAGCGTGTTGACCGAAGAGCGTCGATTCCGGGGATCGCTCGCCGATCTCGACGCGGTGCGAGCCGCAGTCTCGATTCCTGTGCTGCGCAAGGATTTCATCGTCGGTCCGTACCAGATCCACGAGGCCCGAGCCCACGGCGCGGACGTTATCCTGCTGATCGTCGCAGCCCTGGAGCAGGACGCACTCACGTCTCTTCTCGATCGCACGGAGTCACTCGGCATGACGGCACTCGTCGAGGTCCACACCGAGGCCGAGGCCGATCGCGCACTCGAGGCGGGTGCCAGCGTCATCGGTATCAACGCCCGCAACCTCAAGACCCTCGAGATCGATCGCGACAGTTTCGGCCGTATCGCGCCCGGTCTGCCCAGTGAGATCATTCGCGTTGCCGAGTCGGGAGTGCGGGGCACCGCCGACCTTCTCGCGTACGCCGGAGCCGGCGCCGACGCAGTGTTGGTCGGAGAAGGTCTGGTCACCGCGGGCGATCCGCGCACTGCGGTCTCGGACCTGGTGACGGCGGGCACGCACCCGTCGTGCCCGAAACCCGCACGCTGAACCGGCACCCCACCCGAACGCGGCGACGGTCCGCCGTTGGGGCACACTGGAGCGGTGAGCACCAGCCAAACTTCTTCCGCCGCGGACGCCCCTCAGGTAGTCCGCTTCAAGGGCGCTGATCTGCCGCAGAGCAGCATCGGCCTCACCGATCGCAGCGCGCACGAGCCCGATGTGGGCGGTCACTTCGGCGTGTACGGGGGCAGGTTCGTGCCCGAGGCGTTGATGGGTGTGATCGAGGAAGTCACCGCCGAGTACGAGAAAGTGCGCAGCGACAACGAGTTCCTCGGTGAGCTGGATCGGCTGCAGCGCGATTACACCGGTCGCCCATCTCCGGTGTTCGAGGCGACCCGGTTGTCCGAGCACGCCGGTGGCGCTCGGATCCTGCTCAAGCGAGAAGACCTGAATCACACCGGTTCTCACAAGATCAACAACGTGCTCGGGCAAGTTCTGCTCGCGAAGCGAATGGGCAAGACTCGCGTCATCGCAGAGACCGGTGCCGGTCAGCACGGCGTCGCGACCGCCACGGCCTGTGCCCTCATGGGTCTCGACTGCGTCGTCTACATGGGTGAGGTCGACACCGAGCGCCAGGCCCTCAATGTCGCCCGGATGCGTTTGCTCGGGTCGGAAGTCGTCGCAGTGAAGTCCGGTTCGCGCACTCTCAAGGATGCGATCAACGAGGCACTGCGAGACTGGGTCACCCACGCCGACAACACTTATTACTGCTTCGGAACCGTCGCGGGGCCGCATCCGTTCCCGGTGATGGTCCGCGATTTCCAGCGCATCATCGGCCTCGAAGCGCGGCAGCAGGTCCTCGCATCCATCGGCCGCCTGCCCGATGCCATCGCGGCCTGCGTCGGCGGCGGGTCCAACGCCATCGGAATCTTCCACGCGTTCATCGACGACGCCGATGTCCGTCTCGTCGGGTTCGAGGCTGCCGGCGACGGAGTCGAGACCGGTCGCCACGCGGCGACCATCAGCGGCGGTACTCCCGGAGCCCTGCACGGTGCCTACTCGTACCTGCTGCAGAACGAGGACGGCCAGACCGTCGAATCCCATTCCATCTCAGCAGGATTGGACTATCCCGGGGTCGGACCCGAGCATTCGTACCTGCACGACATCGGGCGCGCCGAGTACCGCGGCGTGACGGACACCGAGGCGATGAACGCCTTCAAGCTGCTGTGCCGCACCGAGGGCATCATCCCGGCCATCGAATCGTCGCACGCCATCGCCGGCGCACTCACCCTCGGCAAGGAACTGGGTGAAGGTGCCATCATCCTGGTCAACCTGTCCGGTCGCGGCGACAAGGACGTCGACACCGCAGCCGAGTGGTTCGGTCTGATCGACGGAGACGGCGAAGCGAACGTGGACGACGAAGCAGGTATCAAGCCATGAGCAACAACGACTCTCGCCTCTCCGGGACGTTCGCCCAGTGCCGTGCCGAAGGGCGCGCTGCACTCGTCGGATACCTGCCCGCCGGCTTTCCGACCGTCCCCCGGTCGATCGAGGTCTTCAAGACCATGGTCGATGCCGGGTGCGACATCGTCGAGGTCGGCATCCCGTACTCCGATCCGGTGATGGACGGCCCCACGATCCAAGCTGCTGCAGACGTGGCGCTGCGAGCCGGAGCCCGGGTCAAGGACGTCTTCGCCGTCACCGAGCAGGTCGCAGCCGCGGGTGGCAAAGCGGTCGTCATGACCTACTGGAATCTGGTGCTCAAATACGGCATCGAGAATTTCGCCCGGAGCCTCGCCGATGCGGGTGGACTCGGAATCATCACTCCCGACCTGATCCCCGACGAGGCTCAGGAATGGATCGAGGTCTCGGATCGGTACGGACTCGACCGAATCTTCCTCGTCGCACCGTCGACGACGGAGGAGCGACTCGTCAGCACCGTCGAAGCCAGCAGCGGCTTCGTCTACGCCGCCTCGACGATGGGCGTGACCGGTGCCCGCGACGCGGTGTCCTCGATGGCACCGGCGTTGGCGGCGCGTATCCGCGAGCATTCCGACATTCCGATCGGCGTCGGTCTCGGCGTTCGGTCGGGCGCACAGGCTGCCGAGATCGCGAAGTATGCCGACGCGGTCATCGTCGGCTCGGCTTTGGTGACCGCTGTCGACAACGGTCTCGACGCGGTTCGTGACCTGACGACCGAACTCGCCGAGGGTGTCCGCTCCGCTAACGTAGCGTCGTGACTTCGACCGCCTTCCTGGCCTACATTCCCAGTCCCGCGCAGGGGGTGTGGCACGTCGGACCGCTCGCGCTCCGTGCCTACGCCCTGTTCATCATCATCGGCATCGTGGTGGCCGTGGTGTGGGGAGATCGCCGGTGGGTCGCTCGCGGCGGAACCAAGGGCACGGTCCTCGACGTCGCCGTGTGGGCCGTACCTTTCGGGCTTCTCGGTGGCCGGCTGTACCACGTGGCCACCGACTGGAAGACGTACTTCGGTGCCGGCGGTCGGCCGATCGAGGCGCTCTACGTGTGGAACGGCGGCCTCGGAATCTGGGGCGCGGTGTTCCTCGGCGGAGTCGGCGCGTGGATCGCGTGTCGTCGACGCGGCATCCCACTCCCGGCATTCGGTGACGCGGTAGGCCCGCCGATCCTGCTGGCCCAGGCAATCGGCCGCATCGGCAACTACTTCAACCAGGAGCTCTACGGTCGCGAAACCACGCAACCGTGGGGTCTCGAGATCTACGAGCGACTCGATGCGAACGGCCGGCTCGATCCTCTGAACGGCGTCTCCACCGGAATGGTCGAGAAGGTCGTCCACCCGACGTTCCTCTACGAACTGTTGTGGAGCGTCCTCGTCGTCGTCCTCCTGGTACTCGTCGATCGGAAGTACACGATCGGCCACGGTCGATTGTTCGCGCTCTACGTGGCCGGATACTGCGTCGGTCGGTTCTGGGTGGAACTCATGCGAGACGACTTCGCGACGAAGATCGCCGGCATTCGCGTGAACACTTTCACTTCGGCAATCATCTTCGTGCTCGCGGTCGCCTATTTCGTTCTCGCCACCAAGGGTCGCGAAGACCCGGCGGCATTGAAGTCGAACGACGACGACGGTCGTGACAGCGAAGACAAGACGGGTGGCGAGTCCGCCGACGGCGATCCGCAGGAAGGCACGGGCGAGACATCGTCCGAGAAGAAAGCCGAGGAAGAAGGCAGTACCCGTGGTTGATTTCGAGAAGAGGGCACACCCCGACCCTGCTGATTCGGGCGGCGGCACCGACAAGTCGGCCGGCTCTTTCGATACACCGTTCGACTACGACGCAACGGCCGAGGCGTCGCTCTCCGAGCCGCCCGCGACATCCGAGTCCGCACCCTCGCACGGTCCCGCCGGTTCTACCGGACCGGGCTGGGACACCTATTCGGGTATCGGCAACGGGCCCGGCTGGTCCAGTACTCCCAGCTATCCGGCCCCCAGCCCGGACGGAAGTATCGACAATTCGATCGGTGGCCTTCCGCCGTCCGCCGGTTACCCGACACCGGGATCCGAGTACCAGGGATACGGTCAGCCGGGATACGGCCAACAGTCGCCCTACGGTCCACCACAGGGGTACGGCCAGACCGGGGGATACGGCCAACAGGGGTATGGCCAGCAGGGGTACGGCCAGCACTCGGGCTACGGCCAGCACTCGGGCTACGGCCAGCAGTCGGGCTACGGCCAGCAGTCGGGCTACGGCCAGCAAGGGTACGGCCAGCAGGGTTACGGCCAGCAGGGGTATGGCCAGCAGACCTATGGCCAAGCACAGGGCTTTTCGGCCGGGCCCGGTTTCGGTGTCGGACCCGACGCGCCGTACGGGCGGGATCCGGTCACCGGTGAACCGTTGTCGGACAAATCGAAGATCGTCGGTGGACTACTTCAGCTGTTCCTGGGCTGGCTCGGCGTGGGTCGTTTCTACATCGGTAGCACCGGAATCGGCGTCGCGCAGTTGCTGCTGTTCTTCTTCGGCGTGCTGCTGACCGTGGTGTTCGGTCTCGGCTTGATTCTGTTGTTCGGACTGTTCGTGTGGCATGTCGTGGACGCCGTGCTGATTCTCGTCGGCAATGTTCCCGACAGTCGCGGGCTCAAGCTGCGAGACTGATCGACCTACCCGTAGCGCGTCGTCGAGGGAGTTCGTTGTGAGTGACTCAGGTACATCGTCATCGGACGGATCGACACCGGGCGGATCGGCGGGAGACGGCTCGGGGTCGGAGCCCACCATCTCGTTCGAGAAGAACGCGGCACCGGGTCCGGTGTACGGCGCACCCGACCCCAGCTACGGTCCGCCGAATTGGGGCAGTGATCCGTACGGCGCGTCCGGAGGTGACGACCGTAGCTCCGGTGCACCGGACGGTCCACCGCCCGGTGCGGGTTACCCGCCGCCCCCGTTTCCGGGCGGCGGTCCCCAATACGGAGGTCCCCAGTACGGAGGTCCCCAGTACGGAGGACCCCAGTACGGAGGACCCCAGTACGGAGGCCCCCAGTACGCCGGTGCTCCCGGTTGGGTGGATCCGAGCGCTCCTTACGGACGGCATCCCGTCACCGGGGAACCGTTCTCGGACAAGCAGAAGCTCACTGCCGGGCTGCTGAACATCCTGCTGGGTGTTTTCGGCGCAGGACGCTTCTATTTGAATCAGCCGGGAATCGCGGTGGCGCAGATCGCGGTCACGTGGCTCACGTGCGGCATCGGCGGTATCTGGCCGCTGATCGACGGGATCATGATGCTCACGGGCAGCGTGCGTGATGAACACGGGCGCCCCCTGCGCGACTGAGCCCAGTGCCGTTCGCGATTGCATCGTTGCGATCGGCAACTGATACGATTCCGCCATCCGAGAGCGATCTCGGATTCTTTCGCGGGCCAGAGCTGTCCCGGTGAATTCCCGATAGGCATCGAATTCGGTCGATCCGGCACTCTATGTCGGTTCGGGCGACCAGCCGGCGGGGTAGCCGAGGCTCACAGTGCAGCGTGTCGACACTGCGCCATCCGAAGCACCCACCGGTCTACGTGGAGGTGATCGTGGTGTTGTTTTCTCGGATGCCTGCCGAGCAAGGACTGTACGACCCGAGCGCGGAGAAGGACTCCTGCGGCGTCGCGATGATCGCGGACATCGCCGGACGCCGTTCGCACTCGATCGTGTCCGACGGTGTTCTGGCACTGGAGAATCTGGAACATCGTGGTGCTGCCGGTGCCGAGCCCAACAGTGGTGACGGCGCGGGCATTCTGATCCAGCTGCCCGTCGAACTTCTCGATTCGTTGTCGTCGTTCGAGTTACCGTCGGCCAACGGCGACGGCGAGAACACCTTCGCGGCGGGTGTCTGCTTTCTGCCGCAGGGCATCCGTGAGCGCGGGTCGGCCGTGCAGCGTGTCGAATCCATTGCAGCCGAAGAGGGTCTCGAGGTGCTGGGTTGGGTTCCGGTCGAGGTCGATCCGGATCGCGCCGACGTCGGACTGACGGCGCTCGGATGCATGCCGTACATGAGCTATCTCTTCGTCGCGGCCCCCGAGGTCGACGGTTCACGTCCGGCCGGTCTCGAACTCGACCGATTGGTGTACGGGCTGCGTAAGCGGTCGGAGCGCGTCACCCCGGAGATCGAGGCAGAGGGCTCGGGCCTGTTCTTCCCTTCGCTGTCCTCACGCACCATCGTCTACAAGGGCATGCTCACCACCATGCAGCTGCCCCTGTTCTTCCCGGAGCTGCGTAACCCGTTGTGTACGAGTGCAATTGCCATCGTGCACAGTCGCTTTTCCACCAATACCTTCCCGTCGTGGCCGTTGGCGCACCCGCACCGCTACGTCGCGCACAACGGAGAGATCAACACGGTCAAGGGCAACAGGAACCGGATGCGCGCTCGGGAAGCAATGCTGTCCAGCGATCTCATCCCCGGTGATCTGGAGCGGCTCTTCCCCATCTGCAATCCCGACGCCTCCGATTCGGTGTCGCTCGACGAGGTGCTCGAACTGCTGCATCTGGGCGGCCGGAGCGTTCCCCACGTCGTGATGATGATGGTGCCGGAGCCGTGGGAGAACCATCGCACGATGGATCCGCGGGTACGGGCGTTCTATCAATTCCACTCGTCGATGATGGAAGCGTGGGACGGTCCGGCCTGCGTCACGTTCACCGACGGTAGCTACGTCGGGGCCGTTCTCGATCGCAACGGTCTGCGCCCCGGTCGGTGGTGGCAGACGGCCGACGGTCGGGTGATCCTCGCCAGCGAGGCAGGTGTCCTGGACGTGCCGCAATCTCAGGTCGTCGCCAAGGGTCGCCTCGAGCCGGGCAAGATGTTTCTGGTCGACACCGTCGCCGGGCGTCTCGTTCCCGACGAGGAGATCAAACTGCAACTGGCGCAGGAACATCCGTACCAGGAATGGCTGCACGCCGGATTGCTGGAAATCAAGAGCCTGCCCGAGCGCGCCCACATTCAGTACAACCACGAGTCCGTGATTCGCAGACAGATCGCCTTCGGCTACACCGAGGAAGATCTCCGCGTCGTGCTCACCCCGATGGCCGCCTCCGGGGGCGAGCCACTGGGATCGATGGGGACCGACACCCCGTCCGCGGTGATGTCCCAGCGATCTCGTCAGCTGTACGACTACTTCATCGAACTGTTCGCGCAGGTCACGAACCCGCCACTCGACTCCATCCGAGAAGAGATCGTGACGTCGTTGTCGCGAGTGATGGGACCGGAGCAGAATCTGCTCGAGCCCACCGCCGCGTCGTGCAGGCAGATCGTGTTGCCGTGGCCGGTGCTCGACAACGACGAACTCAACAAGATCATCCACATCGACGACGACGGTGATCATCCCGGTCTGTCGGCGATCGTGCTGCGCGCACTGTACGAGGTCGAGCGTGGTGGGGAAGGTCTGGCCGAGGCCATCGAAGAACTGCGCATGCGGGCATCGGAAGCCATCGCTGCCGGCTACCGCACGCTGATCATCTCCGATCGCGATTCGGACCACACTCGGGCACCGATTCCGTCCCTGCTGGCCACCTCTGCTGTGCACCACCACTTGGTGCGCACCAAGGAACGCACCAAGGTCGCTCTCGTCGTCGAGTCCGGCGATGCACGAGAAGTGCACCACCTGGCCTTGCTGATCGGATTCGGTGCGGCGGCGGTCAACCCGTACCTGGCCATGGAGTCGATCGAGGACCTGGTCGGCGAAGGTGAGCTCACCGGGGTCGAACCCACTGTCGCGGTGCGCAACTACCTGTACGGGCTCGGCAAGGGCGTGCTCAAGGTCATGTCCAAGATGGGAATCTCGACCGTCGGGTCCTACACCGGCGCACAGGTTTTCGAGGCGGTCGGTCTCGATCGCGAGGTCGTGCGCGAGTACTTCAAGGGCACCGTCAGCAAGCTCGGCGGAGTCGGTCTCGACGTCCTCGCCGAAGAGGTCAAACTCCGTCACCGGAAGGCATACCCGGAGAATCCTACCGACCGTGTTCACCGCCGCCTCGAGATCGGCGGCGAGTACCAGTTCCGGCGTGAGGGCGAACTCCACCTGTTCACTCCCGAGACGGTGTTCCTGTTGCAGCACGCAACACGCACCGGTCGCTACGACGTGTTCCAGAAATACAGCGACGAAGTGAACCGGCTCGCCCGTGAGGGGGGCGCACTCCGGGGCCTGTTCGAGTTCAAAGACCATGTGCGCACGCCTGTTCCGCTCGACGAGGTGGAGCCGGTCGAGTCCATCGTCACTCGGTTCAACACCGGCGCGATGAGCTACGGATCCATCTCTGCCGAGGCGCACGAGACCATGGCCGTTGCGATGAACAATCTGGGTGGGCGCTCCAACTCCGGTGAGGGCGGAGAGGACGTCGATCGCCTCTACGATCCGAGCCGGCGCAGTGCCGTCAAGCAGGTCGCGAGTGGACGGTTCGGGGTGACCAGCGATTATCTGGTCAACGCCACCGACATTCAGATCAAGATGGCGCAGGGTGCCAAACCCGGTGAGGGCGGGCAGCTGCCCGGTTACAAGGTGTACCCGTGGGTGGCCAAGACTCGGCACTCGACGCCCGGGGTCGGCCTGATCTCCCCGCCTCCGCACCACGACATCTATTCCATCGAGGATCTCGCGCAGTTGATCCACGATCTCAAGAACGCCAACGAGAACGCGCGCGTCCACGTCAAACTCGTCAGCTCGGTAGGAGTGGGCACGGTGGCCACGGGAGTGAGCAAGGCGCACGCCGACGTCGTACTGATCTCGGGATACGACGGTGGCACGGGCGCGGCTCCGTTGACGTCTCTCAAGCATGCCGGTGCGCCCTGGGAAATCGGGCTGGCCGACGCCCAACAGACGTTGGTGCTCAACGGACTTCGCGATCGCATCACCGTCCAGTGCGACGGCGGAATGCGCACCGGCCGTGATGTGATCATCGCGGCGCTGCTCGGTGCCGAGGAATTCGGGTTCTCGACGGCACCTCTGATCGTCGCGGGATGCATCATGATGCGGGTCTGCCATCTCGACACCTGCCCAGTGGGTGTCGCGACTCAGAACCCCGAACTGCGCAAGCGGTTCACCGGCAAGCCCGAGTTCCTCGAGGACTTCTTCAGGTTCGTCGCCGAGGATGTGCGAAAGTACCTCGCGCAGCTCGGGTTCCGCAGCATCGACGAGGCCGTCGGCCACGCAGACGTGCTCGAGACCGCGGCCGGCGTCGCACATTGGAAGAGCAAGGGACTCGACCTCACACCCATCTTCGCGATGCCGGTGGATCGACACGGCGCGCCCATGACGCAGCGTCGACGCCTACGCGATCAGGACCACGGCCTCGATTTCGCGCTGGATCGCACGCTGATCCAGCTGGCCGAGGGGGCATTGGAGGACGCACATCCGGTCACGCTGGAGCTGCCCGTGCGGAACGTCAACCGCACGGTCGGAACACTTCTGGGGTCCGAGGTCACGCGACGCTACGGCGCGGCCGGGCTACCCGACGACACGATTCGCGTGTCGTTCACCGGCTCTGCCGGGCAATCGCTCGGTGCATTCCTGCCGCCCGGAATCACGATCGATCTCGTCGGCGACGCGAACGACTACGTGGGCAAGGGCCTGTCGGGAGGACGCATCGTCGTCCGACCGGCCGAGGACGCACCCTTCGTTGCCGAGGACAACGTCATTGCCGGAAACACGATTCTCTACGGAGCCACGTCGGGGGAGGTGTACCTGCGCGGTAAGGCGGGGGAGCGGTTCGCCGTGCGCAACTCCGGAGCCGTTGCGGTCAACGAGGGCGTGGGAGATCACGCCTTCGAGTACATGACGGGCGGACGGGTTGTCGTGCTCGGGCCGACCGGACGCAACATGGCGGCCGGCATGTCGGGCGGTATCGCCTTCGTTCTGGGTCTTGACCCCGCGGACGTGAACACGGCAATGGTCGAGTTGCAGGTTCCCGATCCGGACGATCTGGTGTGGCTGCGCGAGACGGTCGAGAACCACGAGCGCTGGACCGGCTCCACCGTCGCGGCATCGCTGCTCGCCGACTGGCCCCGCCGATCCGCTCTGTTCACCAAAGTCATGCCCGTCGACTATCAGCGAGTGCTGGAGGCGACACGAATGGCGCGCGCCGAGGGGCGCGACGTCGACGCTGCGATCATGGAGGCTGCACGTGGCTGATCCACAGGGATTTCTGAAGGTCGTCAAGCGTGAGGCCGCCAAGCGTCCTATCGACGAACGGGTCAGGGACTGGAACGAGGTGTACTCGGATCAGCCCAGCAGCGAACGCGCAGCTGAGGTCTCGGAACAAGCGCGCCGCTGCATGGATTGCGGAATTCCGTTCTGCCACTCCGGAACTGCCGGATGCCCGCTGGGCAACCTGATTCCGGAATGGAACGATCTCGTGCGCCGCGATCGGTGGGACGCGGCCAGTGATCGGTTGCACGCCACCAACAACTTTCCGGAGTTCACCGGACGAGTGTGTCCGGCTCCGTGTGAATCTGCCTGTGTCCTGTCCATTTCCGAGGCCGCCACCGGCGGAAGTGTGACGATCAAGCGGGTCGAGCAGACCATCGCGGACCTGGCCTGGGAACAGGGCAGCGTCGTTCCCCAGCCTCCGACGATCACCACCGGTAAGCGAGTGGCCGTCGTGGGTTCGGGTCCGGCGGGGCTGGCTGCGGCGCAACAGCTCACCAGGGCCGGGCACGATGTCACCGTGTACGAGCGCGACGATCGGCTCGGTGGATTGCTTCGATACGGAATCCCCGAATTCAAGTTGGAGAAGTCGGTGCTCGATCAGCGGCTGATGCAGATGCGGGCCGAGGGCACGCATTTCGTCACCGAGTGCGAGGTCGGCATCGACTTCACCGTCGAGCAACTGCGCGCGAGCTTCGATGCGGTCGTGCTCGCCGTCGGCGCTCTGCGGGCTCGCGACAATACCGAGGTGATCGGCCGCGAACTCGACGGCATTCACCTCGCGATGGAGCATCTGGTGCCGTCGAACAAGGAATGCGAGGGCGACGGGCCGACGTCGATATCCGCTGCCGGCAAGCATGTGGTGATCATCGGCGGCGGAGACACCGGGGCCGATTGTCTCGGCACGGCTCACCGTCAGGGTGCCGCGTCGGTCACTCAGCTCGACTACAACCCTGCTCTTCCCGGTGCCCGTGACGACGGCCTTTCGCCATGGCCGTCGTGGCCGTTGGTGCTTCGGACGTCGCCTGCTCATGCGGAGGGTGGCGTCGTGCGTCATCAGGTCGCGGTGCAGCGATTTCTCGGCGACGAGCGCGGACATGTGCGCGCCATGGTGCTCGCCGAGGTCGAGGTGCAGCGCGACGCGGACGGGCGACGCATCGTGACGCCCATCGGTGAAGAGGTCGAATTGCCCTGTGATCTGGCATTGTTCGCCATCGGATTCGAGGGTGTCGAACACGGACCGCTGCTCGACGACTACGGCCTGGCGCTGACCAAGCGCGGCGCGTTGTCGTGTGGTCCCGATTGGCAGACGACGGCCCCGGGTGTGTTCGTCTGTGGGGATGCCCACCGCGGTGCGTCGTTGGTCGTGTGGGCGATCGCCGAGGGGCGTTCGGCTGCCAACGGGGTCGACGCTTACCTCACCGGACACTCGGAATTGCCGTCCCCGGTACACCCCACGGCACTGCCTCTGGCGGTGGTGTGACACTCGTCTCTGTACCGGTACAGGTGCTTTCAGCAGCGGCCCGGCGAGGCTACCCGTCGGTAGTATCCGGCCGGGTTCCTCTGCGATAGAGAACAAGGCGTCCAGCGGCTACGCTCGCAACCGTGAGCCGACGTACGAAGATTGTCTGCACCCTTGGACCCGCAACCGCAACCACAGAGCGCATCCGCGAACTCGTCGAGAGTGGAATGGATGTCGCACGACTGAACTTCAGCCATGGCGATCACCCCGATCACCAGGCCAACTACGAGAGAGTTCGCGCCGCATCGGACGCCACCGGCAAAGCCGTGGGCATCCTGGCCGACCTGCAGGGACCGAAGATCCGACTCGGCCGATTCGCCGAGGGCTCCACCACCTGGGCCGCCGGTGAACTCATCCGCATCACCGTCGAGGAGTGCGAGGGCACCCACGATCGCGTGTCGACCACGTACAAGGAGCTGGCTCAGGACGCCAAGGAAGGCGACCGCCTGCTCGTCGACGACGGCAAGGTCGGCCTCGTCGTCACCGGCGTCGAAGGCAACGACGTGCTGTGTCGGGTCACCGAGGGTGGTCCGGTCAGTAACAACAAGGGCGTCTCCCTCCCGGGCATGGACGTCTCCGTTCCTGCCATGAGCGAGAAGGACATTGCGGACCTCGAGTTCGCCCTCGCGCTCGGATGCGATTTCATCGCGCTCTCTTTCGTGCGCTCTCCCGCCGATGTCGAACTCGTCCACGCAGTCATGGACCGCGTCGGCCGCCGAGTTCCGGTCATTGCCAAGCTCGAGAAGCCCGAGGCCGTCGACAACCTCGAAGCCATCGTGCTCGCGTTCGATGCGATCATGGTCGCCCGCGGTGACCTCGGCGTCGAGTTGCCACTCGAGCAGGTGCCCCTGGTGCAGAAGCGCGCGATCCAGATCGCCCGCGCCAACGCCAAGCCCGTCATCGTTGCGACCCAGATGCTCGAATCGATGATCGAGAACTCCCGTCCCACCCGCGCCGAGGCATCCGACGTTGCCAACGCAGTGCTCGACGGTACCGACGCGGTCATGCTGTCCGGCGAGACCTCGGTCGGCAAGTACGTCATGGAGACGGTGCGGACGATGGCTCGGATCGTCGAGACCGTGGAAACCGAGGGCGACAGCGTTCCTCCTCTGACCCACGTTCCTCGTACCAAGCGCGGTGTCATTTCCTACGCCGCGCGCGACATCGGCGAGCGTCTGGACGCGAAGGCACTCGTGGCCTTCACCCAGTCGGGCGACACCGTGCGACGGTTGGCTCGTCTGCACACCAAGCTCCCGTTGCTCGCATTCACCTCGATCTCCGAGGTCCGCAGTCAGTTGTCCCTGAGCTGGGGCACCGAGACGTTCCTGGTTCCCGATGTGGGCTCGACGGATGCGATGGTCAAAGAGGTCGACAAGGCGTTGCTCGAACTCGGTCGTTACAACCGAGGCGATCAGGTCGTGATCGTCGCCGGTGCCCCTCCCGGCACAGTAGGCTCGACCAACTTGATCCATGTGCACCGAATCGGAGAAGAGGACCGGTAAGTGGTCGAAGCGGGGGGAACCGGCGTCAGCGAGAGCGCGCCGAGCAGTACTGCAGTACGCGGAACCGATCTCGAAACCCTTCTCGGTCTCCTCGCCCTCGAGGAGACTGAGGAGGATGTGTTCGTCGGACAGCATCCGGAGCAGGTGGGGAGCCGGACTTTCGGTGGGCAGCTCGTCGCTCAGGCGCTCATCGCCGCCGGCCGGACCGTATCCGGAACGTCCCGGGACGTTCATGCGATCAATGCGCACTTCATTCGCGGTGGTGACGTCAAGAAGCCCATCGAATACCGCGTGAGTCGTCAGCGCGACGGCCGGGCGTTCGCCAACCGGCAGGTCACTGCGCTGCAGGACGGTAACGAGCTGTTCGTCATGCTCGCTGCCTTCCAGGATTTCGGTAAGGGCCTCGAGCACAGCGTCGAGGTGCCCGAGGTTCCGTATCCCGATGCTCTGCCGCCTCTCGGCGACCACTTCGTGGGGTTCGAGGACCGACTGCAGATGTTCGTCGATGCACTCAAACCGATCGACATGCGGTACGCGAACGATCCGGCGTGGATCATGCACGGCACCGGCGAGAAGCTCAACCACAATCGAGTGTGGATGAAAGCGGACGGCGATCTGCCGGACGAGTCGATCTTTCACGCCGCGACCATGGGCTATGCGTCGGACACCACGGTGCTCGATTCGATCATCACCACCCATGGACTGTCCTGGGGACTCGACCGCATCGTGGCGGCGACGGTCAACCACTCCATCTGGTTTCACCGACCGTTCCGATTCGACGAGTGGGCTCTGTATGCGACCGAATCGCCGGTCGCGGCCGGATCGCGGGGACTCGCCACCGGCCGATTCTTCTCGATGGACGGTCAGTTGCTCGCAACCGTCGTGCAGGAGGGCCTCATTCGCCACTTCCCGAAACGCGTTCGCGCCTGAGCGCTGCCGACCACAGTCGAGTCTTGGCTTCGAGGGTGAGTGAGGCGTGCGCTGGACTGGTGGACGGCAAACGGATGCACTCGATGTCCTGCTGCACCGCGTTCGCGACGTATCTGCGATAGCTGTCGGCAGCTTTTGCTCCGTTGAACAGCACGGTGTCGATGCCGGGATGACCTGCGATGAGGTTCGCGACATCGTTTGCCACGATGGATGATTCGACTATGGCCGAGTCCAGGCTTCCGGTCCTGGTACACAGCTTCAGTACGTCCCACACAGCAATCCCGCTGCGCGCCAGTCGCTCTGTTCGCGCCTCGTACGGAAGTTCGGGACCGGCACCGAACAGCGCGCCCATGATCGGCCAGAACGCATTTCGGGGATGAGCGTAATACTGCTGAGCAGCAAGCGATGCGACACCGGGCATCGAACCGAGTATCAGCGTGTGAGCGTGCTCGTCGACTATCGGTTCGAAGCTGTGCACGACGTTCATGTCGCGATTACAGCAAACAGCGCGCGCAGGCACTCGGGTGGGACCACAATGTAGAGATGTTGGATCCACGCGTACTCGACAACAACGAACTCGAAGCCGAACTCGCCGCCTTGCGCAGAGGACGCGACGCCGCGATGGACGAAGGCGCGCGAGATGTGTCCACTGCCGATACCGATCATCTCATCGCCCGCTTCGAGGACGAGATTCGCAGGCGTCACCAGGACGGTGAGTCCGATCAGCCCAGCGCGGATCTGCCCTGACCGAGGATCAGCACGGCGCACGCCGCCGTCGACGAGATGATCCGGACGGTGTTCCACCGCGTCCAGTTCGACGTGAACGACTGCCACATGTCGGTTCCCGACGGACTCGCCGGATCCACCGCTGCCAATGCATCGTTGAGTGGGACGTTGAACGCCACCGTGACCACGAAGCAGCCCACCACGTAGAGCGCTGCTCCCGCGCCGACCCAGGTCGATCGCCCACCCTCCGTGGTGATCGCGAGAACGGTTGCGAGAGAACAGGTCAACGCCGTACCGACGAACAGCGTCAGAAACAGTGGGTTGAGGATCGCGGCGTTCGATCTCTGCATCGCGGCGATCGCGTCGGGCACCGGTAACGACGCCAGGCCAGGAAGAACACTGACCGAGAACGCGAGCATGACGCCCGCGACGAGGCCGCATCCGACTGCTGCGACCAGGGTGGCGATCGAGGAGATCTTGTCGATCATCGGTTTTCCTTCCCGGGGATTCGTCGTGCGCTTCCGACCTTTCCGCGTCACGGGTGGATGGACAATGCGCGCAGGGCTCGAATTCATGTCCGATCGTCCCGGCCGTGGGGGACAATTGTCCGGTGCGTGGAGCCGACCCCTGGAAGTCACCCGATCCGCTCGGTGAGGCTTTGCATTTCCTCCGAATGACCGGGTCCTTCTACGTGCGTTCCGAGATGAGTGGCTCGTGGGGGCTGGCCCTGCCCGCGATGGACGACGCTGTGTGGTTCCACACCGTGGTCGACGGGTCGTGTGTGCTGTCGGTCCCCGGGGAGTCGACGCGTGAGCTCGTTCCCGGCGACTTCGCGTTGGTTCCCCACGGGCGTGGGCACGTATTGGCGGCCGACATCGAGTCTGTCGGCGACGCGACCAGCGTGTACGAGGTGCCACACGATTACGTCAGCGACCGGTACGCGGTGATCGACCAGTGCGATGCGAGCGGACCCGACACCGTGTTGGTCTGCGGGGCCGTCCGGATGGATCATCCTGCGGCGCAGCAGCTTCTTCGGCTGCTACCGGCGGTGATCGTGATCGACGCAGACAGCGAACCACGGCGCGCACGTATGCAGAACATCCTCGCCATGGTGGCCGACGAGGCACGATCGCTCGAGCCCGGGGGAGAGGCAGTGATCACCAGGCTTTCCGACGTTCTGGTGATTCAGGCGTTGAGGTCATGGATTGTGGACACTCCGAGCGCGCAGTCCGGTTGGTTGGGAGCGTTGCAGGACGAGCGGATCGGAGGCGCGCTGGCTCGCATTCATCGAAATCCCGACGAGCGGTGGACCGTTGCGGCACTGGCGTCGAGTGCACACATGTCACGTTCGGCGTTCTCGGCTCGATTCACCGCATTGGTCGGCGATTCGGTGATGAGTTACCTGGCGACGTGGCGGATGCAGGTCGCGTACGACACATTGCGGTCCGAGGACGTGGTGCTGGCCGAATTGGCCAGGCGCAGTGGCTATTTGTCGGAGGCAGCATTCGGCAAAGCATTCAAACGGGCGATGGGAGTCTCTCCGGGGAGTGTGCGTCGTCGTCGGGACGTGGCGTTGGTGCCGGTTCAGTCGAGTAGATGACGGAGATACACGTTCGGATCGTCGAGATATCGCCGCCAGTGCTGGACCAATTCGAGTTCGTCCCAGGTGCTTCGGCGCAGACCGTGTTCACCCACTTCGACGATGTCCGCACCGGGTGTCGAAGCCAGGATCGGTGAATGCGTGGCACAGACGAGCTGCGCCCCCTCCTCGCCCAAGTGGGACATCAGCGCGACCAGGTTCAGGCACGCGGTGAACGACAGGGCCGACTCCGGTTCGTCCAGCACATAGAAGCCCGGTTCGGCCAACATCGCACCGAACATGGTGAGAAAGCCCTCACCGTGGCTCATTTCGGCGGTGTTCTCGTCCCAGAAGCCCGGCATGCCGCCGAGGTTTTCGGCCATCTCGAATGCAGTCTCGGCGCGCAGGAAGAATCCCCGCTTCTGCTCGCGCGGACCCCGCAGCATGCGCGCGCCTCGTGGCGTGGTCTCGAGTTCGAGCACCTCGCCGAGGACGCTCGTCACCTCGTCCAGTCGACGAGACTTCTGCGCTGCCCGACCCCCGCGGGCGTCGATGCCGAAACGCTCTGCGATTGCCTCTACGAGAGTAGACTTACCGGAACCGTTGTCGCCCACCAGAATTGTGACCGGTGCGAGAAACTCGAGTCCCTCTCGCGCGAGGTCGGCGACAGCGGGAACGGTGAAGGGCCACTCCGATCCCACATCGTCGGCGTGGACAAAGGCGCGCTCTACGAACATGATTCAGGCGGTGACCAGGCGGTCGACGTAACCGGTTTCGTGGGCGGAGTCGGCGCTGCAGGTGTAGTAGACCCACTGAGCGGACTGGTCCGCGGAATCTCCGAAACGGTGGTCGACCTTCTGCGCGCACAATTTGCCCGCGCTGGTGTCATGGCAACGAAGACTGCTGGGTATGTACATCACCCCACTGTAGGCGTGATCGGGAGTGGACCCGACCGCTGTCGCGGCCGGTCGATCGTGCTGTGGTGCCCTCGGTGAGACTCGAACTCACACTGGACGGGTTTTGAATCCGTTTCCTCTGCCAATTGGGATACGAGGGCTGGCGTCTTTCAAGCAACGAATGACGAGTGTAGAAGATGCGCTTTCGGCCCCGTGCACCGGTACCCTTCAGTTGCTCGATGCCCCTGAGGGGCGACGACTGTCGAAGGAGACCGGTACAGATGAATGCTCCTGATACGCACGGTACTGGCAAGCCTGCGCTGCGGGTGGTGGTCGCGGAAGACGAATCCCTGATTCGTCTCGACCTGGTGGAGATGCTCCGCGAAGAGGGGTACGACGTGGTCGGTGAGGCCGCGGACGGTCAGCAGGCCGTGGAACTGGCTGTCGAACTTCGACCGGATCTGGTGATCATGGACGTGAAGATGCCGCGTCGTGACGGCATCGACGCCGCCTCCGAGATCGCGGAGAAGCGGATCGCGCCGGTGGTGATTCTCACAGCGTTCAGTCAGCGAGAGCTCGTGGAGAAGGCGCGCGATGCGGGTGCGATGGCTTATCTGGTCAAACCGTTCACCAAGGCCGATCTGATGCCTGCAGTCGAGTTGGCCGCGAGCCGGTTCGGCGAGATCTCTGCGCTCGAATCGGAGATCGCCGATCTTCAGGATCGACTCGAGACCCGCAAGTTGATCGAGAAGGCCAAGGGCGTCCTGATGGAGTCGCAATCGCTGACGGAACCGCAGGCGTTCAAGTGGATTCAGCGTGCCGCGATGGACCGACGCACGACGATGAAGGCGGTAGCCGAGGTCGTGATCGAAACACTCGGTACTCCGGCGAACAACCCTGTGGCAGAGAGCTGATCGGCCCGCGGAAAGCTACGGCCACGTAAAACTTCGACCTCTTAGGTCACAGTCAGGTCACGAGCGTCGTTCTAGGCCTTGCGAACCGGTTTCGAGCATTAGCGTCTGGTTCACACGTGAGCCACATGTAACTCAGGTGAGCTTCAACGACGAGCAATTTCAAGGAGAACCTAGATGGCAATTCGGACCTATGTCCGCACGGCTGCAGTGCTGAGCGTCACCTCGCTCGCACTGTTCGGCTGTTCGTCGAGCGACGACTCGGGCTCGACCGACTCCACCAGTGCCAGCGGCGGCACGTCGGCCGCGGAAACGACCGTCTCCACCGACTGCACTCCTGAGCAGGCCACCGCCGGATCCACTCCCGACACGTCGCCGCTGGTGGTAGGAACCCTCCTTCCCGAGACCGGCACCCTGGCCTTCCTCGGACCACCCGAGGTCGCCGGTGTCCAGCTGGCCGTCAACGATGTCAACGGTGCGGGCGGCGTCCTCGACCAGCCCGTCACGCTCATCCCCGGTGACTCGGGCGACACCACCACCGACACCGCCAACACCACGGTCGACCGTCTGCTCGCCGGCGGCTCGAACGTCATCGTCGGTGCGGCGTCCTCCTCGGTGTCACTTAAGGTCATCGACAAGATCGCCAGCGCGGGTGTCGTGCAGTTCTCGCCTGCCAACACCTCCGACCAGTTCGTCTGCTACCCGGACAAGGGCCAGTACTTCCGTACCGCGCCCACCGATGTGCTGCAGGCACAGGCACTTTCGCAGCTGATCGCCGAGGACGGCGCGCAGCGCGTCGCCATCCTGGCTCTCAACGACCCCTATGGAACGGGCCTGGCCAAGAACACCGCCGACAACCTCGAAGAGGCCGGCATCGCGGCAGACCAGATCCAGACCACGATCTACGACCCGAACGCACAGTCGTTCAACGCCGAGGTCGACGGCGTGAAGAACTTCAACCCGGATGCCGTCGCCATCATCGGCTTCGAGGAGTCCGCGAAGATCATCACCCGTATGCACGAGATCGGCATCGGACCGTCCGACGGCACGTTGGTCTACGGCGTCGACGGCAACATGGGCAACGCACTCGGTGAGTCGGTCGCTGCAGGCCTGCTCGACACGATGCGCGGCACCACCCCGCTGACCGACGTCGGCACCGCGTTCCAGGACCGACTCAAGGGCGTGGATCCGGCATTGGTCGACTTCAACTACGCCGGTGAGTCCTACGACGCGGTCGTCATCTCGGCGCTGGCAGCCGAGCAGGCGAAGTCGACGGCAGGCACCGACATCGCTGCCAACATCAACAGCATCACCAAGGACGGCACGAAGTGCACGAGCTACACCGAGTGCCTCCCGCTCGTCAAGGCCGGCACCGATATCGACTACGACGGAGTCACCGGCGCGCTGAACTTCAGTGACGCAGGCGAGCCCGCCACCGGTTCCTACGGCAACCTGGTCTTCGGACCGGACAACAAGCTGACGACGGACGGATACATCGTCGTCGGTGAGTGATCTGTAGCTGCTGCACAGCCTCCGGGCCCGAGTCCTGACATCAGGACTCGGGCCCGGAGTCGTTCGAATACACCGCGTTGGGTACCTATGGCGCAGGTACGAGAAAGCCCCGACTCGAACTATGTCGAGTCGGGGCTTCCTGCCGAGAAGGTCAGGCCTTCTTTTCTTTGCTTCCCGCGAGAGTGCCGAGGTAAAGCTCGATCACCTTGGGATCGTTCATCAACGCCGGCCCGGTATCGGTGTAGGCGTTGCGACCTTGATCGAGAACATAGCCGCGGTCGCAGATCTGCAGGCAGCGGCGGGCATTCTGCTCGACCATGATGATCGAGACGCCCGCCGCGTTGATCTTCTTGCAGCGGATGAAGACCTCGTCCTGGAACATCGGCGACAAGCCTGCCGACGGTTCGTCGAGCAGCAGCACCGACGGTTCCATCATCAGGGCCCGCCCCATCGCCACCATCTGGCGCTCACCGCCGGACAATGCACCTGCCTTGACCTTCTTGCGTTCGCCGAGCAGTGGGAACAACTCGCTGACGAAGTCGAACCGCTCACCGAACTTCTTGGGCCGCAGATAGATTCCCATCTCGAGGTTTTCCTCGATCGTGAGCGATGGGAACACGTTCTGCGTCTGGGGCACGTATCCGACGCCCTTGGTCACCAGGACGTGCGCCTCGGCGGAGGTGATGTTGTCACCGCGCAGCTTCACACTGCCCTCGCGGACCGCCACGAGGCCGAACAACGTCTTGAGCAGAGTCGACTTGCCGGCACCGTTGGGTCCGATGATGCCGACGATCTCGCCGTCGTTCAGAAAGAAGTTGCACTCACTGAGGATGTTCACACCGGGGATGTACCCGGCAACCAGACCGTCGGCGCGCAGCAACGCTCCTTCGGCCAGACGCGCATGCTCGCCCGGCGTAGCCGCAAACTCGGCCGGCGTCAGAGTTTGTTCGCTCATCAGTTGTCCTCCTTGGCTCGGTGCGAGCCGCCCGCAGCAGTGTCGGTGGCTGCGGGGCTGACGAACTCCGGTTCCGAAAGATCGCCTCCTGCTTGCAGTTCCTCCACCTCGGCTTGCTTCAATGCCTCGGCCAGTTCGGCGGTGGCTCCGACGGGATTGCCGTCGGCGTCGAATTCGAGTGCTTGATCGTGATGGCTGCCGAGATAGGCATCGACGACGGCACCGTTGTTGGAGAGCTCTTCCGGGGTGGACTCGGCGATGATGCTGCCCTGAGCCATCACCACCACCCAGTCGCTGATGTCGCGGATGACATCCATGTCGTGTTCGACGAACACGACTGTCATGCCGTCGTCGCGCAGCGACTTGATGTGGCCCAGAAGCGATTGCGTCAGAGCGGGATTGACCCCGGCCATCGGCTCGTCGAGCATGACAACCGACGGATCGGTCATCAACGCTCGCGCCATCTCCAAGAGTTTGCGCTGACCACCGGACAACGAGCCGGCCAGATCGTCGGCTTTGGCGTCGAGTTTGAATCGCCCCAGCAGTTCGTAGGCGCGTTCGGTGATCTGACGCTCCTGTGCCTTCCACGTCCACGGCATGAACGTGTTGATCATGCGCTCGCCGCGTTGGCCCGTCGCGCCCAGTCGAACGTTGTCCAGCACAGTCAGTTTCGACAGTGCTTTCGTCAACTGGAAGGTGCGGACGACGCCTTTGCGTGCCACCTGATGAGGGTGCATCCGGCCGAGTTCCTGACCGTCCATCGACCACGTTCCGGTGTCGGGTCGGTCGAATCCGGTGAGCAGGTTGAACAGTGTGGTCTTACCCGCACCGTTCGGTCCGATCAGACCGGTGATGCATCCGCGCTGGATCTCGAGGTGCGCCACGTCGACGGCCTTGAGGCCGCCGAAGGTACGCGAGACCCCGTCGACCACCAATGTCGCGTCGGGCTTGGCTGCCCCGGGCTCGTTGGCGACGCCGGCGAACAGACTGGCACGCTGATCGCTCGACAGTGCTTTGGCCGCACGTGCTTCGAGTGTGCTGGCTTTCTTGCTCGGTGTCGCATCTGCGGCGGCACCGGTGCTCGGGTCAGGCATTGAGTTGAACCTCTCGCTTGTTGCCGAGAATGCCCTGGGGTCTGAACACCATCAGCACGGCGATCAGAATTCCCAGGAGTACGAATCGTGTGGCACCGACCTGGGCACCGGTGAGGTTGAGCACCGGATCGTCGCCCGAGATCAGTTGCCGCAGAATCGCGTCGGGAATGGACAGCAGGAACCAGAACAGCATTGCGCCGATCACGGGGCCGAACACCGTTGCGGCACCACCGAGAATGAGAGCGCCGAACGCGAAGAACGTCTGCGCGGTCGAATAGAAGTCTGGGTTGATCGACTGCGTCTGCAGTGCGTTGAACACCCCGCCCATACCGCCGATCACGCCGCCGAGAACGAGTGCCTGCATCTTGTAGACGAACACGTTCTTACCCAGCGACCGGGCAGCGTCCTCGTCTTCACGAACCGCCTTGAGAACACGACCCCACGGGCTGTGTGTCAGCAGGTATACGACCCCGCACAGCAGCAGTACCAACGTCCAGCCGACGAGCATGGCCCACAGGTCGTTACCCAGGAACCGAACGCCGATGAAGCTGTACGTCTTTCCACCCTCGAACGGGCTGAGGTTGGTGAACGGAGCTGCGAATCCGGTGATGCCGTTGGTGGACTTGGTCACCGAATCGGTTGCCGTGGAGCGGAATACCAGTCGCAGGATTTCCGATGCGGCGATCGTCACGATGGCGAGATAATCCGCTCGCAATCGCAGGGTCGGAATGCCGAGCACCAGAGCCAGCAGGCCGGCCGCAGCGAGACCGACCAGAATGCCGAGCCACAGTGGCTGCTCGTAGGTGATCGTGGTGATGCCGACGCCGTAGCCGCCGAGCAGGGCGAAGCCGATCTGGCCGAAGTTGAGCAGACCGGCGTAGCCGAAGTGCAGGTTCAGGCCGATGGCGAGCAGTGCGTAGAAGATGGCCGACGGGCCGACCAGCTGAGCAAGAGAGATCTGAAGTGCGCCGATGATATCCATGTGCAGGTCACCCGATCCTTTGTCGCGAGCCGAGGATGCCCTGAGGACGGACGACGAGGATGAGAATCAAGACGAGCAACCCTCCGATGTATTTGAGGTCGGGATTGATGACCAACGTCGACCACTGCACGAGCAGACCCACGATGACGCAACCGAGGAATGCGCCGTAGGCCGTGCCGAGTCCTCCGAGCGTGATTCCGGCGAACATGAGCAGTAGGAGTTTGAAGCCCATCTCCCATTGCACGCGGCCGCCGAGTTCGGAGAGCCCGAACAGCACGCCGCCGAGGGCGGCCAGGCCGCCACCGAGGCACCAGACGAACGTCACGACGCGCTCGACGTTGATACCCGACGAGGCAGCCAGATCACGGTTGTCGGCCACCGCACGCATGGCTTTACCGATCTTGGTGCGCTGCAGCATCAGTGCGACGCCGATGAGGACGACGACGCTGATGACGATGCAGGCGAGGTTGACGTTGGTGATCGACAGTGGGCCCCAGTCGTTCTCGGTCTGAGCCTGGTAGTCGTCGAATGGCTCCGAGCGGTCGGAGAAGAAGATCAGGATGAGGTAGCGCAGCGCAATGGCGAGTCCGATCGTCACCACCAGCTGAGCGATCAGGCCGGTTCGACGTTTACGCAACGGCCGCCAGATCAGGGCGTTGTTGAGCCAGCCGATCGCGACTCCGACAATGATGGCCAGCACGGTGGCCGGGATCAGTTGTATCCCGAGGCTCACATTGAAGAACCACGCCGCGACGGCTCCGAGCGTCACGAGTTCGCCGTGTGCGAAGTTGGTCAAACCCGTCGTTCCGAAGATCAAGCTCAGACCGACCGCCGCGAGCGCGATGACCAGACCGAAGCGGAAGCCGTCGACCGTGGTGCGCACGAACTTCTCGTAGAACGGGGTGCTGGTCGCGGTCCTGGCCTCACCGAAGGAGAAGATGACGGTGTTCGAGCGACCGGCCTGCACGTCGCGCTCGACCTCGCCCTGCACGCTCACCCCGTCGGGGAGCGTTTCCTGGACCACCTGGAATGTGTATGTGCCAGGCGACAATTCGAGAGTCCAGCGTCCGCCGGTCTCGCTGGTGGTGCGGGCCACTTCGCTGCCCGACGCGTCGAGCGCCGCAACATCGACCCCTTCGAGGCGTTCTCCACCGTTGTTGAGCGATCCCGCGACGCTGACGGCGTCTGCGGGCGGTGCCTGTTCGGCACTGGTTCCCGGCGCCGCCGGGGGAGTGGGGGTAGGTTCCTGCGCCAACGCAGGCGCACTGAACAGCAGCGCCGCAATGGAACTCAGGATGGCGAGTAGGAGTGTTCGCTGGAATACGCGAACTGCAGATCTTGCGCGCAACCTCGGTGGTTGCACCTTTCTGGTCCATCGAACATTTGGAGCCACGCACGTCCTCCGGACGGTTGTCGTTGAGTCACGGGATGGGGATTTACTGCAATTGTCGGACTCTATCCGTTGAAACGACGCAAAATCGGCAACTGAGATTTCCGGAAAGTATCGGTTGTGTTTCGCGCTGCGGGAGATCGGTGCCGCGGCGATTGCGGCGCGGTGCCCGCATCCGGCTACGTGATGTCGGACCCGCTACCTAGACTGGTCAACCGTGAGCCCAGTAACCGACAAAAGTGCAGCACCCGCAGCCCGGACCGATGCGAAGTCAGCCGAAGAGCGTCCGACGCTGCTCCTCATCGACGGTCACTCGATGGCCTTCCGTGCCTTCTTCGCGTTGCCGGCGGAAAATTTCAAGACCACGAGCGGTCAGTCCACCAATGCCGTGTACGGGTTCACCTCGATGCTGATCAACCTGTTGCGGGACGAGAAGCCGACGCACATCGCCGCCGCCTTCGACGTGTCACGGCAAACGTTCCGGGCCGAGCGCTTCCCCGAATACAAGGCGAACCGCAGCAAGACGCCGGACGAGTTCGCGGGCCAGGTGGACATCACCAAGGATGTGCTCGGTGCCATGGGCATTCCCGTGATGGCCGAGGCAGGGTTCGAAGCCGACGACATCATCGCCACTCTGGTCACGCAAGCCGAGGCGCTGGGCTATCGCGTCCTCGTGGTCACCGGCGATCGTGACGCACTGCAGCTGGTCACCGACAACGTCACGGTGCTCTATCCCCGCAAGGGTGTCTCGGACCTGACGCGATTCACCCCGGACGAGGTCGCCACCAAATACGGTCTGACGCCGTCGCAGTACCCGGACTTCGCAGCTCTGCGCGGAGATCCGAGCGACAACCTTCCCGGCATTCCCGGCGTCGGGGAGAAGACGGCGACCAAGTGGATCATCGAATACGGGTCGCTCACCGCCCTCGTCGACAATGTCGACAAGGTGAAGGGCAAGGTGGGCGACGCATTGCGGGCCAACCTGTCGAGTGTGGTGCTCAACCGCGAGCTCACCGAGATGGTGCGCGACGTGCCGTTGCCCTTCACGCCCGATCAACTCGAGCTGGCCCCGTGGGATCGCGAGAAGATCCACGCCCTGTTCGACGATCTGGAGTTTCGCATCCTGCGGGATCGACTGTTCGAGACACTCGCCTCGGTCGAGCCCGAGGCAGAAGAAGGGTTCGACGTTCGGGGCGGCATCGTCGCGCCCGGGGAGTTGGCGGCGTGGCTGGACGAGCATGCGTCCGACGGTCGGCGTAGCGGGGTATCCATCCTCGGACCACGCAGGCCGTACGACAGCGACGCGACCTCGGTGGCCATCGCGGCAGCAGACGGCGAGGGCGCCTTCGTCACCACGACGGCTCTCGACGAATCCGACGAACGCGCATTGGCCGCGTGGTTCGCCGATGCGGATCGACCCAAAGCTCTACACGAGGCGAAGTGGGCACTGCACGCGGTTCGTGGTCGGGGATGGACGCTCGGTGGGTTGACGACCGATACCGCGCTCGCGGCGTATCTCGTCCGGCCCGGTCAGCGGTCGTTCAACCTCGACGACTTGTCGCTGCGCTACCTCAAGCGCGAACTACGCGTCGAAGACGCGGGCGAGGGGCAGATGTCACTTCTCGACGCCGAGGACACCGCTGACGCGGCATTCGCCGAGGGCGAAATTCTCAAGGCGCGGGCGGTCATCGATCTCGCCGACGCTCTCGACGCGGAACTCGCAGCAATCGAGTCGACCACTCTGCTCTCGGAGATGGAACTGCCGCTGCTGACAGTGCTTGCCGATATCGAAGCCACGGGCATCGCAGTGGACGGCGATCACCTGCGCTCGCTGCAATCGGGTTTTGCTGCGCAGGTCGACGAGGCCGCGAATTCCGCGTACGGCGTGATCGACAAGCAGATAAATCTCGGATCGCCCAAACAGCTGCAGGTGGTGCTGTTCGAGGAACTCGACATGCCCAAGACCAAGAAAACCAAGACCGGGTACACCACCGACGCCGACGCACTTCAGGGGCTGTTCGAGAAGACCGAGCATCCGTTCCTCAAATTCCTGCTCGACCACCGTGATGCCACACGAATGAAGGTGACGGTGGACGGCCTGCTCAAGTCCGTCGCCGACGACGGCCGCATTCACACCACGTTCAATCAGACCGTCGCGGCCACCGGACGACTGTCGTCGACGGAACCGAACCTGCAGAACATCCCGGTGCGGAACGAGGCGGGTCGCCACATCCGCGACGGCTTTGTGGTCGGTGCCGGCTACGACACTCTGCTCACCGCCGATTACAGCCAGATCGAGATGCGCATCATGGCGCACGTATCCGGTGACGAGGGGCTGATCGAAGCGTTCAACACCGGTGAGGACCTGCACAGCTTCGTCGGTTCGCGCGCGTTCGGCGTACCGATCGACGAGGTCACCCCGGAACTACGCCGTCGAGTCAAGGCCATGTCGTACGGCCTCGCCTACGGACTCAGCGCGTTCGGCCTCGCCGCGCAGTTGAAGATCTCCACCGACGAAGCCAAGCAGCAGATGGAGGCGTACTTTGCTCGCTTCGGCGGCGTGCGCGACTACCTGCGCAACGCGGTCGAGGAAGCCCGAAAGGTGGGCTACACCTCGACGCTGTACGGCCGTCGTCGTTACCTGCCAGATCTCAACAGCGACAATCGTCAGCGTCGCGAGGTCGCCGAGCGCGCGGCACTCAACGCTCCGATCCAGGGCACTGCCGCAGACATCATCAAGGTAGCGATGATCGACGTGCACAAGTCTCTGGCGGAGTCGACCTTGAAGTCGCGCATGCTGTTGCAGGTGCACGACGAACTGGTACTCGAGGTCGTCGACTCCGAGCGCGAGGAAGTCGAGGCGTTGGTGCGTGACAAGATGTCGTCGGCCATCGAATTGTCGGTGCCCCTCGAGGTCTCGGTCGGCACCGGTCGCAGTTGGGATGCCGCAGCTCACTGAATCGGGCCATGGCACAGCGAAGGGCCGCTCACCGGATGGCGGATTCTAGGGGTCCTCGCAACACCTGATGGTCAGATGCCTGTCAGTAGATCACGTAAACGCTCGGCTGGAGTTTTCCAGCCGAGCGTTTTGCGT
>NZ_NOZA01000022.1:0-837 GCF_002258465.1 Rhodococcus sp. 05-2256-B1 | reverse complement strand
GAGCCCGTCTCGATCGAGACGATCACCATTCCCGATCCCGGCCCGAACGATGTCGTGGTCACCATCGCCTCGTGCGGGGTGTGTCATACCGATCTGCATTACCGCGAGGGCGGTATCAACGACGAGTTCCCGTTCCTGCTCGGCCACGAAGCCGCGGGCACCGTCGAAACCATCGGCGATGCTGTCACTCATGTCGAGGTCGGCGACTTCGTGGTGTTGAACTGGCGGGCGGTGTGCGGGGAATGCCGAGCCTGCAAGAAAGGCACCCCCTGGTATTGCTTCGACACCCACAATGCATCGCAGAAGATGACCCTCGCCGACGGCACCGAACTCTCCCCTGCGTTGGGGATCGGGGCGTTCGCCGACAAGACCCTCGTCCACGAAGGCCAGTGCACCAAAGTCGACCCCGACTCCGATCCGGCGGTCGTCGGGTTGCTCGGCTGCGGGGTGATGGCCGGGCTCGGTGCGGCGATGAACACCGGGAACGTCTCCCGCGGTGATTCCGTCGCCGTGATCGGGTGCGGCGGTGTCGGCGATGCTGCGATCGCCGGGGCCCGCCTGGCGGGGGCGTCGACGATCATCGCCGTCGACCGCGACAAGAAAAAACTCGACTGGGCTCTCGAACTCGGTGCCACCCACACCGTCGACGCCTCGCAGGTCGATGCCGTCGAGGCCATCCAAGAGCTCACCGGTGGATGCGGGGCAGATGTGGTCATCGATGCCGTCGGTCGCCCGGAAACGTGGAAGCAGGCGTTCTACGCCCGCGATCTCGCCGGGACCGTCGTCCTCGTCGGGGTGCCGACCCCGGAGATGACATTGGAGATGCCACTCATCGAT